>JBOGSW010000027.1:0-17921 GCA_050695815.1 Candidatus Limnocylindria bacterium | reverse complement strand
ACCGGGGCGGACCAGCGCCACGTAGATGCCCAGCGTGGGACCGTGGAGCCCGACGTAGGCGACGAGGGCAACGAGGCCGATGAAGTGGATGCTGCGCGCCGCCTGCCGACCACCGAACAGCCTCGGGAACCACGGGAACCTGCCGGCAAGCGCCGGTGACATGGCGAGCCCGGTGATGATCTGCAGCGGCGAGAGCCCGAAGATCACGACGAAGTAGGTCAGCTGCTGGAGGGCGTTGTAGGGATCGCCGGTCGGCGGCGGCTGGAGCTGAACGTAGGCCAGGGCGGCCTCCGCTACCCGTCCGAAGAAGTCGATGGAGGTGGGGACGAGGCGCTGCCACTGCGCGCTGGCGAACAGCAGCACCACGTACACGGCCCCGCACACGATCCAGCCCATGACCGCGACGAAATGCCAGTACCGGCCGATCCCGAGGTGATCGCGCCCCGGCAGCGCCACGAGCGGGCTGTACGGCTGCTTCTCGTCCTCGGCCGTCCACGGCTCGTCCGAGGGCATCCGCTTCCTCGTAAACCGCACCCACTCCGAGCCGGGCGCGCAGTCGTCGCGCCAGTAGAGCATCGGATGTGCCCCGAGAATCTCGATGCCCGAGCGGATGAGGAGGGAGACGAAGAGGATGTTGAACAGATGGGTCAGCCGCACCCACAGCGGGAAGCCGAGGTCCACGCCCTCCATCGGTCAGTCGTTCCCGCGCCAGTCGCCGACCACACCGGGGCGGACCAGCGCCACGTAGATGCCCAGCGTGGGACCGTGGAGCCCGACGTAGGCGACGAGGTTCCACAGCTGCGTCCCCAGATCGAGATGTCCGCTCAGGGACGGGAAGAACGACGGGATCGCGGCGAGGAAGCTGACCTCCCACACCGCGAACGCGAAGGCCGATCCATAGGCCGCCAGTAGCCATGGTCGGGCCGAGAGCTGGTAGGTGAGGGCCAGCAGCCCGACAAAGGCGACCCCCAGCGCGGCCGACACGGAGAGGTGGATGGCCACTCCCAGCAGCAGCGCGGCCCCGACCGGGAAGTCGGGGCTCAGCGCCTCGATACCGACGACGAGCGCCGTCGCGAAGCGAAACGGATCGGCGACGGAGCCACCGGCAAGCAGGGTGCCCACGACGGTCGTCACCCCCAGCACCAGCCCGGCAACGACGCCTGCTGCCGTTCCGTGGACGAGCACGGTATCGATCTCGCGCCGCTCGACGATGACAGCTTCCGCCGCCGGCGTCCCGTGTTCCGTCGCGAGTGGATCGATGCGGCTCATGCCGCCCACCCAGCATGGCGCGTACCACGGCTCAGATCAGCCGCCGAGGAGCAAGATGCACCCGGGTGCGCGGCGCCATTTGTGCTTCTCATCGACAAAGGTGTCTGCTACCTTGGCGGAGACGCGGCGACGCGTCGACGATGGACCAGGAGGATTGGCGTGGCAGGCTTCTTCCCGGACATTCCGGGGCGCATCGGGTTCGGCGGGCTCGACTCGACGGAGCCCTTCACGTACAGGGTCTACGACCCGGATCGGCTGGTGCTCGGGCGTCGGATGGAGGAGCACCTCCGTATCGGCGTATGCCTGTGGCACTCGTTCAACTGGCCGGGCTCCGACGTCTTCGGCGTCGGCACCTTCGACCGGCCCTGGCTGGCTTCCGGAGTGGACCCGATGGCGGCCGCGCGCTCGAAGGTCGAGGCGGCCTTCGAGCTCCTCGGCGCGCTGGGCGTCCCGTTCTTCACGTTTCACGACCGTGACGTGGCGCCGGAAGGCACGAGCTTCGCTGCGAGCCGCGCGAATCTCGACGCCGTGGCCGCCGCGATCGAGCAGCACATGGAGCGCACCGGGGTCCGCCTGCTGTGGGGCACGGCGAACCTGTTCAGCCACCCGCGGTACGCCGCCGGCGCGGCGACGAACCCCGACCCGGAGGTCTTCGCCTACGCCGCGGCGCAGGTCAAGGCGATGCTCGAAACGACGCATCGGCTCGGAGGCGCGAACTACGTGCTCTGGGGCGGGCGCGAGGGATATGAGACGCTCCTCAACACCAACCTGCGGCGCGAGGAGCAGCAATTCGCCCGCTTCCTGGGCCTGGTGGCCGATCACAAGCATCGCATCGGCTTCGAGGGCCCGCTCCTCATCGAGCCGAAGCCCCAGGAGCCCACCAAGCACCAGTACGACTACGACGTCGCCAACGTCGACGCCTTCCTCCAACGTCACGGGCTGACCGATGAGTACCGCGTCAACATCGAGGCCAACCACGCGACGCTGGCGGGCCACAGCTTCCACCACGAGGTGGCACTCGCGATCGCGCGCGGCATGTTCGGCAGCATCGACATCAACCGTGGCGACGAGCAGAACGGATGGGACACCGACCAGTTTCCGAACTCGGTGGACGAGGTGGCGCTGGCGATGTACGAGATCGTGCGCACAGGCGGATTCACGTCGGGTGGCTTCAACTTCGACGCGAAGCTCCGCCGCCAGAGCCTCGATCGCAACGATCTGGTCCACGCGCACACCGGCGGGATCGACACGTTGGCCCGGGCGCTGCTCGTGGCGGCCGATCTCGTCGAAGCAGGCGACCTCGAGCGCATGCGCGACGCGCGCTACTCCGGATGGGACGGTGAGCTGGGCGTCGCGATCCTTGACGGCGACCTGGCGCTTCCCGAGCTCGAGCGACGCGTCCTCGACGAAGGCATCGACCCGCGCCCCGTGTCAGGCCAACAGGAGCGCCTGGAGGGCATCGTCAACCAGCGGATCTGGTCGGCCGACCGGGGCTGACGGCGAATGGGCCTCGTCCTCGGCATCGACGTTTCGACCACCGCCACCAAGGCCGTCCTGGTCGACGAAGCCGGCGCCGTGCGCTCCATCGGCTCGGCCACCTACGCGTATGCGGTGCCCCACCCCCTGTGGAGCGAGCAGGACCCCGACCTGTGGTGGATCGGCGCCGTCGAGGCCATCGCATCGGCTCTCGACGCGGCTCACGTGTCCGGCGACGAGGTCGACGCCGTCGGCCTGACCGGGCAGATGCACGGGGCGGTCCTGCTCGATGCCTCGGATGCGCCCGTGCGCCCGGCGATCCTGTGGAACGACCAGCGCACCGCGGACGAGTGCGACGAGATTCGGGAGCGGGTGGGGCCACGCCGGCTGATCGAGATCACCGGCAACGACGCGCTAACCGGGCTCACCGCGCCGAAGCTGCTCTGGGTGCGCCGCCATGAGCCGGAGACGTGGGCGCGCGTCGCGCACGTGCTGCTGCCGAAGGACTACCTCCGCCTGCGCCTGACCGGTGACCGCACGGTCGACGTGGCGGACGGCTCTGGCACGCTGCTGTTCGACTTGGCAGCCCGCGACTGGTCGGCCGATGTCCTGGCGGCCCTCGATCTCGACCGCTCGCTGCTGCCCGCCACCGCGGATGGGCCGCAGGTCACCGGGCGCGTGACCGGCCCTGCCGCCGCCGCGACCCGGCTGCGCGCCGGGACGCCGGTCGTCGCGGGTGGCGGCGACCAGGCCGCCAACGCGGTGGGCGTGGGCGCCGTCGAACCCGGGATCGTGGCCCTCTCGCTCGGCACCTCCGGCGTCGTGTTCGCCACCACGAACCGTCCGATCGTCGAGCCCGCGGGCCGGGTCCATGCCTTCTGCCACGCCGTTCCCGAGGCATGGCACATGATGTCGGTCATGCTCTCGGCCGCCGGCAGCCTGCGCTGGTTCCGTGATGCCCTGGCGCCGGGGATCGCCTTCGCCGACCTGGCGGATGAGGCCGGGCAAGCACCGGCCGGGAGCGACGGGCTCTTCTTCCTTCCGTACCTCAACGGTGAGCGAAGCCCGCACCCGGACCCGCTGGCCCGGGGTGCGTTCGTGGGGCTGACCGTGGCCCACCATCGGCCGCACCTGGCCCGCGCCGTCCTCGAGGGCGTGGCCTTCGGCCTGCGCGACGGGCTCGACCTCATGCTGGCCGCCGGCGTGCCGCGGCCGGAACAGGTTCGCGCCTCGGGCGGCGGCATCGCCAGCTCGTTGTGGCGCCAGATCGTGTCCGACGTCCTCGGGGTGGAGATCGCAACCGTCAACACGACCGAGGGAGCCGCCTTTGGCGCGGCACTGCTGGCGACGGTCGCCGCCGGCCACCAGCGCTCGGTGCAGGAGGCAACAACGGTCCTCGTGAGAGCGACGCCGGCCGCGGAGCCAGGCCCGGACTCGCGCGTCTACGCCGAGCGCCACGCGGTGTACCGCGATCTCTACCCGGCGCTGCGGCCGATCTTCCCGCGCCTCTGAGACGCTCCTGATGGGCCATCGCTTAGCCAAGGGAGGCGAGCTCCTCGCTCGTGACCTCGTCGGGGCGCTTGCCCAGGATGATCATGGCCAGCACCTGGTCGGTCGTGACGTCGTCGCGGCTCACGGTGCCGACGATCTTGCCGTGGTGCATGACGCTGATCCGATCTGACAGGTCGAAGACGTCGTGGATGTCGTGGCTAATGAGGAAGATGCCCAGCCCATCGGCCTTCAGCTGCCGAATGAGGTCACGGACCTGGGCGGTCTCGGCCGGACCGAGTGCCGCGGTCGGCTCGTCCATGATCAGGATGGTGGCGTTGAACTGGATGGCCCGCGCGATGGCCACCGACTGGCGCTGCCCTCCGGAGAGCGACGCGACCGCAGCCTTGAAGTTGGCGAAACGCGGGTTGAGTCGCTGCATCAGCTGGCGCGTGGTGGATTCCATGGCCGGGTCATCGAGCGTGCCGGAGCGGCTGGTCAGCTCACGGCCAAGGAAAACGTTGGCCGGCGCATCGAGGTTGTCGGCGAGCGCGAGAGTCTGATAGATCGTCTCGATCCCGAGGGCGCGCGCGTCGCGCGGATTGTGAAGGGCGGCGCGCTTTCCATCGATGAGGACATGGCCCGAGTCGGGCGCCTGCGCACCGGACAGCACCCGCATCAACGTCGACTTGCCGGCGCCGTTTCCGCCGACCAGGCCTACCACCTCCCCCGCATGCAGGTCGATCGAGACCCCGTCGACCGCGTGGACGCCACCGAACGCGACGCGCACGTCGCGCATCTCGACCAGGGGGCCTGGCTTCGCACCCGTCGTCATCGGCTCATCCTGGTTCACGTCTGGCGACGCCGAAGCCATGCGTCGACCCCGACGGCGGCCACGAGCACGATCCCGACGACGATGTCCTGTGTCGGCGAGTCGACCCGCAGCAGGACCATCCCGGAGCGCAGCGACTGCATCACCACCGCGCCGAGGATGGCGCCCGGGATCGTCCCCACCCCGCCGGTGAACGAGGTCCCGCCGATGACTGCCGCCGAGATGACGTCCAGCTCGTTCTGCACGCCCAGCCCGGTGACCGCGGCGTTGAGCCTGGCGGTCTGGACCGCGGCGCTGACCGCCGCGAGCACGCCCATCACCGCGAAGGTCAGCATGACCGTGCGCTTCGTGTTGATGCCGCTCAGCTCCGCGGCAACCGGGTTGCCGCCGATGGCATAGACGTTGCGACCGAACCGGCGTCGCTCGGCCAGGTGCGTCATCAGGATGGCCACCGCGATCATGATGAGCACCGGGTAGGCGATCCCGGTCGGGATGACCAGGCCGCCCGGCGGGACCGCGATCCCGTGCTCCAGGGCGTAGTCGGCGGCCAGCGCCTCGGGCCAGGGATACGCGTTGGTGACCCAGACCGCGGCCAGCACGATCGCGCATGCAACCACCGACAGCAGACCGACCGCCCACCAGGGGCGAACCTGGAACCCGAAGGAAGAACGGCGGCGGCGCTTGAGGACCAGGCCGATCACGACGGCCGCGCAGGCGACCGCGCCAACTGCCCAGCTGCCGATCTCGCCGAGCGATCCCTCAGGCCCGCCGCCGAGCAGCCGGAAGGTCGAGTCGAGCGGGGCGATCGTCTGGCCCTGGGCGTACTGGAAGATGAGGCCTCGCCAGACCAGCAGGCCGCCGAGGGTGACGATGAACGAGGGGATGCCGCCGTAGGCGACGATGAAGCCCTGGATGCCGCCGAGGATGGCGCCCAGGACCAGGCCGATGGCGAGCACGAGGATCCATGTCGCGGGATGCTCGAGCCCGAGACCGAGCGCCTGCGGCAGCCACACGGTCTGCGCCATGGCCATCGAGTAACCGATGAAGCCGAGCAGCGAACCCACCGACAGGTCGATCTGGCGCGCCACGATGATCAGCACCATCCCGGTCGCCATGATGGCGATCGAGGCGCTCTGGACCGACAGGTTCCACAGGTTGCGGGCGGTGAGGAAGGTCCCGCCCGAGGCGATGTTGAAGCCGATCCAGATGATGGCCATCGCCGCGATCAGGCCCAGCAGCCGGGTGTCGACGTCCAGGAGCCGGACGAGGGCGCGACCCGTCTGGCGCCGCCGTCCCACCCACGCGGTCACCGTGTGGGTACGATCGCCCGCGCTCGGGCGGGACGTGGGCGGGACGTCAGACATGGAGCGAGATGGTCCCTCCGGTCCGGTTGTGGGTGGCCCCGTGAGCGCTGGCGATCAGCGGGCACGGGGCCACGATCACGTCCGGTCGAACGATCAGGGGCAGGCGCTCACCGAGCCCGACTCGACGCCCTGGCACAGTGCCGCCTCGTCGATCCAGCCCGCTTCGAGCACGACGTCCAGGTTGTCCTGGGTGATCGCGATCGGCTCGAGCAGGATCGAGGTCATCGAGTTGCCGCCGGGGCTGTCGAAGGGCGCCGTGCCCTCGACCGCCGTGATGTCCGGATCGGCGCACAGCGCCACCGCGGCCTCGCCGGCCGCCGTGCCCAGCTCACGCGCGTCCTTCCAGACGCTCACGTTCTGGGTGCCGAGCGCCACACGATTGAGCGCAGCCTGGTCGCCGTCCTGGCCGGAGACCGGGACGTCGCCTGCCAGGCCCTGTGCCTCGAGCGCCGCCACCACGCCGCCGGCCATGCCGTCGTTCTCGGAGAGAACCGCGTCGACCTCGTTGTTGGTGTCGGTCAGGAACTGCTCCATCTCGTCCTGGGCAAGCGCCGGATCCCAGTTGTCGGTGTAGGTCTCGCCGACGATCTCGATATCGCCGGACGAAACAGCCTCACCGATGACCTCCTCGTAGCCCGCGCGCAGGAAGTCGGCATTGGCATCGGCGGAGTTGCCCTTGATGATCACGTAGCGACCCTCCGGCACCAGGTCGTAGATGACCTCCGCCTGTAGCCGGCCGACGCCGACGTTGTCGAACGTGATGTAGAGCGCGTCCGGATCCTCGATCAGGCGGTCATAGGCGATGACCGGCACGCCCTCGGCGATGGCCGCCTCGACGGACGGAAGGATCGCCGTGCCGTCCTGGGCGAGGATGATCAGCACGTCGGCCCCATCGGCGATGAGGTTCTCGACGTTGCTCGCCTGGGTCTCGGCGGACGACTGCGCGTCGTTGGAGACGTACTCGGCACCCGCCGTCTCGAGGGCTGCCTGGATCGCCGGCTCATCCCAGCGAGCCCAGCGCTCCTCCTGGTAGTTGTTCCACGACACGCCGACCGTGCAGTCGCCGCCGGCGGCCGGCTCGGACGCCGCACCGTCGGACTCGCCCGCATCAGGGGACTCCCCGCCCCCGCCACATGCGGCCAGTACCAGGGCGAGTACGCCCAGGACCGCCGCGAGCCTCCGATTGATCATCAGTGCTCCTCCAGAATCTCCGTTGGGCCATCCCCGGATGGCGGTACCTCGCAGTAGGCTACTCTCCTGTCAAGCCCCTCCTCGTCTGCGTCGTTCAGGCGCTCACGGCCGCTGCCACGCCCCGCGTGACCCGCAGCCGGCTGGCGGGATCGGATAGAAATGCCTCGAAGGCGAGCTCGGCGGCACCGAGGACCGGAGCGTCGATACCAAGCGAGGCGGGCACGATCGTCACCAGCTCGCGCGAGGCAGCGAGCGCCCGCTCGTCGAGCACCGCGTTGGTGCGGCTGGCGATGAGCGGGTGAATGCGCTCGAACAGGCCACCCAGGACCACGAGCGTCGGGTTGAGGACGTTGACGAGCCCCGCAAGCCCGATCCCCAGCCATGTACCGATGTGGTCCATCGCCGCCAGCGCCTGGCGATCGCCGCGGCGCGCGGCCGCGATGACCTCGCTCACTGCGGCACGGCCACCCTCGGCCGGGAAGCCGGCCCGGACCAGCATCGCCCGCTCGCCGATCTCGGTCTCCCAGCAGCCGATCGCGCCGCAGCCACACCGCGCGCCATTCGGGTTAACCGGGATGTGGCCGACTTCGCCGGCGTAGCCGGCCGCGCCAACGAGCGGCTCCCCGTCGACGATGAGGTTGCCGCCGACGCCGACCTCGCCGGTGACGTACAGCACCTCGTCCACGCCGACGGCGGCACCGCGCCGATGCTCCGCCAGCCCGCCGAGGTCGGCCTCATTGGCGACCCAGGTCGGCACGCCCAGCTGGAGCGCCGTCGAGAGGCGGGCGCCGAGGTGCACGTCGCGCCAGCCGAGGTTGGGGGCGTGGAGGACCAGGCCGTCGCTGCGCCGCACGATGCCAGCCACGCCGACACCAACGCCGAGCAGCGCGTCGGCCCCGTGCAGCCGGCGCAGCAGCGGCGCGGCGAGCTCGACGAGGTCCTCGACGATGGCGGTATCGGAAAGGTGGCCGCGCGGGCGATCGACGCGGGAGAGGTGGTCGACGCGGCCGCCGAATCCCACCACCGCCGCCGACAACGAGTCGACGTTGATCTCGAGGGCGAGCACGCTCGCGGCTCGCGGGTCCGGCCGCACGATGGGTGAGGGACGCCCGGGCATGCCGGCCGGGGCACTCGGCACCTCGTCGACCAACCCGGCTCCGGTGAGCTCGCCGATGAGCCCGCGGATCGCGCTTCTCGTCAGGCCGGTGGCGACACCGAGCTCCGAGCGCGAGAGCGGCCCGCGCAGATGCAGCTCGCGGACGATCGCGCGCAGGTTGGCGCGCCGCACCGTCTCGCTACGATGCCCGAGAGCGTCGCGAGCCGCCAACACCGGATTTGTGTTCCTCTCATCCAAATGTTCGTCGTAGACTCGTACATAGCGGCGGCGCGTGTCAATAGATCAGCGCGACAGGCTGCGGAGGAGCGTCCATAGATGGAGAGTGGGGCTCGGTGATGGCGGCGCTGCGCTGGGGGATCCTCTCCACCGCGAAGATCGGACGCACCAAGGTTATCCCCGCCATCGCGGTCGCCCCGAGCTGCGAGGTGGTGGCGATCGCCTCGCGGGAACCTGGCGCGGCGCGCGACGCGGCCGACGCCCTCGGCATCCCGACCGCGCACGGATCGTACGAGGCTCTCCTCGCCGATCCCGAGGTCGAGGCGATCTACATCCCGCTCCCGAACCACCTCCATGCCGAGTGGACGATCGCGGCGGCCGTCGCGGGCAAGCATGTCCTGTGCGAGAAGCCGTTGGCGCTCACCGCCGCCGATGCGGAGCGAATGATCGAGGCCTGCGAGACTGCCGGCGTCCGCCTCATGGAGGCCTTCATGTACCGCCACCACCCCTCGTGGGTTGCGGCGCGTGAGCTCGTCGAGACGGGTCGCATCGGCGAGCTGGTCGCCGTCCAGAGCTGGTTCAGCTTCTTCAACGACGATCCGGCGAACATCCGGAATATCCTGAAGACCGGTGGCGGGGCCCTGTACGACATCGGCTCCTACTGCGTGAACCTGTCGCGCATGCTCTTCGGATCCGAGCCGACTCGCGTGCAGTCGGCGATCCGTCGGGACCCGATCGGGGGCACGGATACCGTCGTCAGCGCCATGATGGAGTTCGGCGCGGGTGTGGCGACCTTCACCGCCTCGACGCGCGCCGAGGACGACCAGCGCGTCCACATCCATGGCGCCACCGGCCGGATCAGCGTTGACATCCCGTTCAACATCCCTCCCGACCGCCCAACGCGGATCCACCTTGCATCCGGCGGCGACCCACCCGTCGCGCCGAACGTCGAGACGCTCACCTTCGAGCCCGCCGATCCCTACACCGTGGAGGCCGAGGCCTTCGCGCGGGCCATCCTCGAGGGGCGAGTGGTGCCGGTCCCCCCAACCGACGCCGTCGCCAACCTGCGGGTGATGGAGGCGATCTTCGACGCCGCAAAAGGGTGAGACGGCCGCGGCGCTGGCGTACCCACCGCCGGGCCGCGCATGATGGAGCGATGAGCGCCGAACCGGGATCCCGGAGCTGGCTGACCCGAGGCGGGCTGATGCTCGTGCCGCTTGGATTGCTGATCGCCGCCGGCGCCGCGGGCTGGGCGATGACCGGTGGTCTTCGCCCGAGGGCCGGTGCCGTCGAAGTGCCCCGCTATGTGGAGGAGGCCGCGGCCGCCGGCCTGGAGCACGCCTACACCGGCGGCTTCGACTACTTCGTCGGCGGCGGTGTCGCCACCTTCGACTGCGATGATGACGGCCGCCCGGAACTCTACTTCGCTGGCGGCGAGTCCCCGGCCGGGCTCTACCGCAACGCCTCGTCGATTGGCGGTGCGCTTCGCTTCGTCCCGGTCCCGAGCGCCACTACCGATCTCGTGAGCGTGACCGGTGCGTACCCGCTGGATCTCGACTCCGACGGCGCCACCGACCTGGCCGTGCTGCGCCGGGGCGAGAACGTCCTCCTGCGCGGGCTGGGGGAATGCCGCTTCGAGCGCGCAAACGAGGCGTTCGGCTTCGACGGCGGCGATGCCTGGTCGACGGCGTTCAGCGCGACCTGGGAAGGAGGCTCCCGGCTCCCGACGCTTGCGATCGGCAACTACCTGGAGCTCGCGGCCGACGGCTCGAACACGTTCCGGTGCGACGACGGTCAGCTCTTCCGGCCGGCTGACGGCGGACGCCGATACGGCGCGCCGACGTCCCTGGCGCCCGGGTACTGCTCGCTGTCGATCCTGTTCAGTGGCTGGGACCGATCCGGCCGCCGCGACCTGCGCGTCTCGAACGACCGGCACTACTACGGCGAGGCCGGCGAGGGTGAGGAGCAGCTGTGGCGGATGGAGCCTGGCGAACCACCGGTGGCCTACACGGCCGCAGATGGCTGGGAGCCGCTCCGCATCTGGGGAATGGGCATCGCGAGCCACGACCTCACCGGCGATGGCTACCCGGAGGTCTACCTCACCAGCCAGGGCGACAACAAGCTCCAGACCCTCGCCGCCGGGCCTGATCGACCGACGTACCGCGACATCGCCCTGAGCCTCGGGGTAACGGCGACGCGGCCATTCGCCGGCGACATGATGCTGCCGTCCACCGCCTGGCATGCCGAGTTCGCGGACGTCAATAACGATGGCCTGGCTGACCTCTTCGTCGCGAAGGGCAACGTCGAGGCGATGCCCGAGTTTGCCGCGCGCGACCCCAACGACCTCTTCCTCGGCCAGCCCGACGGAACGTTCGAGGAGGCGGCGGAGGCCGCGGGCATCGTGAGCTTTGCCCGGGCCCGAGGTGCGTCGCTGGCGGACCTCAACCTCGACGGGCTGCTCGACCTGGTCGTCGTCAACCGCCAGGCGAACGTCCTGTTGTGGCGGAACGTCGGCACCGGATCCGGGGACGAGCCAGGCCCGATCGGCGGCTGGGTTGCCCTGCGGCTCCGACAGCCTGGCCCCAACCCCGACGCCATTGGGGCGTGGGTCGAGATCCGGGCCGGCGGCCACACCATCCGTCGTGAGCTGGTCGTGGGTGGCGGGCATGTGAGCGGCTCCCTCGGATGGCTCCACGCCGGGATCGGCTCGGCGGACGAGGCGCGGGTCACCGTCACCTGGCCGGACGGCACGATCGAGGGCCCAATGGCCGTCGAACCGAACACGTGGGCCCACATCGAGCGCGGGGCTGGCGGCGCGGAACCATGGGTGCCGTGATGCGCGCGAATCGGGCGCTGCTGCCGAGCGGGAGCTCTCCCACTTCGCCATGCGGGAGGACATGGCGCCTACGAGGTCTGGGCGCTTCCCTGTGGCGTCGGGGGCGGCGCGCTGTAACCGAGCTCGGCGATCTGCTCGGCTCGTTCCACATACGCATCCACGTCCGATGGTGTTTGCGCCCGGAAGCCGTCCACCAGCCGGTTGTACATCGAGAAGGCGGCGGCGATGAGTACCGCGAGCTGGACGTCCCCGTTGCTGGCGCCGGCTGTGGTAGCGGCCTCGATATCGGCCGAGCCAAGGCGCAACGGCGCATGCTGTACGGTACGCGCGATGTGCAGGAGGGCGCGCATCTTGTCGCTCAAGCCGTCGGACGCTCCACTCTTGATCACGTCGATCATCGGCGCCAGCTCTGTCGCCCCCTCCCGATCAATAAGGGCCAGCGCGTGAGCCCCATGGGAGTCCATGCAGAAGAAGCAGTCGTTTGCGGCGGAAACGGCTGTCGCCAGCATCTCGCGCTCGTGACGGCGGATGGTGGCGCCGGGAAAGTCGTTGACCAGCAGCTCATCGGCGAGACCGCGCAGGTGCGCGCCGAGGCCCGGCGTCAGCCGCATCGCCACGCCGATACCCGGGACATCGGGCAACCCGCCGACGATGGGAGCCTGCTCGGCGCGCTGACGGCGCTCCTGGTCACGTGCCATGGATCCACCGCATCCTACGCCTCGCCGGCTGCGTATGCCAGGGCCTTCGTGACACTCCGAGCGGGCGCGCTCTCGCCCCGGTGGGCGCTTCGATGACCGCCCGAAGCGTCACGCTGCGGGGCGCGACGTATCCGCTCGTCCTGCCGAGCATCCGCGACCCGCGCCTGCACGTCGCCGCCGTGATCATCACCGTCCACGTGCTCGGCCAGGTGTGGCTCGGGTTCCGGGTCAGCGTTCCACAGATCCTCGCCGCCATCGTCACCTGCGCGGTGATCGAGATCGCGATCACCTTCCGCCAGTCACGCGCATTCGTATGGCCCGCCAGCGCGATGCTGACCGGCAGCGGCGTGGCGCTCATCCTCCGCACCGTCGGCACCCCGCCGGGCGAGCCCTGGAACGTCGACGGGTGGTACCTCTTCGCGGCCATCGCCGGGTTGTCGCTGCTGTCGAAGTACGTCATCAGGTATCGCGGCACTCACGTGTTCAACCCGTCGAACATCGGCCTCGTCGCCGCGTTCGTGGTGCTCGGCAGCTCCCGCATCGAGCCGCTCGACTTCTGGTGGGCGCCGCTCAATGCGCCGATGCTGCTCGCGTACGCCGTGATCATCGTGGGGGGGATGCTCATCACGCGCAGGCTGAAGCTCCTTGCGCTTGCGGTCGCCTTCTGGGTGACCCTTGCGGCCGGCATCGGCATCCTGGCGGCCAGCGGCCATTGCATGGTCGCCAACTGGGCCTTCGCGCCCGTCTGCGGGGCCGACTTCTGGCGGGTCATCGTCACGTCGCCCGAGGTGCTGGTCTTCCTCTTCTTCATGATCACCGACCCCAAGACCGTGCCCGCCGGGCGGGTCGCGCGCATCGCCTTCGGCATCACCGTCGGCGTGATGAGCACGTTGCTGATGGCTCCGCAGGCCGACGAGTTCGGCGCGAAGGTCGCGCTGCTGTCCGGCCTGGTCATCGTCTGCGCGGCGCGCCCGCTGCTCGATCGCTTCCTGCCGGAGCCGGGCTCGCCTCGGGACGACATCCGCGCCATCCTCGGAGGTACGGGGTCGCCGCGTACCGTCGCCGGGCGCGCGGGAGGGGGCGCCCTGGCGGTGGTCCTCGGCGCTGCGGCGGTCGTGGCGGCCGGGACGCCGTCGCGCGGCACCGTCCTTCCCGAAAGCCTGGAGGCCCTCAACCGCCCGGCACCGGTGGTCGATCCGACCACGCTGCCTCCCATCGCGATCGAGCAGGAGGTGATCGACTTCGACCACGAACGCGCGGGGGAAGGCATGAACGAGGTGGTGGTGGCGCTGGCCCAGGACCTGGCGCTGGAGACCCGTGCGCTCCTGGAGCGCGACGGGGCCCTCCTCGTGGCAGTGGACCATGGCGACCGGCTCGAGGAGATGCGGGGGCGCCTGGAGGAGGCGCGGGCAAGCGGCCTCACCACCGTCCAGCACTACACCTTCGATGCGATCCACGTGTCGCTGCTCATCCCGTTCGGCGTTCAGACCGGGTTGAGCCTGGGGCTCACCGGGACGGGCACCGTCGTCGTAGAGCGCTACGACGCGCAGGGGGCCGTGGTTGGCAGCGACACCCAGACGTTCAACCTCACGTTCGCCATGCGCCAGGCGACCGGCTCCCGATGGATGCTCGTTGGCGTCCTGCCACCCACCTCGTGACCGACGGACGGCTCGCGGTGGCCGCTCAGGACATCCGCAGGGTCACGGGCAATACAGCGACTGGCCCGTAAGGATGATGTCGATCGGGTCTGCGATGCCGATGATGCCCGGACCGGTCATTGCCGCACGCGTTGGCCCCACATTTCAGGCACCGAGGCCGTGCCGGAGAGGGGCTTCGATACCCCGAGTTGCACCCGGTGAGACCAACTCCGAACGAGCGGAGGCTCACACGTCCCAGGTTGCACCGGAGGCAACAGACGACGAAGGAGCTCGGGCTCCGTCGACTTTGGTGTCGCCGGGTGCAACTCGGGGTGCGGAAGTGGC
The DNA here is from genome assembly GCA_050695815.1 of Candidatus Limnocylindria bacterium. GTDB lineage: Bacteria > Chloroflexota > Limnocylindria > QHBO01 > QHBO01 > JACDBZ01. The sequence goes on along the minus strand of JBOGSW010000027.1, from coordinate 3,452 downwards.
CAACGGGTGCGTCGGTTGGTAATTGGCGGTGTCGAGTCCCGGTCGGCGCCGCGGCAGGCGCGACGCACGCAACCCGCCTCGCACGCCACGTGCTGCAGCAAGTCCGCGTATGGTTAGCCCGATGACGACCGCCCACCTGGCGCCGCCGGCCGATCAGCTCGCCCGGCTGGCCCGCGGCGACCACCACGACCCGCATAGCATCCTTGGCGCGCACGACGCCCCGGGCGGCACGGTGATCCGTGCCTTCCATCCCGACGCGACCGCGGCGGCGCTCGTGGCCCCCAACGGCGGCCTCGCGCCGATGGAGCCGGTCGGCAACGGCGTGTGGGTGGGCCACGTGCCCGACCTGCGTCCCGGGCAGTTCCGCTATCGGCTTCGCTTCGCCTTCGCCGACGGCAACGACTGGGAGCTCGAGGACCCGTACCGCTTCGGGCCGACGCTCGGCGAGGTCGACCTCCACCTCATCGGCGAGGGCACGCACGAGCGGCTGTACGACGTGCTGGGCGCCCATCCGCGGACGCACGAGGGCGTCGAGGGCGTGAGCTTCGCGGTCTGGGCGCCGAATGCCCGGAGCGTCCGCATCGTGGGGGACTTCGACCGCTGGGACGGCCGCCTGCTGCCGATGCGCTCCATGGGCGCCGCCGGGGTGTGGGAGCTCTTCATGCCCGGCATCGGTGTCGGCGAGCTCTACAAGTTCGAGATCGTCGGCCGCGACGGCAAGCTGCGCCTCAAGGCCGACCCCTTCGCCTTCGCCATGCAGGTCCGCCCGGAGACGGCGTCGCGCGTCTGGGATCCATCGGTCTATCCATGGACCGATGCGGACTGGATGAGCGAGCGGACGCAGCGCGATCCGTATCGGTCACCGATGGCTGCCTACGAGGTCCACCTCGGCTCCTGGATGCGCAACGACGATGGCTCGTGGCTCGGCTACCGCCAGGCGGCTGAGAGACTTGTCCAGCACTGCCGTCGCTTCGGCTTCACCCACGTCGAGCTGCTGCCGGTGGCCGAGCACCCGTTCGACGGCTCGTGGGGGTACCAGGTGACCGGCTACTACGCGCCGACCGCGCGTTTCGGCAACCCCGACGACTTCGCCGCGATGGTCGACACGCTGCACAACGCGGGGATCGGGGTGATCGTGGACTGGGTGCCGGCCCATTTCCCGACCGACGACTTCGCCCTGCGCCGCTTCGACGGCACTCCCCTGTACGAGCACGCGGACCCGCAGCGCGGCGAGCACCCCGACTGGGGCACGCTCATCTTCGACTTCGGCCGAGCCGAGGTCCGCAACTTCCTGGTCGCCAACGCGCTCTTCTGGTGCGACCGCTACCACATCGACGGGCTGCGGGTGGATGCGGTGGCCTCGATGCTCTACCTCGACTACTCGCGCAAGGCCGGCGAGTGGACGCCCAACGTCCACGGCGGCCGCGAGAACCTGGAGGCGATGGACTTCCTGCGCGAGATGAACGAGCGCGTCTACGGCCGATTCCCGGGCGTGGTGACGATCGCCGAGGAATCCACGTCATTCCCAGGCATCACGCGCCCGACCTACCTGGGCGGCATCGGCTTCGGCTTCAAGTGGGACCTGGGCTGGATGCACGACACGCTGGAGTACTTCAGCCTCGAGCCGATTCATCGGCGCTTCCACCACGACAAGCTCACCTTCCGCGGCCTGTATGCAGGCACCGAGCAGTTCGTCCTGCCGTTGAGCCACGACGAGGTGGTGCACGGCAAGGGCTCGCTCCTGCGCAAGATGCCCGGCGACGATTGGCAGCGCTTCGCCAATCTGCGCGCCCTCCTCGTGAACATGTGGGGCCAACCCGGCAAGAAGCTGCTCTTCATGGGTGCCGAGCTGGCGCCCTGGGAGGAGTGGTCGCACGACCGAGCCCTGCCGTGGGAGCTCCTGGATGCGCCGATGCACGGCGGCGTGGCCCGCTTTGTCGAGGACCTGGGCCGCGTCTACGCGTCCTCGCCCGCCCTCTGGGCAGCCGACCACGAGGCCGATGGCTTCACCTGGATCGACGCCTCCGACGTCGAGTCCTCGGTCTACGCATGGATCCGTCGCGGCGGCGGCGCGGTCGCGGTGGTGGTGCTCAACCTGACGCCGGTGCCACGACCCGACTACCGCCTGGGGCTGCCCTTCGCGGGGCGCTGGGTCGAGGCGATCAACTCCGACTCGGAGCACTACGGCGGCTCGAACCTCGGGAACCTCGGCGGGGTGGAAGCCGTGGAGGAGTCCCGGCACGGCCAGCCCTGCTCGGCGACGCTGACCCTGCCGCCGCTCTCCGGCCTGATCCTGCGGCCAGAGGAGTAACGGTTTGCTGTTGCGGTTGCACGTTGCGGTTGCACGGGGCGACACCAATGCCGAAGGAACGCGACCTCAGACGTCGTGGGTTGCACCGGATGGAACGGAGGACGGGTGAGCCGCCGCTCGTTCGGTTTGGTTTCACCCGGCGCAACGGCCGATGAAGACCCGCCTCGCGCCTGCCGAGATTTCATCCGATGACGCTATCGGCCAAGTTCCGGCTCCTGGATGGCAACCAGTGTCACCGCGTGAAGCAGGCGGCCAGCTTCACGCCTCGTTCGGGCCGATCATGGCCTCTCCCTCGCCGATACCTTCGCCCGGCGCAACCGGCACCATCGGTCCAGGTCTGGATCGGCTCAGGCTCAGGCGCCCTGCCCCAGGTTCTGCATGAGCGCGCCGTCGATGTAGTACGTGGAGCCCGAGACGTAGTTCGCGTCGTCCGAGGCGAGATAGACCGCCAGGCGTCCGACCTCCCACGGCTCGGCCGCCCGCTTCCACGGGACGTCCTCGGTCTGGTCCTCGCGTGCCTCCGGATCGGTGAGCGCCTCCTGGTTCATGGGTGTCAGCACCATCCCCGGACCGATGTTGTTCACGTTGATCCGGTCCGGCGCCAACTCGAGCGCGAGCGTGCGGGTGAGGATCTGCATGCCGCCCTTCGACGCGCAATATTCGGCCGCGCCGGGGCGCGGAATCTCGTCATGGACGCTCGTGATGTTGATGATCTTGCCCTTGCCGCCGACGTTGCGCCGCTCCCGGATGAAGCGACGGCAGCAGAGCATCGGACCGGTCAGGTTGGTGCGGAGCGCACGGTCCCAGGCCGCGAGGGACATCTCCGCGACCCGGGCGCCGGTCGAGTCGACCGACGCGTTGTTCATGAGGATGTCGATGCGGGCGAACTCCGCCAGGGTGTCATCGAAGACCGACTCGATCATGGCCTCGTCGGTCACGTCGAGCCGTCGGACGATGGCGCGCCGTCCGGCAGCCTCCACCTCGCGCGCGGTCTCGCGAGCACCCTTCTCGTCCGAGTAGTAGGTCACCACGACATCGGCTCCCTCCTTGGCGAACTCGATGGCGGTTGCCTGGCCGATGCCGGAGTCGGAACCGGTGATGAGGGCCACGCGATCGGTCAGTCGATCGGTCATTGAATATC
>JBOGSW010000026.1:0-12268 GCA_050695815.1 Candidatus Limnocylindria bacterium | reverse complement strand
CCCCCCGAGTGGTTGTGGGTAGCGGGAGTGTCAGCGTCGGTTGTGACAGCTGTTTGTCGCGATGATGTCCGTCTCGGCGCCACACTGGTTCGGTTGCGCTCGTCGGACGCGTTAGCCGCGAAATGTGCCGCGCGGATGGCGCTGGTGCCTCCATAACCCTATTCGCTTGTATTGCAAGCGAATACGTTCTATTCTCACCGTCTCGGAATCCGCTCGTATATCAAGCGAATGGGTCTTCATCTCAATTATCGAACCGACCCGATCGTGCGTGCTCGCCTCGACCGATGGGACGATGCTGTTCGAATGAGCGGCGACATGGAGCGTGGCAACCCGCGCCTGTTGGCCGTCTGGCCGGCGGCTCGAGATGCGTCGGTTTCCGGCAGTACCGGGATCGAGGGCAACCCGCTGCAACCCGAGCAGGTGGAGCAGGTCCTTGCCGGCGCCTCCGTTGCGGAGGATCCGGTTCACGTTCGGGAGGTCGAGAACTACAACCGGGCACTGAACCTTGCCCGGGATGCCGCCTTGCGTTCGGACTTCGAGTGGTCGCATGACTTCATCCATCTGATCAACGCGGCCCTGATGGAGGGACTTCCTCGGGACACCCGAGGCAACTACCGAGCGGCCCAGGACGAAGACGTCCACGTGGGCATCTTCCGCGGGCCGAGCCCACTCGTCGTTCAAAGCCTGATGGACGAGCTCGTCACCTGGCTACGTGGCAGTCCACCTCAACCGTTGGTGCGCTCAGCGCTCCTGCACCTGAACCTGATCGCGATTCATCCCTTCAACGACGGGAACGGGCGAACAGCCCGTGTCCTTGCATCGGTCGAGATGGTCCGTGAGGGTGTACGTGCGCCAGAGCTGATCAGTATCGAGGCCTACCTCCGCCGCAACCGCGACGAGTACGTCGAGATGTTGCGGACGACGCTTGGGGAGTCGTACGACCCCGAAAACCATCCAGCCACCCCGTGGCTCGACTACTACACCCGCATCTCACTCGACCGACTGGAGGTTCGGAACCGAATCCTGGATGCGGTGCCGACCGACCTGGGCGTGTTGTTCTCGGCCCTGGCCGATCGGGGAGATCCGGTCTCCTGGGCGTCGGCACTCCTCGCTGCCCGAGTGTCAAGGATGCGCACCGCGCGCCTCGCCGAGATGACCGGGAGGTCGATGCCTGCCGCCCGCGCAGAGCTGGGCCGGATGGCCCGCGCGGGTTGGCTCGAGCCAAGAGGTCAGACCCGTGGTCGATGGTATGCACCGACAGATCTGCTGGAAAGCCTGCCGGTGTCCGTTCCACGACTCGTACGGCTGATGGCCGCCGGGGAGCGACTGAGCATGTTCCAGACGCGATAGCTCAGCCGTCGACGCGCGGTGCTGTAGGCCGCTAGTTGCCGTCCGACACGCCCCAGGCGAAGCCGTGTGCATGGATCGCGTCGATGAGATCGTCGATGGGCGCACCGTTCGCCATCGGCAGCTTGTCGAGCAGCTCTTCGGCCTTTCGCAGGTGCGCAGCACCATCGCTGCTGTGGAACACGAGCCGATCCAGGCCTGCCAGCCTGGCGGCAACGAGCTGCAGCAGCGCCATGAGCGCGCGATCGCCGCCAAAGGCGCCGGTGCCCCAATTGCCGGTGTGGACGACCGCGGTGGTCGAGCCCGATGCTGCCCGGCAGGCACCGAAACCGATGCAGGCCGTGGCCAGGATGTCCTCGATCTCGTCCCTCGCGTACGGTCCGTGGCCACCTGCTTCGAGCGCCGCCCATCGGCGACGAATCGCCCACATGAACGCCCGCACAACCGGGCAGGTGATCGCGCACCAGCTGCGCGGCGTCGAAGTGGCCTCTGCCGAGCTCATGGAGCGGTCTTGGCGCATTCATTCGGCGAGGTCGATGCGCTCCTGAGGCGTGAACTCTTCGAGCTTTCCGACCCCCGTCCGCAGTGCCACGCGGCGTGAGTTGGCGAGCTTCCCGGACACACTTGCCATCATTTCGCGGCTCTTGCCGCGGCCGTAGGTGACCGACTGCGCCGCCGGGATGCCCATCTGGCTACCGACCTCGATGGCGTCCTGGTCGGCGCCCATGTAGAGGAACTGCCATGCGTAGGCGGTGGTCTGGCGCTCGACCAGCTCCTTGACCGCCGCGTGCGTCCACTCGCGGCTGGAGTTCTCGAGGCCATCGGTCATGATCGCCACGATCACCGTCCCGGGCCGCTGCTCCTCGGGCAGCTCGGCCAGGTGACGGCCGCTGTCCACGATGAGCCGCGCCATCGAGTCGAGCAGGGCGGTGTTTCCGCGCGGTCGGAGCACGAGCGGCCCGATATCGGCCACCGGCTGGTCGGCGTAGACGACCTCGTACTCGGTGTCGAACTGGGCCAGCGTGACGCAGGACTCGCCGGCAGCGGAGCGCTGCTCGTCGACGAAGGCGGCGTAGCCGCCCTCGATGTCGGTCTTGATGGACTCCATCGACCCGGATCGGTCCAGGAGGACGTAGATGTGGGTGAGGTTCCTGTCGGTCATCTCGGGTTCTCCCCTCAGGTGGTGGGCCGACGCGGGCGAAACCGCATCGGTCGGGGTGGTTCGTCGGGGGCCGGACGCGACGTGCCGATCTCCTGCTCGAATCGCGCGCGCTCCACGGCCGCTGACGGTTCGCAGATGCGTTCGAAGTCGCGGCGAGCGCCAGATGGGCCGTTTGCCCGGGCGGTTCGCCACGCAAGTCAGCCGATATAGCACAACTGATATATCGCGTGACACCGGCGCGCATGGCGATCAACGGCGAGAGCTTCGCGGTGGTTCGGAGCGGTCGGCTACCACTCTAATGGTAGACTAGCTGCCATGAGAGCTACCATCGATAAGGCGGGACGGCTGGTCATACCGCGCGGGCTGCGCGCTCGGATCGGTCTGGCACACGGCGGGGACGTTAACGTCGAGCTTGACGGCGCCGGCATTCGGATCGAGCCGTCGGCCGGCGAGGAGCTGCGCGAGAAGGACGGCCTGCTGCTCATCCCGGCCAGCGGACGGACGATCGGCGACGGGTTCGTGCGTGAGATGATCGATGCCGACCGGCACGCGCGCTAAGCCCGCGGACCTCCTCCTCGACACGAGCGCAGCCATCGCCCTCATCCTCGAGGATCACGAAGCACACGGCGCGACCCTGGCTGCCGTGCAGGGACGGCGCCTCGGCGTCGCCGGTCACGCTTGGTTCGAGACGTTCTCGGTCCTTACACGACTTCCGTCGGGCTTGCGTCTATCGCCCGCAAATGCCCTCCGAGTCGTGACCACCAGCTTTCCGGGGAGCGTCTTCCTCGGCGAACCAGAGACCGCCGCGCTTGGACCCGAGATAGCGCGCCTGGGTATCGCTGGTGGATCGGTCTATGACGCCCTCGTAGGTGCGGCCGCGCGTCTGCATCGGAGGCCACTGCTTAGCCGTGACACCCGTGCACTCCCGATCTACCGGGCGCTGGACGTAGACGTCGAGCGAGTCGAGGACTGAGGCGCTGAGAGCCGCTTGCCCGGGCGGTTCGCCAGCGTGTCAGCCGATATAGCACAACTGACATAACCGCCCACGGCGCGAGACCTGCCACAGGCGGCCCAGGACCAACCGCCTTCATCGGGCACTCGCGAGACGGGACGGACGCCCGGCCAACTGATCCGTGGCTGGACCCTCGAGCGGCTGGACCCTGGCTCAGGAGACCGCCACTCGCGCGGCGCTCAGCGATCCAGCGAACCGAGAGCGGATCGGCTGGGAGGACCTCAAGGCCCAGCTGGATCTGTAGCCTTCCCATGCGCGCCGTCGAGTTCCTGCCCTCGGCGGTGCGCGAGCTGGCGAAGCTCGAGCCGTCAGTCCGCCGGCGGCTGGCACGGACGATCGATCGCTTGGCCGAAGCCCAGCATCCCGCCGGGGCGGTGAAGCTACGGGGGAGTGACGATGTCTGGCGGGTACGCGTGGGCTACCGCGTCCTCTATGCGGTCGAGCATGACCGGCGCCCGTCCAACCTCGCGAGTAGCGCCGCAAATACCACGCCCACGAGACTCGAAAGTCCGAGAGGGACGAACGGCGGAGGAAGATCGAATGCGCCCATGACCGCCTTCTCCGAAGGGCAGGCGCTCGAACCTCGCCTGCCACCTAGGTATGCGCCTCCAACGGGCTGAGGCGTTGTCGGTATGCAGACATCAGCGCTGTCAACCTGTCACGCTTCCAGGGCCACCAGCTCGTAGATTCTGCCGACGGTGGTCTTGCCTTTGAGCGGAGGTTCTCCGAGGTCGCGGACCTGCGCAGCGTGCCCGAGTGCCGACCGCGTCCTATCGGCGATCACGACCGTGCCCGGCGTTGCAAAGCTCTGCAGCCTGGCCGCCAGATTGGTCGTGTCCCCGATTGCCACGAAGTTACGCAGCTCGGCACTCCCGATATTGCCCACCAGCGCCGGCCCGGTGTTGAGACCAACTCGGAACCTCGGAGCATCTACCGGCAAGCCAGCCGTCGATGCCTGGAGAGCCAGCGCGGCGCGCCCGGCCCGAAGCGCATGGTCGTGCTGGCGCACCGGCGCATTGAAGACCGCCACCACCGCATCCCCGGCGAATTGGATGATCGTGCCGCCGTGGGCAAAGATCGCTGGCACCGCTGGACCGAATGCGGCGTTCAGCATGGCCACGACGTCGGCCGGCGACTTTCGCTCGGAGAACGGTGTGAAATCCTGCAGGTCAGCAAAGAGAACGGTGACGTCGACCGCTTCGCCGCCGAGGTCGGCTCGTGCGGGATCATCGATCAGCACCTGGGCGACGCCCGGCGACAGGTACTGGTGCAGGAGCCGATCGACGCGACGATGCAGGTCCGCGACGAGTCGCGCCTGGGCGTACGACGAGCGCTCCGCGTCCTCGAGCAGCCGGATCGCCAGGAGCCCGATGGCAACGGCCGAAGCGACCAAGAAAGCGTTGAATACGACGTCCGGTCCTTCGCGCACCCAGGCCGCGAACACTCCATAGGCGACGACGTGGAAGATACCGACGACTGTCGCCGCTGGGAACGCGATGCGCTGCGGCAACGTGAACATGAAGTTCAGGATGACCGATGGTGCAGCGACCGAGCTGGGGATGCCAGACGTGGTTATCACGACAAGGATCGCCACCACGGAGGTCATGTTGATCACGGCGAGCAGTCGCCGCTGCGTGCGCAGCGTCGTCGGTCGCGAGTGCAGGAGCGCCAAGGAGAGCAGATTCATGCCGGTCACGCTGATGGCCGCGATCGCGATGGGCATCTGATCGACGCTGAGAAGAGGCGGGCCTACGAGCGCGGCGACGGCCCAGATGGCGATCGCGGCGATGCTCGCAACGCGGAGCCGACGCCGATCGGCCCCCGCGAGGTCGCGCTCGTATTCCGCTTCGATCCGAGGGTCATCGAAGCGTAGAGTGAGCGCCCCGCGGCCATCCGAGGCGTGCGTCATCCGCGAAGTTTACGCTCGGCGACGTTCAGCTTCCGGTCGCGCTCGACTGGTGGGCCGGGGTCCCGCCCGACCCGGATCCTCTTCAGGTTCGCAACTGCTGCCGCGCCAGGGGCTGCGGGCCGGCGTCGGCCGCGCCGGACGATGAGCAACCACGCGACGACAACAAGAGTCGCGGCCACGAAGATGGGGTCGATCGAGATCGCGGGCGCGTGCAGCTCCTCGCCGGCATGGGCGGCCGCCGCCGATGGGCGGAGGAGGATGAGCGCGCCCCATACCAGGAGCCCGATGCCCACGATCGGTACCAGGCGCCGGCCGTAGCGGCTCGTCTTCTCGACCAGCATCACGGCCGTCAGGGCCGCCATCCACGCGATGCTGCCGACACCGACGGCGAACATGAGCAGCATCAGCGCCCAGCAGCAGCCCAGGCAGAAGACCCCGTGTCGGAGCCCCAGGCGCCACGCATTGGCGATGCCCGGGCGATAGTGTCGCCACAGGAATTGGACCGGCGAGCTGCACTCGGCCAGGCAGCGCTCCTTCAGCGGGCTGAATTGGAACGCGCCCGCACCGACGAGCACGCCGCCGGTGATCAGCCAGGGCCGATCGGCCAGCCACGCCCATCGGTCGACGAGCCAGTGCAGGCCGGCGTCGCTACCCAGCGCCAGGACGGCGAAACCGCTCCAGATGGCGAAGTAGCCGCCGAGGAACGCCGTCATCGCGAGCCATGGACGCGGTTGGCGCCGGATGGCAACCGCGAAGGCCCGCACCATTGGCAGGCTGGTGGGCAGCATCATGGCCGCGGTCATGAGCTGCCAGGTGACGAGGAAGGCGGCGATCGCCAGGGGCCATGCCGCGCCGGCGTTCGAGATGATCGCGTCGTGCTCGATCAGGGCCGCCTGGTCCAGTGCGATGAGGGCGAGCATGAGCGCCCAGGCGACGCCCACGGCCCCGAGGATCACCGGATCGAGCGCGGGCCGCGGGATGAATCTCGCCGTGGGCGCATGCATCGCCTAGGCCTCGAACCGGAAGTGACCCTGGAGGGCATTGTGGCCGGTCAGGTCCACGTCACTCAGCCCCGCGGCACCGGTCCTGGTGTACGTGTCCGCCTTCCCGACGTACACGGGTGAGCCGGGAATCGTCGAGAACACCGTCTCGCTGAGCACCGTCGGCTTGCCCGTCGCGCCCTGGTACCCGGTGAGGTCGGCGCGCGTGATGCCGCCGAGGTCCAGCGTGCCCTTGCCCTCGTCGACCGTGAAGGTGATCGGCACACGCTCCACCGACAGGACCTCGCCGACCAGCCCGGCCAGGTCGGCGATCGCGCCCCCCAGCTGACCCGTGAAGAGCTTGAGCATCGCTTCCTGCTGCTCGGAACTGGACCGATCGTCGACGAACACCACGGCCTTCCAGTCCCCCTTGAGGATGTTGCCCGGAATATGGACCGTCATCGCGATCGTCAGACCGGAGACGTCGACGCCCTCGATCCGACCGTCGTCGATGCGCCAGCCGAGCGTCGACTCGCAGGTCCCCCCATCCGGGTCTTCGCCGATCCAGCACGGACAGAGGACGTTGCAGGTGCACACCTCGAGCAGCCGCCCCTCGACGTTGTAGGTCATCGGATCGCTCCTTTCGCTCACTCGTCGCGGTCAGCGTGTCGCCGGACGAGCCTGGGAGCGACGCTACGGCCGGTGGACGCGGCGCCGCATGCGTGCATCCACCCATTCGCGTGGATCAGTTCTGGGTCAGGCGTTCCACGAGGCCGTGCTGGAATGCGTGGGCGGTCGCGGCAGCGCGAGCGGCCTTTCCTTCGACTCCGAGCTTCGAGTAGATGTTGGACAGGTGACGCTCCACCGTCCGGACCGAGATCGAGAGCCGATCCGCGATCCGCTGGTTGCTCAGGCCCTCGGCAACGCAGCCGAGCACCTCGAGCTCGCGGTCGCTGAGCCGCTCGCTCACAGGTGGTGCACCCATCGCGGGGGTGGTCGTGAGCCCGCCGAGGGATTCAGCCATCAGCGGCCCGGCCGCCGCCAGCGCGTCGTCCAGGACGTCGGCGGCCTCGGGCATGGCCTGCGCGAGCAGCGCCTTCGTGCGCGCCACCTCGTATTGGAGACCCAGTCGCCCGAATTGCCCGGCCGCCGCAATGAGGCTGGTGATCCCCGGCCCGCGATCGCCGTTCGCCAGCGCGATCAGCCCGTCGGCGCGGTCGCAGGTCGGCCGCATGAGCGCCATCGCTGGCTCCCAGCGCCTCGCGCCGCGGATGACGTCCCGCAGGCCGTCCCAGTCCTCGAGGGCCAGGAGCGCTTCGATGAGCCCGACCACGTCGAAGGCGTTTTCCTCGAGGTTCGGCTGGCGGCCCTCATCGATCATCTGGCGTGCCCGGCTGGCGCCCTCTGCCGGCCGACCCTGCGCGGTGGCGATGCGGGCGAGCAGCATCTCGGGGAGTCCCGGGGCATCCCAGGTGGCCCGGACGCGATCGGTGATCCGGCTCACGCCCCCGTCGTCGCCGAGGTGGGCCAGGGTGAGCGCGCCAACCAGCGGCCCGCTGCGCACGTACGGGCACACGATCGCGTCCTCGCCCTCCAGCGTTGCAAGGTGCTCGTCCACCAGCGGAGGCATCTCCCCCCATCGGCCAAGGTGATCAAGCACCCATAGCATCGCGAACGTGCCGTGCATGTGCTCGTGCGGGCTCATACCGCGCCCGAGCTCGAGCATCTCGCCGGCGAGGTCCACTGCCTCGGCGTATCGGCCCTCGACATCGGTCATCGCCAGGAAGACGTACATCGAGGTGATCGCCCGCTGGAATTTCGAGTCCATGCGTCCCAGGTGCGGCCGGATCGCCCGCATCGTCGCCCGGCAGTCATCGAAACGTCCGTCCTCGAACTCGAGCTGGCCAACGATGCGGCCGGCCATCCCCGCGAGATCGGGAAGATCGAGGCCGGGTGCCGCCTCGACGGCGATGCGCGTCCGCCGCAGGCGCTCGTCGAGGGAGATCGGGTCGGGCGTTCGCGCGTCCGCCCGCCATCTCACCGCCGCGCCGCCGTTCAAGGCCAGGAGCCAGCATCGGGTAGCCGGGTCACTGGCGGCAGCAAGACCCTCGTCGATGAGCGCATCCATCAGGGTCGGATCGGGCCGCTTGCTGAACGCACCCCAGCGCATGACAAGGGTCCGCGCGGCCTTCATGCAGATCCGGGCGCGCGCGTCTGGGTCGACGGTAGCCTCCCGGGCCACCTCGAGTGCCTCGAGGTAGGCCGACATCGCCTCCTCGCCGCGCAGCCCGGTCTCATGATCCTCCGCGATCTCCTCGAGGGCGCGGGCGCGCTCCGTCGCCGTGGCCGCGAGGTCCATGGCATGGCCGTGCAGGGCGACCGCACGATCCAGCGCGTACCCGCGCCGCGCCGCCGCGCCGACCGTGAGAAGGTGGCGCAACGCGCGCTCCCGAAGCGCTTCTCGCTCGTCGGGATGACTGTCCCAGACCTGCGCGGCGTCGCCGTCCTGCACCCCATGGCGATAGTGTTCAGCCACGAACTCGTGCACCGCCTCTATTCGATCGCCGGCTATCGATTCGAGCCAGGCGCCGACTGCCGCGTGCGCGCGCGCTCTGTGGCTTCGAGACATGGCCTCGTAGGCCGCATCGCGGATGAGCGCGTGCTTGAAGACGTACTCCGTCTGTCCTGCAAGGAGCGACGTCGCGCGACGGTGCACCAGGCCGCGACCCTCGAGCGCGCCCAGCTCTGTGCGAACTGATTTCAGGCGGAGCGCCTGTGCCACCGCCCCGTTCCAGAAGCGTCTTCCCACGATCGCCGCGGCCTGGATGACCCGGCGCTCGTCTGCGGGAAGCGCCGCGATCCGGGCGGCCAGCAGACCGGTGATGCTTGCAGGGCTGGCAACGAGCCGTGCGGTGTCGAGCACTTCCGTGGCGCCGGCGTGGATTCGGACGGCACCGGTGTCGGTCAGCAGCCGGATCGTCTCCTCGATGTACAGCGGGTTGCCCTCGGCGCGCCTGGCAACCGCACCGGCCAGTGCCGGCCCGAGCTGTGGAGCCTGGAGCAGCTTGCGCACGAGGAGCTCCGCATCGGGCGGCGCGAGCGAGGACATGGTCAATGACGTCCATCCCTCGTCCGTCACGACGAAGTCCGCGTGACGATCAGTCAGCTCCGGTCGTGCGGTGAGGATGAGGAGCAGGCCCGCGGATGCGTCGCGGTGGATCGAGCGAATGACCCGAAGCAACTGCGGATCGGCCCAATGAATGTCCTCGATGACCACGATGGCCCCGTGGTCGGCCCCGCGGACGCCGAGGTAGATCGGCCATGCCCGGAGCACCGCCGCGTCGACGGCCTGCGGTTCGGCTCGCTCCAGGGGACTATCCGGCACGGTGAGACTGGCGGTCACCGCCAGCGCCTGGATGAGCTGCACGAGCTCCTCTCCACCGGAGGGAAACAGCCCTTCCAGATGTGCCCGGAGCGACGCCGCTGCCGTCCGGGTGTCCTGGGCCAGGGACGTGCCGCTCGCTTCTCGCAGTGCCTCCGCCAGCGGCCAGTAGGCGGAGCCCGAACCGCCTGCCGGGCATCGGCCCTGGAGGACGGCGAGCTCGGGCTGCTGGAGTGTCGCACCTTGGACGAACTCGCGAATCAACCGGCTCTTGCCGACTCCCGCCTCGCCCACGACGACGACCGTGCGCGGCCCGTGCGACCGAAGCGCGGACTGCAGGTTCGCTCCGAGGCGGCGCAGCTCGGCAGACCGCCCGACGAACGGACTGTGCTCGCCGGCCGCTTGCACGACCGTCATGTTCGTCATGCTAGTCCCGCCCGGCAACGTCATCGCCTACGGTCGGTTGTGTGCGGACCCTTACGAGATTGGGGAAGACAGCATTGTCATCCTCGGTCCGCCCTTCACGTTCGACGAGTCGAATATCGACGGCTTCAACTTCTAGTCAGCTCCTCCTCCACCACCGGCCCCGGGGTCCGCTCCCGGGGCCGGCCCCTTCGAGGGCACCGTATATGGAGCGGCTGGCGGGAGCCGACCGATCTGCGCAAGTCTCGTGGATCGAGCCAGAGCGGGGAGCGAAAGGGCCGAGGCAGCGGCCGCTTGATGGGCTCGTGAGCATCAACGGCGTGGGGGGCTTGCACGCCCAGTCGTATCATTGGTGACCCAGGCCAGCCGCTTACGGTGGAGGATCACACTGTCCGACCAGAAGCCGAGCAGGCCCGCAGAGGGCCCACGCTCCGCCAACACGATCGCCGCTCGCGTGGCGGCGGCATAGGGGTTGTGCGATCCCTGCAACGCCCGGAACCCGGAACGCTCATCATCGGCGACCTGTCCGGCTACACCCGCTACCTGACCGAGACAGAGTCCGACCACGCACACGCGGTGCTTGATGGCGTCTTCGGGGTTATGGTCAAGGCATTCCGGCCTGGGTACCGGCTCCAGGAGCTGGAAGGAGACGCCGTCTTCGTCTACCGCGTCGAACCGACTCCGGACGCCGCCATGTTGCTCGACGCGGTGGAGCAAACCTACTTTGCTTTTCGCCGCCACATGCGCGATGTCATTGCCGCCACCACGTGCGAATGCAACGCGTGTCGACGCATGCCGCAGCTGGATCTGAAATTCATGGCCCACTTTGGATCGTTCATCGTCGATCGCTTGGGGCCGTCGGACACGATCAGCGGGACGGATGTGGTGGTCGTGCATCGGCTGCTGAAGAACCACGTGGAGGATCGGCTGGGTCTGCGCTCGTATGCCATGTATACGGACGCGCTGATCAGGTCAAGCGGCATCGAGCCCGAGGCGATGTCGATGGTTCAGCATGTCGAGGAGTACGAACACCTCGGGCAAATCAATACCCACGTACAGGACCTTGCCCCGCGATGGGACGCTGAGCAGGCGGCCGAGCGCGTCGAACTCGATCCATCTCGAGTGTTCGTCGATGAAATCGCCGAGGACCTTCCGGCCCCACCGGCCGAGGTCTGGCGACATCTCACCGATCCACAGCTGAGAATGGTGTGGCAGGGTCTGCGCCAGATGGACGAACAGGTGCCCGGCGGCCGGCGCGGGGTGGGAACCCGGAGTCACTGCGTGCACGAAAGCGGATCGTTCGGCGAGCAGATCCTCGACTGGCGGCCGTTCGAGCACGAGGCCGTCCGGATGAACATGCCGCGCATGGGGTCGATCGTGGCGACTTACGATCTCGACGAGGTGCCGAATGGCACCCGGTTGCGGTACCGCTGTGGTGAGCCGCGCGGCACCGTGCTTCGTCTGATGCAGCCGATGGTTGCCCGCCGGATGCGACGAACGTCGGGCGACGCGCTGGTCAGGCTCCGGACGATGCTCGCTGACTCGACAGCCCAGAGCCATGCATAGGTCGCGCACACGACTACGACCTGGGTCAACAGCCTGAAGGGGATGCTGGGGCCGGGGGAGGCCCGCAGCTGCCGGACACCGCGACTGGCACAGCCGCCGACGTTGTGCCTCTTGGCATCGCCGCTGTGGTCGGGTCGGTCGTGGCAGGGGTGTACGTGCGCCATCGCAGCCAGCGCTCTCCGCTGCGCCCCTGACGGCAGAGCGGTGCCACAGACAACCCGCCCAGTGACCGGCGACTTCGGTTCGGACCAGCTGCATAGGGTCCGCACCGGGTGAGCTTGAGACTCTCGCGATCGGGTGGCATCAAACTCTTGCGGCATCGGATGTGGTCACCAACTCACCGCTTGCTCGCGCCGCCGGTGAGATGGGCAATCTTGCGCGGTAGGGTCACCAACTGAACATTTCTCAAGTCGCTGGTCGAGCGTCCGCTTGGACCCTCATGTGGACCCCTATGGATCCTGTCTCATGCGTCTCATGTGTCTCTTGG
>JBOGSW010000025.1:0-3413 GCA_050695815.1 Candidatus Limnocylindria bacterium | reverse complement strand
CCTCGAGGGCGACGCGGACCGTCATCGGCTCAGTTGCTCAGGCGCCGTGGCGCTCCCGGTTGTGGATGCGGGCGATGAGCGCGTTCATGATCGGCACGGCGATCTCGGGATGCTCCTCGAGGAGCGCCTTGAACTCCCAGGCCGGGAAGAGCAGGCACTCGGTCTCCTCGTCGGCGATGACGGTGGCCGTGCGGGGGTGCTCCTCGATGAGCGCCAGCTCGCCGAAGAATCCATCGCGACCGACCGAGCCGACCACGCCGCCATCTCGCTCGACCCGGGCCTTGCCCGAGAGGACGATATAGAGCGCGGTGCCGGTCGTGCCCTCGCGCACGATCGCCTCGTCGGCCGCGTACGTCCGACGCTTGCCGATCGCGGCGAGGCGACGCCTGACGCGGTTCTCGAGTCCCGCAAGGAGCGGTACCGACGCGAGTTGCTGCTCGAGCTCCACCGAGTGCCTCCGTCCTGTGGGGTAGTGCACGCCATCCTAGCGCGCGTCACGCGATCTGGCGCGGTCCGGCGGCGTCGAGATTGGCCGCGCCCGCCACGGCGGTCTCGTGCCGCCGGAATTGGAGCGTGCGGATCTGCGCGGCGCCGAGCACCATCTCCAGCGCGCCGTCTCGTGGTGTGAGAGGGTCGCCGGCGTTGCCGTGCAGGTCCGCCTCGAGCGCCTCGACGATCCCGCCGCGCAGCGTCGCGGCGCGCGGCTCCGGGGCCAGGTTGACGATCCGGGCCTCGATCCACCCGCCCGCTCGCCGCCGCAGCGACGAGAGCACCACGCCATCGCCCTCCAGCGCCAGGGTCGGCTCGTCGGCGCCCGCTGGCGGCCACGACGCATCGGGAGCGGCGGAGCCCGGCCAGCTGACGAGATCGTGTCGGTAGCGCTCGGCTGCCGCGACGACCCCACCGGAGTCCCACGATCCGAGGTGCGGGTAGAGCGCGAAGCCGATCCGCCAGCGTCCGCGCATCTGCGCGTTCGGTGTCGCCATCTCCGGCCCGGCCGGATCGTGGCGGTACGGGTTGTCGTTGCGGCTGATGAGGCCGATCGAGCGCAGCAGCGTGATCGCAAGCTCGCGCCGGGCCGGCGCCCCGGGCGCACCGCGCGTACCAGGCGCATCGGTCAGCTCGTACTCGGTGAGGTGGTCGAGCAGGACGGCGAGTCCGCCGGCGTCGACCCAGCCGTGGGCGGGGTACGTGCCGAGCGGCACCTCGCGGTAGCCGCCCTCGCCGCTCATCGCCCGCTCGACGACGGCAAACTGCCCCTCTGCCTGCGTCGTCTCCGCATCGCGGGGGAGCGGGACGTGGAACCTCACGCGGTGGTCCTCGGAGCGGTTGTCGAACGCGATACCGATGCGGACGAACGGCTCGCCGGCGCGCAGCTCGACCTCGGTGACCACGTCGACAGGCTCCGTATCGGCGGCCCGGGCAGAGCCATCGGCCAACGTTGCGGCCGGCCACTCGTAGCGGCGCCCGATCACGAGCCGGCCCCTGATCGGTCCATGCAGGCCAGGAGAGACCGATACCGATGCCGGAAGCTCCACGATCCGGTCGCTCGCCGGTGGAGCGTAGTTGTACGAGTCGCCGAAGTCGCCACCGTCGACGATTCGCCCCAGACCGGCGGCTGACGTGCCGTCGGCCGCGGTGAGCGTCAGGGTCCCGTCATCGGCCACGACGACCGAGAGGCGACCGTTCGTCATGGTCCGCCCGTCGCGGGCCACGCGCACCGGGTCCGCGAGCTCGCCACGAACCTCCGCCGCACGCACGGCCGTCCAGCCGAGGGGCGGGGTCGGGACCGAGGCGGCGAGCGTTCGTCGTGGCCGCGCCATGATTCGCACCCGCCACGTCTCGTCCGGCTTCGAGCGCATGATGGCGGCCACCTCGGCCCGCAGGCTGTCGACGTCGAGCCATGCCGGATCCGGATCGGAGTCGACCTCGAACGTGATGGTGCGACCATCGACCGCGTAGGCGTTCCACGCATGGTCGAAGATCTCGCGCCCATGGAAGCGCTTGAAGAGGCTGTCGACATCCGAGCCGCGCACCTCCTCGTCGAGCAGGATCGGCTCCTTGCGCTCCAGCTCCTGCGTCGCGATGCGGCTGCCGTCCGGCAGCTCGAGCGACACCTCATTCCAGTCGTCGGGGACGGGCAGCTCGGCGATCACCAGCCCGGCCCGCGGCATGGGAGACGGGTTGACGATGGTGAGCGCCGCACGAGGGACCGATGCGGCGAGCGTCGCGGACGCGCGGCGGGTCAGCGTCGAGGCGATCTGCTGCGCCTCGGCAAAGCGCACCAGGACCTGGTCGACCACGGGGTCGACGCTGCAGCCGCAGATCGAGTCGTGCGCCGAGTTCTCGACCACCCTGCGCCAGGCGAGCCGCAGGAACGCTGCCGGCCAGGCATCGGCCGCCACGTGGAGGGCGGTGAGCGGCTCGGCGTAGCGCTCCAGGAGCGTCTCCGCGCGCCCGGCCGCCTGCTTGATGTCGATCCGGGCGCTCGCCACGCCCATCAGCACGTTGGCGCGCGCGCCGGAGCGCATCTCGCCGCGCCAGCATGGCGATTCGACGCTGAGCGGTGGCGCCGCCTCGAGGTAGCCGGCGAGCGTGCTGATCTCCATCCGCGAAGCCTCGTGGACCTCGTTGAGACGACCGACCAGCGCGGCGAGCTCCGGGATCGGCGCGGCGTGATCGGTGCCGTACATGGCCAGCACCGGATCGGTCCCGAACCAGGGCCGTGCCCACTCGACGAATCGGCCGGCCGCGGCGTCAAGGCGCTCTGGCACGGCGAACATGCCGGCCGCGTTGCCGTAGCCATCGGCGAGGTACTCGGCGCGGACCCATGACCCGTCGGGTGACTCCCAGCGGAAGGCGTGGCGGTCGATGGCGGCCGGGACGCCGCGCCACACCACCGCGTCCGAGAGCCCCGCGGCGCGCAGGATCTGTGGCATCTGTGCCACGTGCCCGAACATGTCGGGCAGGTAGCCGGCCCTCATCGGCTCACCGAACTCGGTGGCCCGTGACCATCCCATCTCCAGGTTTCGCACCAGGGTCTCGCCGCTGACCAGGAATTCGTCCATCAGGATCTGCCACGGACCGATGGCCAGCCTGCCGCTCGCCACGTGCTGCGCAATGCGCTGCTGTTGCTCCGGGCGAATCTCGAGGTAGTCGTCGATCGTGGCCATCTGTCCGTCCAGCGTGAACGCGAACTCGGGATCGGCCTCGAGCATCTCGAGCACCCGGTCGACGAGGTCCACGAGCTGCATCCGGAAGCTCTGGAAGGGCCGATACCACTCACGGTCCCAGTGCGTGTGCGGCACGAGATGGATCGTCGTCCTGGGCGGGCTTGACGTCATGCGCCCGAGGGTAGCCGGTCGGCTCGGGGTGTCGCCTACGGCGAATGACGTATGTGGCCGGCGGGCCGC
>JBOGSW010000024.1:0-2980 GCA_050695815.1 Candidatus Limnocylindria bacterium | reverse complement strand
CGCCGCAGGAGGTCGAGCCCATCGGGGCCGCCATCGAGCGCGACGCGCGGCTCATAGCCCAGGGAGCCACGACGCTCGTCGACCTCGGCGCTGGCCACGTACGGGAGGTTGGCGATGACCACGTCGGCTCGAGGCAGCGAATCGCCTGGTGGCTCGAGCAGGTCCGCTCGGGCCAGGCTCACCAGCGGCCGCACGCCGTGGGCCCTGAGGTTCTCGGCGGCGAGCTCGAGGGCGTCGGGCGAAAGGTCGGTGGCGATGAGGGTGAGCCGGCGGCTGGCGAGGGCATGCCGGAGCTCGAGGGCGAGCACGAGCGCGACGGCGCCCGACCCGGTGGCGACCTCGTGAACCGCGACCGGCCCTCGCGCCAGGCGATCCCGGGTCTCGGCGACGGCTGCGTCGGCGAGGAGCTCCGTCTCCGGGCGGGGGATCAGCGCGCGCGCATCGGTCCTGATCCGCAGCGAGTGCCACTCCTTGAAGCCGCGGATGTAGGCGATCGGCTCGCCCGCGGCACGCCGTGCCAGTACGGCTTCGAAAACGGCGTGCTCGTCGAGCGGCGCCTCCGGATGGGCCAGCACCCACGCCCGATCACGAGCGGTGGCGTGGGCGAGGAGCACCTCGGCGTCCAGGCGTGGGGTGGGCGAGCCGGCCAGGCGCAGCCGCCGATTGCCTTCGAGGAGCGCCTCCCCGATGGCTCGTGGTCTCGTCATGTGGCACCAGTGGTGCCGTTGGCCTCGAGTCGAGCCCGCCGAATCTGGGTAACTCTATGCCTTCTCGGTCGAAGGAGGCCGCTGGCGGTATCTAACGGCACCAGCTGTGCCAGGTGACGGAACTGGCACGAGGCGGCCGCATCAGGCCGAAGCAGCCACATCAGGCCGAGGCAGCCACATCAGGCCGAAGCGGCCACATCAGGCCGAGGCGGCCACATCAGGCCGAGGCGGCAGGGTCATCGCCGAGATCGCCCAGGCGGCGGGCCTGGTCGGCTTCCAGGAGCGGCTCGATGACGCGGTCAAGGTCACCCTCCAGCAGCCCCGGGAGATTGTGCACCGTCAGCCCGATCCGATGATCGGTCACCCGGTCGTCGGGGAAGTTGTAGGTCCGGATCTTCTCCGATCGCTCGCCGGAGCCCACCTGCGAGCGGCGCTCCTCGCCCCGCTCGGCGGCCTGGCGCTCCTGCTCGGCTTCCAGCAGGCGGGCGCGGAGGACGGACATCGCCTTGGCGCGGTTCTTGTGCTGGCTCTTCTCGTCCTGGATGGCGACCATCAGGCCGGTCGGGAGATGCGTGATCCGGACGGCGCTATCCGTGGTGTTGACCGACTGCCCGCCCGGGCCAGAAGACCGATAAACGTCGACCCGCAGGTCCTTCTCATCGATCTGGAGCTCGACCTCATCCGCCTCCGGCAGGACCGATACCGTCGCCGTGGAGGTGTGAATCCGCCCGGACGCCTCTGTCGTCGGCACGCGCTGGACACGATGGACGCCGGACTCGAACTTCAGGCGCGAGTAGGCGCCGTCGCCGCGCACCTCGGCGATGATCTCCTTGAACCCGCCCGCCTCCGACTCCGAACTGGCCATGACGTCCACCTTCCATCGGCGGCGCTCGGCGTAGCGCGCGTACATCCGGTACAGGTCGGCGGCGAAGAGCGAGGCCTCCTCTCCCCCGGTCCCGGCGCGAACCTCGACGATCACGTTGCGGTCGTCGTTCGGGTCGCGCGGCACGAGCTGGAGCCGAAGGTGCGCTTCGAGGGTGGACGAACGAGCCGCCAGGCGATCGACCTCCTCGCGGGCCATGGAGCGCATCTCCTCGTCGGGATCGTCGGCCATGGATCGGGAATCGGCGAGCTCGGTGAGCACCGAGCGCCACTCGCGCAGGCCGTTGACCATCGGCTCGAGGCGCGCGAGCTCGCGACCGAGGTCGGCCAGCATCGACGGGTTCGTAGCCGCCTCCGGCGTCGACAGCTGGCGGCTGATCTCCTCGTAGCGCGCCTCCAGCTCGGCGAGCCGGTCGATCATGCGTTCGCGGGCGTGGCGGCTGCCGCCTCCCGATCGGAGGCCAGGCATGACTCCAGGCTGGCGATGCTGACCTCGAGCATGGAGCGATCCGGCGGCCGGGTGGTGAGCGACTGGAGCCACAGCCCCGGCTGGTAGATGGCACGCACCACCGGGTTGCCGTAGTGACGCGCGCCAAAACGGACGAGCTCGTACGCGAAGGCCGCGATGATCGGCACCAGGACGATGCGCGACGCGAAGAGGACCGGCAGTGGAACGCCTGCGCGCGGGACGAGGCTGAAGAAGAAGATGCTGATCACGACCACGATGAGGATGAAGGTCGTGCCGCATCGGGTGTGGGCGGTGCCGAAGGCATCGACCTCCTCGGGGGTGAGGGGCCTATCGGCCTCGTGAGCGCTGATCGCCTTGTGCTCGGCGCCGTGGTAGGCGAAGACGCGCCTGATGTCGCTCATCATCCCGATGGCGGCGATGTAGGCCACGAAGATGACGAGGCGGATCAGGCCCTCGACGGCGTTGGCCACGAAGTCCGAGTTGGCGGCCTCCTCGGCGAATGTCGACAGGAAGAGCGGAAGCAGGAAGAAGAGGCCGATGGCGAAGCCCAGGCTGACGACCATCGTGAGCGCGATCGTGCCCTTGCCCAGCTCGATGTCCTCGCCCTCGGCGGCGATCGAGGCCGAGCGCATGAGCATCCGGGTGCCGATGACGAGGGTCTCATACAGCACGAACATGCCGCGCAGGAACGGGATCCTGATGAGCTTGCGATCGGCCGAGAGGGCCGCCGGCAGCGGTTCCGACATCGTCTGGATCTCGCCCGACGGAGGCCGGACGCTCATGGCGACCGTGGTGCGGCCGCGCATCATGACGCCCTCGATCAGGGCCTGCCCGCCGTAGAAGAAGTCCGGCATGCGGAAGCGCCGCCGGCCGGACGAGTCTGTCACGACGCCGATCACCAGCGGCCCCGCCGCGATGAGCA
>JBOGSW010000023.1:0-18572 GCA_050695815.1 Candidatus Limnocylindria bacterium | reverse complement strand
CTATCGGTCGTACGAGGTCGATCTGCTCGAGGCGCATGAGGAGTTTGTCAGACTGTATGCAGCCGACGATCCGATCGACTGCGCCAGCATGCGGGCCTTGATCTAGGCTGCAACCGAAGCGTTGCCCCCGATCCGACGCAGGATGGCCGGATTGTCGATGCGCTCGGCGAAGACCGCCGCCGACTCACGGGCGCCGGCCATTCCCAACGAGGCGCGGTGGAGCTGCGCGCGGACGAGCAGCTCGTTCATGCCCGTCCGGGCGGCAACGGCCGCCAGGTCGCTGACCCATCGGTCCGCGCCCTTCACGCCGTGCGCGATCGCCTGCTCGCACAATGAATCGAGGCAGTAGCCGTGGATCCACAGGTACGCGTCCGGGATGCGGATGCAGCGCGTGCGGGCATCGTCGAGCCATCGGATCCCCTCGGCGACATCTCCGTTCGCGATCTTGACCAGACCGATGCCCCGCGCCCCCATCCCCTCCCAGCACGGGTCGCCGATCTGGCAGCCGAGCGCGAAGGCGGCCTCGAACGCGTCGCTCGCCTCGGCGATCCGTCCCTCTGCCAGATCGACGTTGCCGAGCAATGATTGCGGATACGCGACGAAGGTCATCCAGCCGGCGGTACGCACCGCCTCCATGGCCGATTCGAGGGCAGCACGGGCGTCCGTCAGCTCCTCGCGCAGGAGGTGGCTTCGGCCGAGGAAGGTGTAGGCCCAGCCGCTCAGCCGCGGCTTGTCGAGCGTCGCCGCCTCAGCCGCGGATCCAGTCAGCAGACCGATCGCCTCCTCGGTCCGGCCGCGATCACTTGCGACCGCTCCGCTCACACCGAGCGCTGCCGAGTGCAGGCCGGCATCCGGCGCCTCGTCGATGGCGCGCGCCAGCCAGGCATCGGCACGGTCGTAGCGAGCGCCCTTCATCTCGACGTAGCCAAGCTCGCGACACGCCTCGCTGACCAATCCTGTGTGGCCGATCTCTTCGGCCACCGATAGCCCCGCGTGCAGGGCCGTCGCGCCCTCTCCATCCCGCCCCCGCCCGCCGTGGATGTACGCCTCGCCCAGCGCGACGAGCGCCCGTGCGGCAAGCTCGCGGTCACCGGAGTCCTGGGCATCGGCGACGGCGCGACGCAGCGTCTCCAGCCCGGCCTCGGTCGCGCCGGCCGCGATCGCCGCCTCGCCGGCCGCGATCAGGGAGCCGGCGGTTGCGCGTGTTCCGATCCCCGGCCGTGACGTGAGGGTCCCCGTCGCCGGGTCCGCCGCCCGAACGAGGGTCGCCGACGGCTCGACACCGAGGTCGCGACGGAAGCGGTCCAGTGTGGCGGCCAGGTACCGTCGTGCGTCCGCACCGTTCCCCGCTGCGACATGCGCGCGGATCAGGAGCGCATGTGCCTGCTCGTCGTACTCGTCGAGCGCAACCAACCGCGTCGCAAGCTCGAGCGCCGAGCGCGGGTCTCCGACGGCCAACTTCGCGACCGCGGCCTCGTGCAGCATGCCGGATGCGATGCCTGCATAGCGTCGACGCTCCGCCAGCAGCCATGCCTCGAAGGCCGCATCGGTCGCCGGTTGGATGCCCTCCAGCAGTTCCCGGCCGAGGCCAGCGACATGGAGCGCCTCGACCCAGGTCCCCGAAGCGAGCGTTCGCACGTCGATCTCCGTGTCGGCGGGCAGCTCAAGCTGAAGCGGATCGCCGTCAAGCAGCGCATCCGGCCCCAGCAGACGGCGCAGCTCGGCCAGGTTCCAGCGCAGTGCGCCCAGGGGGTCATCGGCATCGCTGAAGAGGAGGCCCGCCAGTCGCTCTCGCGGGAGCGGCGCTCCCGACAGCAGAAGCATGGCAAGCAGCGCCCACGGCTTGTGCCCTCGAGGCGAAGGCCGCAGCACGCCGTCCTGCTCGATCGTCGGGGCGCCAAGGAGGTGAATCGCCAAACCCATCGGCGCTATCGTGCGTGCGGGGTCAGGGATGTGACAAGCCCTACATTCGAGCGCCGGTGTGTCGGCTGATCGACCGCGCGGTGTCCGGCCCCAGCTGCCCGGCCTCCACGATGGCATTCCATCGTGAGCCGATGGCGCCCAGCACTGACCCGGCGACAAGCGCCAGGTGTCGCATGCCCGCGACGAGGCCCTGCGCCCGCCGAGTGCCGACGTTGGAGGTGGTGGCTGTCATCTCATGTTCCTTCCGTGTATTGGTCCCGTCTCGGGACCGATGACGGCAGGATCGAGATCGAGCGTGTGACGACGCGTGTGACGCGGCGGGCCCTACACCACGAGGCTAGGATCTCCCCACCCAGGCAGGCCGATGTGCCGATGTGCTCCTGCGCGCGATCCGCTTCATGACGGAGCATCTCGTCGGGCGTCGCCTGCCTCGTTGATGCACTCGTGGATCCGAACCTCGAACTCGATCAGCTTGTTGAGCCACGCCTCAGCGACGCCGACCGTTGTGTTCGCCCAGGCGTACCGCTCGTCGGCAGTCCGGAACGTGATCCAACCCGTGAGCGCAACCCGCCTGGCCTCTGGATGGGGCACGGCGATCGCATGGAGCGCGAGCGTGATGGACGCTTCGTCGTCGGTTCGGATCACACCACGGATGTCGGCGTCGTACACGCGATCGGCACGCTGCTGAAGGTAGTTCGCCCAACGAACGGCGCCACGGATGCGCTCGCCGTCGGCCCGGCCCTCGCCCTGCCCAAGAGCAGCACCCGGCGGACCCTGCCAATCGGTGTAGCGGCCAACAACGGTGAGTAAGGGATCCAGACGCATGTCGCCTCCTCGGGCATACCTGAATCCATTGTCACGCGCTGCATCACCCGGCGACAAGTCTCACAGAGATGGAGCTTGCCAGGCGCCCTGCTGAGCCGATAGCGTCAGCTGAGCGGCTCGGCAAATCCGACGATGATCCCCTCGGGACCGCGGACGTAGCAAGCACGTTCGCAAAATAGCCATCAGCGAGCGACGTGGTACTTGAGGTGGGTGACCCCGGGTGCCTCGATTGCGCGCACCAGTTCGAGCTTCACCTCGGGCCCGACTCCGTCGAACAAGCGCGCGCCACCGCCGAGGAGCATCGGGACGACGTGCAGCTCCAGCTCATCGACCAGTCCGGCCGCCAGGTATTGGTTGATGGTCTTGGCCCCGCCGCCGATGAAGACGTCCTTTTCGCCGGCGACCTTGCGTGCCTGTTCGAGGGCGGACTCGATGCCATCGGTGACGAAGGTGAAGGTCGTGTCCGTCAGGGTCAGTGGCTCCCGCTCGTGGTGGGTGAGGACGAAGACCGGCTTGCGGAAGGGCGGGTCATCACCCCACCAGCCTTGCCATGGGTCACCGCCCCAGGGCCCGCGGGTCGGCGGGCCGAACTTGCCCCGGCCCATGATCTCGGCGCCTACGTTCGCGTACTCCTCCATCACCACGGGGCTGCTGGCGTTCTCCTCGCCGCCCTCCATGCCGCTGGGCTCGCGCCACGCCTTCAGCGCGATCACCCACTCGTGCAGCCCTTCGCCGCCCTCGCCGAGCGGCTCTTCCTGGCTCTGGTTGGGGCCGGCGACGTAGCCGTCCAGCGAATTCGAGATGTGGGCTCGTACCTTGCTCATGTCCCGATAGACCGACACACGTCGCGAAACTCATCGGCCTGAGCGTGACGGGAGCGGGCCGTCTCAGCAGTCAAACGCATACCAGCACAACTCGTTACGCAGCCGCTGGTCGTCGAGCACAAGCTCTCGGATCTCGTGGGGGAGTTGGGCGCGCTGCCACTGGCACTCCAAGCGGCCGGCGGCCTCGCGCTCGTCTTCAGGCGCTGCCGCCCCCGCCGCCTTGATCGCGTAGGCCGCGGCACCGAGCTCGTGGGCCGCCACATGGCCCACCGCCGCGGCCTGGCCGGCAGCGTACGCGGCATGCCGTGCTGCCCCACTCAGGTCTCTGGCCGCGCCGTTTGCATGGCCGGCCGCCGTGCGGGCTTCTCCCCACGTGATCTCGTCCCGCGCCCAGGCACGCCCGAGGTGGATCGCCCGATGTGGACGGTCGTCGTTCGGCCGTACCTGCTCGAAATGGTGCAGCACATGCTCCGCGCAGTCAGCCGCCCAGATCGCCAGAAGGCGGTGATCGTCGTCTTCGAGGGTCCCGCCGCGACGCACGGTGATGAACCGCGGGTCCCGGATCTTGGGGAGGATCACCAGATTGCCCATCTCGCTCTTGCGTCCGCCAAGGCTACAGGCTCAGTCGCTGATGCCTTCGCGATCTTCGACGGCCATCAGCGTGGCGGTCAGGAGTGCGATCAGCTTCTCCCCTCCCCCGCTCTCGGCAAACACCTCTGACTGAGCCACGGTGAGGGTCCGGCCAGCCTTGACGACTCTCCCCCGGGCGACGATTCGATCGCCCATGGCAGGCGCCAGCAGATTGATCTTGAACTCCGTGCTGAGCACGCCCGTCCCCGATGGCATGAGGGTGAGCGCCGCATACCCGGCGGCAGAGTCTGCGATCGCGGTCACCGCTCCCGCATGAACGAACCCATGCTGCTGCGAAATGGCTGCGTGGGGTCGAATCGCGATCTCAACGACGCCGGGCGCGACCGAGACGAGCGTCGCACCCAACGTGCTCATGAGGCCCTGCCTGGCGAAGCTCGATCGGACCCGCTCCGCGCCATTCGTCGCTTTCAGGAATGCTCGCGGACACGGGACCGATGGTAGTCGGCGACAATCGTGTTCAGGCTCGCGCGCCTGCAGTAGCACGAATGTGCTACTCTGCTCCTATGGTCAAGCAGCTCAGGCTCCGGCAGGCGGGCGGATCGGTCAGTGCGACGCTTCCGAAGGAGATGGTCGATCGCATCCGGTTGCGGGCCGGCGACGAGGTGTTCGCCGTCGACACGCCGGATGGGATCCTCATCACGCCCTACGACGCGGCGACGGCCAAAGCGCTCGAGGCCGGCCGTGAGGGTGCGCGCCGCTATCGGAACGCGCTCCGCCGCCTGGCCCAGTAGCGGATGAGCGATCCGATCTGGCTGAGCCGCCAGGTCGTCGAGATCCTGCACCTCGAGCAGATCGCCGAGCACAGCGGTCGGCGAGGCCTGCGCGATGAGAACGCCCTCGAGTCCGCTCTCGCGCGACCGCGTCAGCTGTACACCTACCGGAGAAGTGCGCCACTCCCCCGGCTTGCCGCGGCGCTCTGCATCGGTATCGCGAAGGGGCACCCGTTCGTCGACGGCAACAAGCGCGTGGCGCTTCTCGCGACATACACCTTCCTCGCCATCAACGGTCTGGTCCTCGACGCCGATGAGACCGAGACCGCGGAGACGATCGAGGCGGTTGCGGCGGGCCACCTGGGCGAGGCGGCACTCGCGAAGTGGATCGCCGCGCACGTGAGGCCGTAGCCTCCTGCCACGTGAGTCCGAAACTGTCATCGTGCAGGGCATGAAGATCACGCTCGTGGGGGCAAGCGGACTCATCGGGACCAAGGTCGTCGAGCTCCTGAGGAATGACGGGCACGAGGTTGTCGCGTCATCGCGCTCGACCGGTGTCGACGTCCTGACCGGAGCGGGCCTGACCGATGCTCTCGCCGGCGCCGACGCGCTCGTCGACGTGACGAACTCGCCCTCCTTCGAAGCCGATGCGGTGATGACTTCTTCACGCCGTCGGCCACCAATCTGGTGGACGCTGCCAGGCGCGCCGGGGTCGGCCACTACGTCGCGCTGTCGATCGTCGGCGTCGACGGGCTGCCCGACAGCGGCTACTTCCGCGCCAAGGTTGCCCAGGAGAAGATCATCACCGAGTCCGGCATCCCCTACTCGGTCGTGCGCGCCACCCAGTTCGCCGAATTCGCCTATGCGATCGTCGAGTCCATGACCGATGGCGACGACGTGCGTGTCCCCGAGGCGCTCATCCAACCGATCCCCGCCCACGACGTCGCCGTCGCGGTCGCGCGCGCTGCGGCCGCCGAGCCGCTCAACGGGATCGGGAACATCGGAGGGCCGATGAAGATCACGTTCGAGCAGCTGGCCCGCGATGTCCTGGCCCGGAAGGGCGACGACACGAAGACCGTCATCGTCGACCGGGCGGCCCGTTACTTCGGGGCGGCGCTGGAAACGCGCAGCCTGGTCACGCCCGACTAGGGAAGCGATCTCGCCGGCAGCTGATAATTCGGCCAGTGCCGGCGAGTCGCTCGCCGCCTTCAGGCTGCTCCGCTCCGAAGGCTGCGGCCTTTGGATCTGCGTGCCATTGATGCTGGGCTGGCTCCGTCAAGTTCCAGCTATTTCGGTTTGCGCCCAGACCGCGCTCTCAGGGTGGCCTGCTGCCCAATTGATTTCGACCGGCCCGGCCGCGCCACACTCGAGCGCGGCTGTCTGCGCCGGCTTGCCGGCTTCGCATGCGCGGCTTTCGGAACTGCCTCGGAGGGCTGCTGGTGGACAACGAAGATCGTCTCTGCGGCTGCGTTTGCCACGGTCAATCGAACGCGATGGACCCCAGCCGCCGTGATGATGAGGCGGCCCGACCACTGACCGCTGATTGAACCGAGTGGGAGTCCTTCAGGCCCTTGGATCCGCTCGATGTCGAGTTTCTCCTCGAAGACCTGCGCCACATCGTCCGAATCTTCAACCTCGGCGCGTACCGTTTGTGAGCCGAGATCGGTTTCTTCAATAGCCGTGGCCGAGAAGGCGATGACCATTGGCCGTTCCCACGGGATGCGTGGCACCGTAAGGCTGCGCCAGTCCGCGCCTAGAAGGTTCTCCGTTCCCTCCTCGGAGCGGTTGTGCGCATCAGCCACTAGAAGGTAATCAATTCGCATGGCGCGCCTTGTCGTCTACGCTGAAGGTGCGAGTGATCGACTTCGGGGGCTTCTCGGAGGAATGAGACGTCACGGCCTCGTAGTAACCCAACACATCTCGCACTCCGCGCGAAGTTCCGCCTTCATAGGCTTTCACCTCCGTAACGACGAAGTCCTCAATTACCGCTCGCGGTCGGTTCTCCGAAACAGTCTCCGCGCGTCGGCTAACCGCTTCAGTCAGGGCCGTCACGCAAAGCATGTTGATGCTGGTGCCCTCGCTCCGAGCTAGGCGCGCGAGGCCCGCGTGCAGCGTCCTGGGCATACGAAGCATGAGCTTCCCGCTGTACGACCGATCGACTGAATCCTTGTCTGGCGGCGGGATCACTTGGCCGCCATCTCGGGCCGCCTCGACCCAAAGGTCGATGACCTTCGGCATCTCGCCCCAAGCTTCACCAAACGTTTCCCCAACCACGACCAGACCCGGAAGACTCGGAACGGTCAGCGACCAGGAGCCATCCTCTTCCATCCTGACTTCAGTGCGGTATCCGCGAGCATCATCCTCGCGCATCCCTACCCTACTCATCGCCGCACTCCTCTACTGCACTCAACGCCGTGGTCACATGCCCAATCTTGACTGGCCCGCGTTCCTCCTTGAGGCTGACGTTCCGGAAGCAGTCGTTCTTCACGAAGATCCTGTGGCTTCCCTCGCTGCGGGCCAGGCGGAAGCCCGCCGCCTCGAGCAATTCCACGAGGTCGGCGTACCTGGTGTTGCGCTTCCGCCGTCGGATCCTCTCCGCCAGCTCCCGCCAGTCCGGGCAATGTGATATCACCCGCAGTATCAATTGTCCCCTCGCGCGATCGTACCACGACTCCCGCCAAACGGGTGGCCGGCCTGCGGTTCGGCGGCATGCACCAGGCGACGGTTTGACCTATACCGGTTGCGGATATATCATACTGTCCGTCGCGGATATAGTGTGGAGGCACGTTGAAGAACAGCACGGACGTTCCCCTTACGCCGGCGGTGCTGCACATCCTGCTTGCGCTCTCCACCGAGGAGCGGCACGGGTACGGGATCATGAAGCAGGTCGTGCGGGAGTCGCACGGCAAGGTGAAGATGGGCCCCGGCACGCTGTACGGGTCGCTCGGCCGGATGATGGAGGCTGGGCTGATCCGTGAGAGCGACAAGCGCATCGACCCCGCCATGGACGACGAGCGGCGCATCTACTACACCCTCACGGGGCTCGGGCGAAAGGCGCTCAAAGCCGAGCTGGACCGATACCGCGAGGTCGTCGCTGTCGCCACCGAGAAGCGCCTCACGCCGAACGCGGTAGACGATGCCATCTGACCGCGCGATCCGCCGATACCGCCGCTGGTACGCCCGCCTCCTCCGCTTCTACCCGCGGCCGTTCCGCGAGCGCTTCGCCGAGCCGATGGCGCAGACGTTCACCGACCTCTGCCGCGAACGGACCGATGCGAACCAAGGCCTCCTCGGCTTCGCCCTCGGAACGTTCGCCGAGACCACCGCACAGATCCTGAGGGAGAACATGACGCAGCTCATGCAGACGAAGAATTACCTCCGCTGGGTGCTCGTCACCGCTGCGGTCCTGGCCGTCCCCGCCCTCGCCATGGCGTTCAACCTCGCGATCCCCGATCCCGGCAGCGGCACCGAGGGCGTGAACTGGGGGCCGATGGACTTCGCCATCATCGGCGTCCTCGTACTCGGCAGCGGACTCCTGTTCGAGTACGCCAGCTCGCGAGGCGGGAGCGTCGCGCAGAGGGCCGCGGTTGGCATCGCCATCCTGGCGGGCCTCGGCCTCATCTGGGTCAACCTCGCCGTCGGCATGATGGACGTCGAGACCGGCAACCTGATCTACGTCCTGGTGTTGTTCGTCGCGCTCGTTGGTGCGGCGATCGCACGCTTCGAGCCGCGCGAGGCGTCGATCGCGATGTTCGCCACAGCAGGCGCCCACGCGATGGTCGCGGTCATCGGGCTCGTCGCAGGACTGGGACCGACATTGTTGGCGGATGCGTTCTGGGTGGCAGGGTGGGTCGCATCGGCCCTGCTGTTCCGTCAGGCGAGCATCGTTTCAACCCGGGCGGCCTGACGGCCGTAGTCTCTCAGGCGGTCTCATCTGACTCGGGCGTGGCAGCTCCGTCGGGCCAGGCAGCGATGCAGACTTTGTTGCCCGACCGATCGGCAAGGATCCACGTGCCCGGCGCGCCGGATTCGTCGACAATTCGCCCGCCGGCGGCCACGGCCGCCTGCATCCGCGCCTCGGCCTGGTCGCGCGCGACCGAGACGTCGACGTGCATGGCATGGCGCAGCGGCTTGTTTGGATCGAGGTCCTGCATCCAGACCGTTGAGCCCTGCCCGAGCGGGTCGGCTCCGTTGTCATCGGCCATCGGCGCATAGCCGAGGACGGCGCGCCAGAAGCCGAGATCGATCGCTTCGGGTTGGGCGGCGACCGCCAGCTGGACCTCCTGGACCGCGCTCCTGTCCGCGGTGGCGCCATGGTCTCGCGCGACGGTGGAGATGGCGCGGGCCACCTCGACGTGCCGTGCTTCAGTGCCCCACATCTCACGCGTGAGCTTCACAGTGAGGCGGTCAGAGGTGGTGGTCAGCAGTGTCCGCGGCTCGAGCCCCGGCACTTCCGCGACCGCAGCCGCCAGTCGAGCGGCATCCTGGAGGCTCGCGACCCTAAACACGGCCGTCGGACCGCCGTGGAGGATGACCCAGTCGTCGACGTCATCGGCGGAAAGGAAGTCGCGCCAGCCCTGTTCGCTCATGCCGGCAAGCCTACTCGCTGGTCGACGCGGAATCCTTGAACAAATCCGGCTGGGGTTCCTTCAGTGGCTGACTTAGCCCGGATCCACCAATCGGCCGCTGACCTGACTGGCGGAACGCCCGATGAGACGGGATCCAAGCCGATGCGGCAGCTTCAGACACGGGAGGCGGGCGACTGGCCGCGGCAGACGGTTGACGAGCCCTTCCGCGCCGGCGACGCGCAGGCTGGCGCTCATCCTCCCGGACGCTGAGGTGCGGTCAGCTCAGGCCAGGCGCGGGATGGCCTGCAGGCGGGCCAGGATCCGATCGAAGTCGCGCCGCCACGGCCAGCGCGCCGGCAGGTGCAGGGTCAGCCGCCGCGCGCTGCGCGTGAGGCGACCGGCGAGGGCGAACAGCCGGCGGCGCAGGGTCTTGGTGCTGGCGACCAGGTCGAGGCCGAGCTGGCCGACCCAGCGCGCCAGGTTGTGGGCGATGACGTTGAAGCCGAGCCAGGCGGCGTTGGCGCCGAAGCGGCCCGAGGGCAGGTGGTTGAGTCCGACCCCGTACTTGAGGTCGCGGATGGCGTTCTCGACGGTGGCGTGCGCTCGATGATCGGCCTCGAGCTCGAGCATGTCACCCGCGCGGTCGGTGACGAAGGGGTGGTAGGTGTAGGTGGTGCCGAACAGGTCGAGCTGCGAGTCGGGCGTGGGCCGCACGCGGCGCACGATGAGCCTGACCGGCTGGGCGCCGGGCCGGTGTCGGAACGGGGTGTAGCTCGTCTCGGCCACGTCGGCGCCGCCGTCGAGCCAATACGGGATCGGCGTCCAGGCGTCCTCTGGGATGGCCTCGATCGCGCGCCGCACCGGAGTCGTGGTCCGAGCGCTGATGCTGAAGCGCACGCTGCCGCGGCGGCAGGCGTCGACCACGCCGTGGGCATAGAAGCCCGAGTCGGCGCGCAGCGTGATCTGACCCGTGGCGCCGGCGCGCCGCACGCGGTTGATGGTCTCGGCCACGAAGCCGGTCGCTCCGCGCTGGGTGGCCGCGTTGCCGCCGCGCAGGCGGTGGTGCAGCACCTCGTCGCTGCCGGCGCGCACCGCCAGCAGCGGGTGATAGCCGCGCACGCCGGTGTGGGTGAAGCGGCGGCCGCCATGCTTGTGCAGCCCATACGTCTCGCAGATGGTGGAATCCAGATCGATCGTCAGCGGATCGTGGCCCGGACCGGCGGCGGCGGCCCAGGCCCGGCGCAGCAGCTCGCCGCTGACTACGTCGAGCTGGCGGGCATGGCCCCAGCTGAAGGCGCGCAGGAAGGTGCCGACCGTGGAGGGCGCCGCCACGCGGTGACCGAGCACCGCGGCGGTGGCACCGGCGCGCAGGGCGTCGACGTCGTCGATGCAGTCGCCGCCAGCCAGGGCGCTCATGACCAGCGTCAGGCCCTTGTCGGCGACGTGCGCGGCTGCCGCGCGGCGACCCAGGTTGACGTGGCGCTCGAGCAGCTCGGCCAGACCCAGCCGGCGGGATAGGGTGGCCGGCAGCAGCAGCCCGGCATCGGCGATCAGGCGCGGGTCGTCGAAGGCGGTGCGCTGGATCGGAATGGTGTGCGAAGATCGCATCGAACAGGTGTCCTCCGGCTGAGGGGTTCTGGGATCACTTCACCCCCAGTTTCTCAGCTCAGATGGGCACCTGTTTCGTGTTCTGCACAGGCGCTCAGCCGGTCAGGATCGGTGGATTCGGGCTTAGGCCGATGAGGATCCCCTCGGGACCGCGGATGAAGCAGAGCCGATAGACATCCTCGTACTGCACCACCTCGCGGACGAGCTCGGCGCCATGGGGGCGAAGGCGAGCCAGCACGTCGTCGACGTCGTCGACCGCGAACATGATGCGACGGTAGCCCAGCGCGTTCACCGGCAGGTCCATCGGCTTGGGACCGACCGCCGCGGGCGTGTGGAATTGCGTGAGCTCGAGCCTCCCGTGGCCATCCGGGGTCCGCAGCGTCGCGACCTCGTCTCGCGCGTTATCGATCCCGATGACGCGGTCGACCCAGTCCCCCTCGAGCTCCATACGCCCTTCCAGCTTCATCCCGAGCTCGATGAAGAACGCGATCGCCGCCTCGAGGTCCTCAACAACGATGAGGACGTTGTCCATTCGCAACAGCGCCATCACGCGGGACCCTGCAAGGTCGCGGCCAACCCGGTGCCGGTTGAACGAGCGTGCGATTGGCGTGCTCGCCGGCGTCTAGGCGGACCGCTTCTGCACCAACTGGATCGGGTTGTCGTCGGGATCCGCGATCCAGGCAATCCGCAGGTCCGTGAGCCAGTCGTGCGGGGCCGATAGCGCCGGCGCACCTTCGGCGGTCAGGCGTTCGAACGCGGCATCGACGTCATCGGTCCAGACCACGAGCTCCATCCCCTGTCCGTCGACGTTGGGCGACAGTCCATGATTTTCGACGGCCGTCTCGAGCGTGGCGATGCCGAGGCTGAAGTCGTCGAGCACCACCTCGACGTGCTCCGCGTCGCCGGTCGCGGGGTATCGGAATGACTCGGTGAAGCCGAGCTTCGTGTAGAAGGCGAGAGCCGTGGGGAGATCGCGCGAATCGAGGTTCACCTGCGGAGATCGGAACATGGGGCCACCCTACTCCGTTCGGGCGGTCCCGTAGGACTACACCGCCAGTCGGATATCTGGTCGCTCCGCGACCTCGAACAGCCCGAACCAGTAGCCGCGGACGACATCGTGGGTCGCGACAAGCCGGTACCCGCCATCCGTCATCTCGCGCATCACCCGACGCGGCGAGGACGCGTGGCGGATCAGCCAGCGGGCGAGCAACCCTTTGCGCCGAGACTCGAGGATCGCCACCCGCGCGCCCGGCCGAAGGTACATCCGCGCTTCCGCGAAATACCTCGCCGGCTCGGGGAGATGGTGATAGGTGGCCGAAACGAAGAGCAGGTCCACCGGCTCAGGGATCTCGAGGCGGTCGCGGCGCACCCGCACGGCCCGGAGGTTCGTGATTTCGCGCTCGTCGGCGGCATGGCGCAGGTCGTCGAGCGTGCTCTGGCTGGCTTCGAGCGCGTAGACGACGCCGTTCGGTTCGACGGCGCGAGCCATTCGGAAGGTGAAATGGCCGGCGCCCGGGCCAAGATCACCGACGACCTCGCCGGGTTGCAGGCCGAGGACGCCGATCACCGCGTCCGGGTCGCGCAGGCGATCCTGGCGCGTTCCGGCGGCATACAGCAACCGGCGGATCGGTCCTGACAGCCGATCGAGCATCACCCGCACCGGTCAGGCAGCGACCGCGCGCTCGGCCTGGCCGGATTCCACCTTGTCGGCCAGGAACTGCTCCCACGTCCGGCGTCCAACGGCCCGATCCGGGGCGAGGTTGGCCCCCGCCTTCTGGGCGCTCGCGGCAGCTCCGAACACCGGCATGCCGACGATCGGTCGACGCCGATCGGTGGCGGCCAGGTAGCTCCGCGCGAGCTCGTCCATCGGGTAGATGCGAGGCCCTCCGATCGCCGGGACGAGGCCCACCGGCTCACCGAGGGCAAGCTCCACGAGCCGATCCGCGACCTCGCCGGAGTCGACCGGCTGGAACGAGATCCCGGAGAAGATCGGCATCACCGGCAGCTTCGACAGCTGCTCGAGGGTCTTGAATGTCAGGTCGTGGAATTGGGTCGCGCGCAGCGTCGTCCACGGGATGCCCGAGTCGGCGATCAGCCGCTCCGCAGCGTGCTTCGCCCCGAAGTAGCCGAACATCGCCCGGTCGATGCGCCCGTTGATGGGCGTCGTGTCGGCGCCGACCACCGAGATGTAGACGATGTGCCGGACGCCGGCGCGCTTGGCGGCGTCGACCAGCGTGCGAGCCTTGACATCGTCACCCTTCGCGCTGCCGGCGCAGTGGACCACGACTTCGACGCCGTCCAGCGCCTTCTCGACGCCGTCGCCGGTCGCGAGGTCGGCGATGACGAGCTCCGCTCCGGGCTCGACGCTCGTCGTGTGGCGGCCGAGGATGCGCACCGGCTGCCCGGAGGCGCGGAGTCGAGCGACGACCTGCCGCCCGAGCGTGCCGGTTCCACCGGTCACGAGGATCGGTGCCTGGGTGGTGTCCTTCTTGCGAGTCTCCAATGGAATGTCTCCTCTGTCACGTTCTTCATATCGTTCGGTTCATGGGTGTGACACCGCCCAGCCAGGTGATGTGACCGAATGAATCAGGAATCACCGCTGACCGATCGTTTCGAGGCGCACCGAGAGCACCTGCGCCGGGTCGCTTATCGGATGCTCGGCTCGCCCTCGGAAGCCGATGACGCCCTCCAGGAGGCCTGGATCCGCGTCAACCGCGCCGATCCGGATGACGTCGAGAACGCGCGCGGGTGGCTGACCACCGTCGTCGCCCGGGTGTGCCTGAACATGCTTCGCTCCCGCACCCGGCGCCGCGAGGAGTCGCTCGAGGGTGCGCTGCCGGATCCGGTCGTCAGCCCGGCCACGGAACTCCAGCCGGAGGACGAGGCACTCCTTGCCGACTCCGTCGGGCTCGCCCTCTTCGTCGTGCTCGACACTCTCTCCCCCGCCGAGCGCCTCGCGTTCGTCCTGCACGACACCTTCGGGCTGCCGTTCGACGAGATCGCGCCGATGGTGGGCCGATCCTCCGAGGCCGCGCGGCAGCTCGCGAGCCGAGCGCGCCGGCGGGTCCGGAGCGCGGACGTCCAGGCGCCGGACGCCGACATGTCGGCGCAGCGTCGCGTCGTCGACGCCTTCTTCCGGGCGGCGCGCGAGGGCGACTTCGCTGGGCTGCTTCGGGTCCTCGACCCCGACGCGGTCCTGCGCTCCGACTTCGGCGCTCGCCGCCAGCTCGTGCCGCCCGTCGTGCGCGGGGCCGAGGGCGTGGCCCAAAACGCGCGCCCCGTCCCGGGCGCCGAGCTGATCCCGGCACTCGTCAACGGCGCGGCGGGCGTGGTGGTCGTCGTCAAGGGCCGTCCCTTCGCCCTCATGGGCTTCACCGTCCGCGACGATCGGATCGTGGCGATCGACGCCATCGCCGATCCGGAGCGCGTCGAACGCCTCGCGGGTTCGGTGCTTACAGCCTCCAGCGCGTCGCGCCGTGGAGCTCGGGCGCAGCCATAGGCGGATCCTATCGGTCCTCCTCGCTTCGCCGGCCGACGCAGTCGAGGTCCCAGAACACGCGTGAGTAGACCAGCGTGCCGGTCATCCAGGGTTCCCATGCCGGCAGACGCACGACCTGGAATGCGGGCTCTGGAATGCGCAGCGACGGTCGACGGAAGCCGATCGGCTCGGCAGGCTCGAAGCCAAGGCGACCGTAGAAGCCGGGCGCGCCCTCGAGGAAGACCAGCGGCTCATGGGGGAGGCGACGCACTTCGTCGAGACCATAGCGGATGAGCGCAGAGCCGATCCCCTGGCGCTGGTGATCGGGTGCCACGGACACTGGGCTGAGGACGAGGACGTCGACGAGCCGGCGAGGCGCATCGAGGATGCTGCGCGTGAACAGAATGTGCCCGACGATCGCCCCATCCAGCTCCGCGATGAACGAGAGGCCGGGCACCCAGTCCAGCGACTTCCGCAGGGCATCGACGAGCTCACCGACGACGGGCCTGCCGACGAACGCGGCCTCGACCACGGCGCGAACGGTGCGCGCCTCGCCCGGCCGAGCAGGTCGTAGGTTGAGGCGTCCTGTCAGCTCCACCGCGGCATTGTGAGGGCCGTGCGCCCCAAACGCACCATAGGGTATGGAACATTGCGCACCTACGAGAGCATTGCATGGGAAATGAGCCGGGTCATCGCGTGGAACGAGCGTGTAACCGGCTCATCGCGCCCTCGTTTCCCATCTAAAGTGCCGTCACGCGCGCAATCTTCCAAACGGAGGACCTGATCGGTGGGTCTGGAGGTCATCCCATGCGACGCAGAGCCGCCGTTTCCCTCGACCAGCTGATCGATCACCTGGTCGACGGCGATCCACGCCATCCGATGACTGCCGAGCTGCGCACGATGACGGCCGGCTCATCGCGGTTCCTGGCGTTCGCCGGCGCGCATCGGGACAAGATCCGGAAGAAGTTGCGAACTGCCGGCGACGCCGAGGCGCTGAACGACGTGGGCGCCGAGCTTCGCGTGGCGCACCTCCTGCTCGGGGATCGGCACATCGACCTTGCGTTCGAGGAAGGCGGTGCGAGGAGCGGTGGCCCCGACTTCACGGGTTCGCTACCGCGGAAGGCTACCCGTGGCGTGCGAGATTACGCGCATGCGGCGTCCGCCGAGCGAGGTCCATGACGCCGGACCTATGATCACCAAGCTTCGCCAGCTTCAACCCGGTATCCCCAACGTCCTGGTCATCGCCATCGGCGGACTCCGTGCGGACGAGCTCGACATCGAGGGGGGCGTCCGGTGGCTGCGACACCTGGCGGACGCGAAGGACGAAGCGTTCTTCGGCCGTCGCGGCTTCGCGGGGACACGCGACTTCTACGCCCAATTCCTCCGCCTCGGCGCGGTGATCGCGTGGTGCAAAGGCGCCACCGGCGGGGTACGCGTCAGCCCGTGGACGAACCCGTCGGCGCGCATCGCGGTGCCCGAGCGAGCGCTGCGAGCCATGGTCGCCGCCATGGGTTGA
The DNA here is from genome assembly GCA_050695815.1 of Candidatus Limnocylindria bacterium. GTDB lineage: Bacteria > Chloroflexota > Limnocylindria > QHBO01 > QHBO01 > JACDBZ01. Next base: position 2,469 of record JBOGSW010000023.1, on the reverse strand, counting down.
GGGGCCAGGTCGGGCGTCCGCGGCGCGGCTGGTAACGTAAACGCGTGGACCGCAGCGACCTGGTACTCCTGCGGCGCGCGAAGGACCAGGTGGACCGTGAATACGCCAGCCCTCTCGACGTGGCGGCGCTGGCTCGTACCGCCTGCATGTCGGCCGGCCACTTCTCCCGGAGCTTCCGCGCCGCGTACGGCGAGACCCCCTACAGCTACCTGATGACCCGGCGCATCGAGCGCGCCATGACGCTGCTGCGGCGCGGAGATCTCTCGGTCACCGAGGTCTGTTTTGAGGTCGGCTGCTCATCGCTTGGGACCTTCAGCACCCGCTTCACCGAGCTCGTCGGGGAGTCGCCGAGCGCGTATCGGGCTCGGGATCACTCGTGGATGGAGCCGCTTCCCGCGTGCCTCGTGCGGATGGCACTCCGACCGATCAGGAATCGAGAAGCGCCAACGACCACGACCACGTAGGCTCGGGTCATGGACATCCGACTTCAAGACACGTTCCTCGCGGTCGACGATCACGACAGGGCGATCGCCTTCTATCGCGACGCCCTCGGCTTCGAGGTCCGCAACGACGTCAGCGCGTATGGGATGCGCTGGGTCACCATCGGTCCGCCGTCGCAGCCCGACATCAACATCGTTCTCGAGCCGCCGGCAGCCGATCCCGGCATCTCGGAGACCGATCGCGAGACCCTGTCCGACCTGCTGGCAAAGGGCTTGCTGCGAGGACTGAACTTCGCGACTCCCGACCTCCAGGCCAGCTTCGACCTCGTCCAGGCAACCGGCGCCGAGGTGATCCAGGAGCCGATGGACCAGGTGTACGGCCGCGATTGCGCCTTCCGCGATCCGGCCGGGAACCAGATCCGAATCATCGAGACCAGCGCCGAAGCGCGCTGAGGAGGACCACTGTAATGGCCGATACGACGAAGACCACCACGCGCGGCAGCTCCTCGAAGGGCTGGACCGATGCCGAGCGCGCGGCGATGAAGGAGCGCGCCACGGAGCTCAAGAAGGAAAAGGGTCGCGGCAAGGCGAAGAAGGCCGACGGCCTGGCCGATCTACTCGCGAAGGTCGCCGAGATGCCGAACTCCGATCGGGTCATGGCGGAGCGGATTCACGCCATCGTCAACGAGGTCGCGCCCGACCTCGCGCCGCGCACCTGGTACGGGATGCCCGCGTACGCCAACCAGGATGGCAAGGTGATCTGCTTCTTCACGCCCGCGTCGAAGTTCAAGGAGCGCTTCGCCTCGTTCGGCTTCAACGCCGACGCGAACCTTGACGAAGGCTCGATGTGGCCGACTGCCTGGGCGCTGACGAAGCTGACCGCCGCCGATGAGAAGAAGATCGCCGAGCTCGTGAAGAAGGCCGTGAGCTGAGGTGCGAATCAGTCGCCGGCGGCGTACCTGGCGAGGATGAGCGACGAGGCATCGAGGACTCGGGCGTCGAGTAGGCGCAGGCCCGTTCGCGGTCCGCTGAACACCGGGACACCGTCGCCCAGGAGGGCCGCGCCGATCATGAGGTGCAGCTCGTCCACCAGGCCGGCACTCAACAGATCATTCCACAGGACGTGGCTGCCGAACATCAGGATCTCGCGGCCATCGCTCGTCTTGAGCTCGGCGATCGCGTCGCGTGCATCGGCCCGCCGGACGATGCGGGTGTTCGTCCACGGGTCGAGGTCCGCATCGGTCAAGGTGTCGGAGACGACGACCTTGTCGATCGCGTTGTTCAGACGCGAGATCTCGCGCTCCACGGGTGGGGCATCGGCGTCGTCGGCGATCGATGGCCAGTACGACTGGAAGCCCTCGAACGAGCGCCGGCCGAGCAGGAGCGTATCGGCTGCACGCAGTCGCTCGGCGTTGTAGTCGGAGAAGGGGTGGTCGAACGGCATGGCCATGACGTCGTCATTCGGCCCGGAGTAGAAGCCGTCAACGGAGACGATGTTGCAGACGATGAGCTTACGCATGGTGCATGTGACCGATGCGGCGGCGCGAACTCATCGCTCGCGCGATGGCAGCATCAGCTGGCGGTCCTGTGGCCAGGATCCAGGCCACGGAGCTTGTCCGGGTCGGCAATGATGTCGATCTCGACGATGCGGCCATTGGCGACCGTGAACGCCGCGACGATCGAGCGGGCCGGGAACCGGACGAGCAGTCCGGCGGCGCCATTGACGGTCACAGGCTCGGCCTGCCCGGCGGCACCGCGGAACCCCTCGGCCCCGCGCGCCACAGCCTCGGCACCGACGAGCGGTGGCCGGACGAACGCTCGCGGGGCGTTCGGGCCGCCGTCGACTCGCAGGACGACGTCGGGGTCCAGCACACGCAGGAGTCCCTCGAAGTCACCGTCGCGTGCCGCGGCGAGGAAGGCGTCCACCGCTCGGCGCTGGACGGCGACGTCGGCGTCCGGCTCGGGCGCCTCGGCCCGCACGCGGCGGCGTGCACGGCTCGCGAGCTGCCGCGCCGCGGCCGGCGTTCGC
>JBOGSW010000022.1:0-27760 GCA_050695815.1 Candidatus Limnocylindria bacterium | reverse complement strand
CCTGGACACGGCGCTCGCCGCAGAGGCCGCCGTCCGCGAGTCGGGGGCCGTGCCCGCCACCACCGCCGTCGCCGACGGCCGGCTCGTCGTCGGGGCCGATCGCGACCTGCTCGAGCGCCTGGCCGATCCGACGGGCGAGGTCGCCAAGGCCGGCTCGCGCGATCTCGGCCCGTTCCTGGCCGCGGGTCGACTGGCCTCGACCACGGTCAGCGCCACGATGCGTATCGCCCACATGGCGGGCATCGCCGTCTTCGCGACCGGCGGGATCGGTGGCGTGCACCGTGGCGCCGCGGGCTCGTTCGACGTGTCGAGCGACATCGACGAGCTGGCGGCGACGCCGGTCGCGGTCGTCTGCTCCGGGGCGAAGTCGATCCTCGACCTGGCGGGCACGCTCGAGATGCTCGAGACGCGCCGCGTGCCGGTCATCGGCTACGGGGTCGACGAGATGCCCGCCTTCTACAGCACCGGGAGCGGACTGTCCCTGGCCCACCGGGTCGACGGCGCGCAGGAGGCCGCGCAGGCGATTCGCGCGCATCGGTCGCTGCCTGGAGCCGGGAGCATCCTCGTGGTGCAACCGCCGCCCACGGACCTGGCGCTGGACCGCGCCGAGCTAGAGTCCTGGATCACCGAAGGGTTGCGCGACGCGGAGAAGAACGGCGTGCGCGGCGGTGCGGTCACGCCACACCTGCTGTCCTTCCTGTGGCGGGCCTCGGGGGGCCGCACGCTCGAGGTCAACATCGGTCTCATCGTGAACAACGCACGCTCCGCGGGCGCTATCGCATCGGCCTTGACCTGAACGACCCGAGCGCTATGCTCACCCGGCCACCCGGCGAGCGAGCGGAGGGACGTCCGGCGCCATGCGAATCTACGACGGAAGCCCACGTCAGGACTGGGAGGAGGTCCTCCGCAGCATCGGCGCCTACGCCGATCGCGAGCGCCTCAAGGAGATCCTCCTCCTCGAGCTCGAGCAGGGCTTCGTGCTCCAGGGCCTCGGGATGGCAGGCGGCGGTGCCGATTCGGACAGCTTCGGCGCGCTCATCAAGCGAACGATCGAGCTCACCGACGACCAGGTGGGCGAGCTCATGGAGGTCGCCGAGAGCGGCCGCGGCGGCGCCCCCGACGACAAGCCGCATCCCGACCTCGTCAACTACTACGAGCTGTCGCTGCGCATCCTCGGGGCCTACATCGACGGACAGAAGGCACACGACGTCTTCTTCTTCGAGCAGGAGGGCACCTACGTGCTCCGGCTGTTCGGTGTGGCCGGCAGCCAGGGAGCGGGCCACCAGCTGTCCGAGTTCACGCGGGACGAGATGTTGGCTATGATCGAGGCCGCACCTGAGCAGCGACGCCAGCCTGCGCCGGAGACGCCCGGCGCGCAGTAGCCAGGGGAGACATCTTCCATGAAGGCGATCAAGGTCCTTCTCATCAGCATCGGCGCACTCCTCGCCGCCCTCGTCGTGATCCCGGTCACCATCCTCGCCGGCCTGTTCGTGTGGCTCAAGCTCACCGAAGAGACCGATGACGAGGAGATGGAGCTCGACGACGCCATCTGACCCCCTCGCGGGCCGATAGCCGTAGCGCGTGAACGCGCGTCGATGCGCGTAATGCGCGCCACGTGAGCGAAATTCCGAACACGGCGCCGACCAGTTCGCCGTTGCGCGTAATGCGCGCCACGGGAGCAGTATTCCGAACGCGGCACCGCGTTTGGAAGATTGTGCGTCTACCGGAGCATTAGCCGGGAGATGCGCTGCCTCGAGGCCCTGTCCACGCTCAACGTGGGCTCGGCGGCGGTCCGACTCCCGGACAATGTGCCGCCACGGGAGCAAATTTCCAAACGGGAGGGCTCCAGCTCCAGTCGGAACAGCGCGCGGCCCCAACGCGAGCCACCTTTCCCAGAACGCGCGCGAAAGGGACCGCCCCCCGCCCGCGACGTGTCAGCCGGTGGCCAGCGCCCACGAGGCGGTCCAGCAGACGGCGGCGATCAACATTCCCGCCCAGAGCCGATGGGGGCCGGCGATCCCCTGCGCAACCGCAAGGATCCCGACCGCGCCGAGCGCCAGGCTGACCGGTGCGGCGCTGCCCCCCAGCACGAACGCCGCACCGACGCCGATGCCGACCGCCATGGCCAGACCCCATGCCAGCGCAAAGGCGGTGCGGCGACCGATACGCTGCGCGAGGTTGCCGGAGCCCAGTCGCGCGTCGGCGTCGAAGTCGCGCACCATGTTGGCCAGGTGCGCGGCCGCGGCGAACGGCCCGACGAGGAGCGGGGCCGCGGCGATCCGCTCGTACGGCACGCCCACGCCCGTGGCGATCCAGATCGGGAGCAGCCCGAAGCTGATGAGATACGGGAGGAACGACGCGACGCTCCGCGAGAGCCACAGGTTGTAGGCGACGGCGGAGGCGGAGGCTGCGATGCCGATCAGCAGCGGCGCGGGACCCAGCGGAATCGAGGTCGCGACCTGGAGCGCGAGGCCACCGCCGGCCACCATCAGCGCGCGTCTCGGAGCCACCTCGCCGGCGGGGATCGGCTTCGCGGGCTGGACCGCGGCGTCCCGCTCGCGATCGGCCCAGTCGTTGAGCGCCCCGGTCAGGATCTGCGAGCCGAGCACGCTGAGCGTGACCAGCATGACGCGCGGCGCCAGCGCGGACTCGCCGCTCTGCGCGCTGAGGATCGCCGCGAGCGCCGCGGCGAGCATGACGACCGCGGCCGTCGGAGCTGGATGCACGAGGCGCACGAGTCCGAGCACGGCCGCATCCTACGCGCCGGTGCGGTATGATCGCTTCCCGAGTGGCCAAGGCGAGGCCATTCGCGCGCGGCCCTGATTCACCCGAGACCGCCGCCCCAGCCACCGCGAGGTGCGAAGAAGACCGATGCCGAAGTATGTCTTCGTCACGGGCGGGGTCACAAGCTCACTCGGCAAGGGCATCACCGCGGCCAGCATCGGCCGCATCCTCAAGGCCCGTGGCGTGCCGGTCAGCATCCTGAAGCTCGACCCGTACATCAACATCGATCCCGGCACGATGTCGCCCTACCAGCACGGCGAGGTCTTCGTGACCGATGACGGCGCCGAGACCGATCTCGATCTCGGTCACTACGAGCGCTTCATCGACGAGAACCTGTCGCAGGCCAGCAACGTCACCACCGGGCGCATCTACCAGAGCGTGATCGCCAAGGAACGGCGCGGCGACTACCTGGGCGGCACGGTGCAGGTCATCCCGCACATCACCAACGAGATCAAGGAGCGCATCGCCCGCGTCGCGCGCGAGGGGACCGGTTCGGTGGCCAGCAGCGGCCTGGCGGCCCACGGCGTCGTGATCGTCGAGGTCGGCGGCACGGTGGGCGACATCGAGTCGCTGCCCTTCCTCGAGGCGATCCGCCAGATGCGCAAGGACGTGGGACGTCGGAACGTCCTCTACGTGCACGTCACCTGGCTGCCGGAGATCGGCGCCACCGGCGAGCTGAAGACGAAGCCCACGCAGCACTCGGTCAAGGAGCTGCGCGGCATCGGCATCCAGCCCGACGTGATCATCCTGCGCAGCGACGAGCCGATCGACGACGAGATCCTCGACAAGGTCAGCCTCTTCACCGATGTCGACGTCCACGCCGTCATTCCGCTCAAGACCGCGAAGAGCATCTACGAGGTGCCGATCCAGCTCGAGCGCGCCGGGCTCGGCAAGCTCATCACCCGCGAGCTCGAGCTGCCGGCCACCGAGCCCGATCTCGGCGATTGGCAGGAGCTGGTCAACCGCATCCGCGCCCCGCGTCGGGAGGTCGAGATCGCCATCGTCGGCAAGTATACCGAGCTGCCCGACGCGTACATCAGCGTCGGCGAGGCCCTGAAGCACGCCGCGCTGCACCACAACGTCGAGGTCAAGGTCCGCTGGATCCGTTCCGAGCATCTCGAGCGCATCGAGCCTGAGCAGGTGGCCCAGGAGCTGGCCGGAGCCGCCGGCCTGGTCGTGCCCGGTGGGTTCGGCTATCGCGGCGTCGAGGGCAAGATTCGCGCGATCCGCTGGGCGCGACGCAACGACATTCCGTTCCTGGGCCTGTGCCTGGGGCTGCAGTGCGCCGTGATCGAGTTCGCGCGCGAGGCGCTCGGCACCGACGATGCGAACTCGAGCGAGTTCAACGTCTTCACGGAGCACCCGGTGATCGACCTCATGCCCGACCAGGCCGACGTGACCGACAAGGGTGGCACCATGCGCCTCGGTCTCTATCCGGCCCGGCTCGAGGAGGGCTCGAAGGTGCGCGCGGCGTACGGGACCGAGATCGCCTACGAGCGCCATCGTCATCGGTTCGAGGTCAACAATGCCTACCGCGACCGGCTCTCCGCGGCGGGCATGGCGTTCAGCGGCGTGTCACCCGACGCCCGCCTGGTCGAGTACATTGAGCTGCGCGACCACCCGTGGTTCGTTGCCACCCAGGCGCATCCCGAGCTGAAGAGCCGCCCGAATCGGCCCCACCCGCTGTTCCGGGACTTCGTTGGGGCGGCCGTGGAACGGGTCGGTCACGAGGTCGGCACCCCACGACGCCGGACCCGCGCGAAGACCGAACCCGCCGAGAGCAGAGCATGACCACCCGCACCCCGAACCGGCGACCTTCGATGGAGGCCCCCGATCTCGACCGCGCCATCGAGGTCGCGGAGCGTGATGCCATCGTCGTGTGGCGCGGGGAACGCATCGCGTTCCTGGCGCTCCCCGAGCGGATCGCACGGACCGACGGCCGTCACCAGCGTGACGGGCTGTTCGCCGGCTGGGTCGAGGCGGTCGATGCGCTCAATCCGCTCTACGAGCAGCGCGCAGCCAGGTGGGGGCACGCCGGCCGCGAGGCGGGGTACGACGGCGCCCTCGACGGGGCACTCGCGCCCGATGGGATCGACGCGGCGGCCCTCGCCGCCGAGCTCGAGACGTTCTCGATCCTGTCCGAGACGGCCTATCACGCCGCGCTGCGCCGCTACCTGGCGCTGATCGGCATCGAGCACGGCGACGCGACCGAGGGCGACCTCTGGCACATCGAGGACGGCGCCACCTGGAATCACTGGTTCGGCTCGCGCGAGCTGCGTCGGGCCGTCGCCGCCGCCGGACGCCCCGTGGCCGAAGACGAGCCCGACGCCCGTGGCTGGCGCCTGGGGCGGGCGCTCCTGGCGGGAGCCGATCACGGCGCGCATCCGACTGTGGCACGCGCCATCGGCCTGCTCCACGCATCGCTGGTCGGCATGCCCGACTGGCTCGACGGCGAGCTGGGCATGGCCGCCGAGGAGGTGACGCCCTTCGCCGACTTTGCCGCGTTCGTTCGGCTCGGCGCGATCCGGCGCCAGCTGGGGTATCTCCAGTACGAGCTTCGCCTGTGGGAGCGGGACGATCCCGCCATCGCGCGCGCCTACTACAGCGGCATCGTCGGTCACATCATCGGCGCCGAGGTGCCCGAGGCCGGCTACCTGTGTGCGGTCACCGCGCCGGGCGCATCGGCTCGACAACTTCGCGCGGCCATGCTGGCCGGAATGCTGGGTGAGACGCTGGCGCATCGGTACGCCGCCGCCTGGTGGCGCGACCCGGCCGCCGCGGAGCTCGTCGAGGAGATCCGCTCGGCGGCAACCGTCGACGACGCTGTTGCGCTGCTCGGGTATGATGTGCTGGACTGGAGTCCCGCCCTGCGTCAGATCCGGACGCAGCTCATCGGTGAGATGAGCGGGTACGGGGGCCCCAACATCACCACTCGCGCCGGGACCCGCAAGGTCTGACCGTTTGACCGACGCGCGACCCCGGACGAGACCACCACGACCCCTGGCCGTGATGACCTGCGGGTCGACCTGTTCAACTTCCGAGGTCAGGTCCTACATGATGCACCGCTGGCAGGCGAGACCATGAACGACGACGCGCGACCACAGCAGCAGCGTCGCCGTTCGCGGCGCCGTCAGGACTCCGCCCCCCGTCGACAATCGCAGCAGCGCGGCGGCTATTCGCCGCGGCGACGAAACGACTACGCGTCCGGGCAGTACTCGTCGATTTTCACCGGGCCCTTCCCGACGGACGCCGACGATCCGGGCATGAACCTGGCCGATCTCCAGGCGAAGCCGATCGACGAGCTTCGCGAGCTGGCCGCCGAGCACCAGATCGAGGGTCACGACGCGATGGAGCAGTCGGACCTCATCCTCAAGCTGCTCGACGTGGTCCCGCTGGCACCGTCGCAGTCGCAGGAGCGCAACGGGCAGCCCGGCGTGGCCGAGGGGATCCTCGAGATCGTCGACGAGGGCTTCGGGTTCCTGCGCGTGAACGGCGTCATGCCCTCGCCGCAGGACATCTACGTGTCCTCCTCCCAGGTCCGTCGCTTCGGCCTGCGCACCGGAGACCGCGTCACCGGCCAGACCCGCGCGCCGAAGGACCAGGAGAAGTACTGGGGCCTGCTCCGCGTCGACACCGTCAACGGCGTCGAGCCGGAGGTGGCCAAGCGGCGCCCCTCCTTCGATTCGCTGGTCCCGGTCTTCCCCGACGACATGTTCGACCTCGAGACCGATCAGAAGAACCTGACCCAGCGCCTGATCAATCTCATCAGCCCCATCGGCAAGGGCCAGCGCGGGCTCATCCTGTCGCCGGCCAAGGCTGGCAAGACGACCGTCCTCAAGCAGATCGCCGCCGGCATCACCGAGAACTCGCCGGAAGCGCTCCTCATGGTCGCCCTCATCGGCGAGCGGCCGGAGGAGGTCACCGACATGCAGCGCAGCGTCGACGGCGAGATCTACTCCTCGACCTTCGATGAGCCGACCGAGAACCACACCCGCGTGGCGGAGATGTGCCTCGAGATCGCCAAGCGCCAGGTCGAGACCGGCCGAGACGTGGTGATCCTGCTCGACTCGATCACCCGCCTGGCGCGTGCCTACAACCTCGCCCTGCCGGCGTCGGGCAAGACCCTCTCGGGCGGCGTGGACCCCGTGGCGCTCTATCCGCCGAAGCGATTCTACGGCGCGGCCCGCAACATCGAGCACGGCGGCTCCCTGACGATCATCGCCACCTGCCTGGTCGACACCGGCAGCCGCATGGACGACGTGATCTACGAGGAGTTCAAAGGCACCGGCAACATGGAGCTGGCCCTGGACCGCAAGCTCAGCGACAAGCGCATCTTCCCGGCCATCGACGTCCTGCGCTCGGGCACCCGCCGCGAGGAGCTGCTGCTCGACGAGAACGAGCTGCGGATGGTCTGGACCATGCGCCGCATGCTCAGCGCGGTCGGCCCGAACGAGGGGATCGAGCTGCTCATGCAGCGGCTCGGCAAGACGAAGAACAACGCCGAGTTCCTCGTCTCGCTGACGAAGTCGGTCGAGGCCTCCGAGCGCTCCTGACCCATCGCGACCCCGCGCACGTGACCCGATCCATCGGCCTCCTCGTGCTGGCGCTGGCGCTGGCCGCTTGCGGAGCCGATGCGGTGAGCCCCAGCCCTTCACCGATGCGTTCGCCGACCGAACCGGTGGACGGCTCCGCGACCGCCGAGCCCGAGGCGGGCGTCGTCGAGCCGGCGCCGGGATCGGAGAGTGCCGTCTACGCGCCGAATCCGGCGGCCATCGTGGTAGCCATCGATGCCGGTCACGGTGGCTGCCTCGACTGGGGCGTGCCGGACCCGTCCGAGCGCGGCGTCGAGCTGGCAGAGAAGACGCTCACCCTCGGGATCGCCAGACAGCTGCGCGACCTGCTCGAGACCGAGGGCGTCAGCGTCGTCATGATCCGCGACGAGGACGAGGCGCTTGCCGGCGACGACTACCCGCCCCTGGACTGCGAGGGACCGGCCTGGCGCGACGTGAACGGCGACGGCCTCGCCGGATTCGGCACCGACCTGCCCGAGGCGACACGCACCCGCGATGAGCTCCAGGCGCGGCTCGATCTGGCCAACCTCGCCCAGGCCGATGCGCTCGTCTCGATCCACATCAACTCGCCCTCCGAGGGAGGCGAGCGCATCGAGATCGCCTTCAGCGAGACCTTCCACACCGATGAGACGCCGTGGGGTCCGGAGCGCACCGCCTTGCTCGCGAACCTCGTGCAATCCGGCGTGGTCGAGCGCCTCGATCCGCTGGCCGCGTACGAGCGCGGCGACCGTGGGACCACGGCCCACAATTTCTACCTCGTCGCCCCGCCGTTGTTCGAGACGACGCCCGAGCGGCCCGATCCGGTGAAGCAGCCCACGCGCGGCGGGCTGATGCCGGTCGTCCTCTCCGAGGTGGGCTCGATCACCCTGCGCCCCGAGCACGACCTGCTCGCCTCGCCGGCGGGCCAGGAGGCCGTCGCGGCGGGCATCCTCGACGGGCTGGCCACGTTCTTCGGCGAGCGCGAGCTCGCCGGACGCATCGGCCCCGCGGACGTCGACCCGGGTGCCGTCCCGGCCACCGTCGAGGGCGACGGGCCACCGTACTGGGCGCCGCTCCTGCCCGAAGGGGGGCTGCGGGTACGCCTCACCAACACCGGCACCGAAGCCTGGCCGCAGGGCCTGGAGCTCGTCGCCGGGTGGGAGACCAGCGACGAGCCCTACCTCTACCTCCCCCCGGCCGCTCTGCAGAGCCTCGATGCCGAGGTGCCCGCCCTCGAGCCCGGCGAGTCGCTGGTGATGCCGCTGACGCTGCCGGATCCGCCCCGTGGACGAGCGCTGGCATGGATCTCGCTTGCGAAGGATGGCGAGAGCTTCGCGCAGCACGGGATGCCGGCGCTTCAATTGTCCACCGATGCGCCCTGAACCGATGCGCACCGCCCCGATCCGACCGCGCCGTTCGTACGGTGCGGCACCGTGCGCGATTCGGGTTGACCCTGCCTCGCGGCCACTGCTACCATTCGGCGGCATGACACCCGGCCGTGCGGCCACGGGGGAGCGACCTCGGTTCGGACCGACCGGCGGCTCATGCGTCAGCGTTTGACCGATTCACCCCGTGTAGGCGGAGCTCGACTTCCTATTGCCTGATCCGCGACGGCTCTATCGCCGTTTGACTGCCAGCCAGCTGCTGACACGGGGTATTGCCCACCTCGCCGTCGTTGGCCTCGTCGCCTCCGCCTCCTTCGCCGGCATCGCGCAGAGCCAGGTCCAGGCCGGTGCGACCGCCCGAGATCCCGGATTCCTGCCGCTGGTGGCGAGCGTCCGCGGCGCCGCGGATCCCACCCAGGCACCTCGCAGCACGACGTTCAGCCTGCGCGCCCAGCCGATCGACTCCACCGCCGTCAACCGCGCCCTTCCGGCGCAGGTCCCCGTCGCCGAGGCGACGGAGCCGATGGCCACGCCCGTCCCGGTCGATCCGAATGCCACGCCGCTTCCCGCTCCGACGGGCGTCGGCCAGACCGCGACCTCCTCCCGCGGCGGATCCGGTGGCCAGCCGGCGCCGGTCGCCGCCGGCAACCTGCTCTGGCCGGTGCCCGCGGGGTCGATCAGCCAGTACTACCACGCCGGGCATCTCGCGCTCGACGTGGCCGCCTCGTACGGCTCGCAGGTCGTGGCCGCTCAGGCCGGCGTGGTGACCTGGGCCGCCTGGCGCAATAACGGCGGCGGCCTGGTCATCACGATCGACCACGGCAACGGGATGTCCACCGTCTATAACCACCTCGGCTCGATCTGGGTCTCGCCCGGCCAGTACGTCGTCGCCGGACAGGGCATCGCGGGCGTGGGCTGCACCGGACTGTGCACCGGACCGCACGTCCACTTCGAGGTGATCGTCAACGGGATCATCGACAACCCGCTGCGCTACTACTAGGCCGCTGATCCTCGGGTCCCACGCCGGCGCATCGCGCCGGCGTTGCTATGCTCAGCCCCGTGTTCGCTGACCGCGCTCGTGTCCACGTCACCGGTGGCGCCGGTGGCGATGGCGCGTCCACCTTCCGGCGCGAGGCCCATGTCCCGCGTGGCGGCCCCGATGGCGGCGACGGCGGCCGCGGCGGCAGCGTCATCCTGCTCGTCGAGCCCGGGATGACCACCCTGGGCGACTTCAAGCGCAAGCGGCACTTCCGGGCCCAGCCCGGCGGACGTGGCATGGGCCGCAAGGCACACGGCCGCAACGGCGCCGACCTGGTCGTTCGCGTCCCGCCCGGCACCGTGGTGCGATCCCAGCCCGACGGCGAGTACATCGGCGAGCTGGTCGAGGCCGATACGCGCCTCGTCGTCGCGAAGGGCGGCCGCGGCGGCCGCGGGAATGCCCGCTTCGCCACGCCCACGAACCGCGCGCCGAGGCACGCCGAGAAGGGCACGCCGGGCGACGAGGGCTGGATCGAGCTGGAGCTCAAGCTGATCGCCGACATCGGCCTGGTGGGCGCGCCGAATGCCGGTAAGTCGACGCTGCTCGCCGCGCTCACCGCGGCGCGCCCCGAGGTGGGGGACTACCCGTTCACGACCGTCACGCCGAACCTGGGCGTCATGGCCCTCGACGACGACGGCGAGCGGACCGCCGTGATCGCCGACGTCCCCGGGCTGATCGAGGGCGCGCACGCCGGCCGTGGCCTCGGCCACCACTTCCTGCGCCACGTGGAGCGCACGCGCGCCATCGTCGGCGTGGTCGACGGTGCCGTGCGCGACCCGATCGGGGAGTGGGAGGCGGTCGCGGAGGAGCTGCGGCTCCACGACCCGGCCCTGGTCGAGCGCTCGATGCCGATCGTCGTCACCAAGCTCGACCTGGCCGAGGTGCGCGAGCGTTGGCCCGAGCTGCGCGACGCGCTCCGGTCCGGGGGGACCGGGCCGATTGGCGTGAGCGCGCACGACGGGACCGGTCTCGACGAGCTGCGGGCGACGCTGGCCACCGCGCTCGAGCAGGCGACGGCCGAAGCCGCGACGACGCCCGAGGAGATGCGCGTGCATCGCTTCGACCCGCTGGCCGAGGGCTGGCAGGTCGTCGCCGAGGACGGCGCGCTGCGCGTCAGTGGCAGGCGCGTCGAGACGGCGGCCGCTCGCACCGACTTCGAGAACCCCGAGTCGCGCGACCGCTTCTGGCGGCTCCTGGAACGCCTCGGCATCGACGTCGAGCTGCGCGAGCGTGGCGCTGCGCCGGGCACGATGGTGCGCATCGGTGGGACCGAGCTCGAATGGGGCGACGACGAGTGACGCGCATCGGCGTCCTGGGCGGCACCTTCGACCCGCCGCACGTCGGCCACCTGTGGCTCGGAGCCCTGGCGGCCGAGGCGCTCGGACTCGATCGGGTCCTGTTCGTGCCGGCGTCCACGCCGCCGCACAAGCTCGACGAGCCGGTGACCGCGGCGGAGCATCGGCTCGAGATGACGCGCGTGGCCATCGGTGACGACTCCGCCTTTGAGCTGTCCGCGATCGAGCTCGAGCGCGACGGGCCGTCGTACACGGTCGGCCTCGTGCCCGAACTCCGCGCCATGCACCCCGGCGCCGATCTCTTCCTCGTCATGGCCGCCGACTCGCTCGAGACCGTCGAGACGTGGCGCGATCCGCATCGGCTGCTCCAGATGATCGAGTGGGTGGTCGGGCCCCGCCCGGGAAGCGCGTTGCCGGACCCCGCCGTGCTGGCGGACCGCTTCGGCGCGGACGCGTCGCGCATCCACCTGCTCACCGGTCCGGCGCTCGATGTGAGCAGCACCGAGATCCGTCGCCGGGTGGCGGCGGGCCGCACCATCCGCTACCTTGTGCCGCGCGGCGTGGAGGAGCTCATCGCCGAGCGCCGGCTCTATCGCCGTTGACCGCACAGGCTGGAGGATCGAACCTGGAGGATCGCGTCGAGATCCCGACCGAGGCCGCCGAGCTGGCGCATCGGATCGTCGAGATCGCATCGGACAAGAAGGGCAACGACATCGTGATGCTGCGCACCGCCGAGCTCACGACCATGGCCGACTTCTTCGTGATCTGCTCCGGCCGCAGCGACCGCCAGGTTTCCGCGCTCTCCGGCGCCATCGTGGACGAGCTGCGTGCCGACGGGATTCGCCCGCTCGGCATCGAGGGCCGCGACTCCGCCCGCTGGGTGCTCCTCGACTACGGCTCGGTCATCGTCCACGTCTTCGCCCCCGAGGAGCGCGAGTACTACGGCCTCGAGCGCCTGTGGGGCAAGGCCGCCCAGGTCGTCCGCGTGGTCTAGTCCCGCCGGAAGTACCCCGTCGGTCCCACGCTCATGGCCCATCGGTCCCATTGAGAGCGCGTGCCGGGCTTCGCATGCTCGGCACATGACCGACCAGCCGCGCCGTTCGCGCCCGATCGAGACCTGCCGCTACTGCAGCGGGTCCCTGCTCACGAGTGTGTTCGACACGATCTTCCGCGAGCCGGAGGCCGATGAGCGCCTCTTCTTCGCCATCCCCGGCGCGCTGTGCGTGCCGTGCCGCCAGCTCTACGTCGATCAGCAGCTGATCGGGATCCTCGGGCTCACCGGCGCGCGCTGCACCTTCGCGATCGAGTCCGATCGGGTGCTCCAGGCGGGCCAGGCGGGCGCCGCCTAACCCTCCTTCGGTTCCGCCGCGGACGTGGTCGACGCCGCCACCGCGACAACCTTCAAGCCGTCGATGTGCGCGAAGTCGTCGGGATTCGCCGTGTAGATCGGCAGGTCGTTGGCGATCGCAATGGCGGCGATCATTGCGTCGAACGCCCGAGCGGCCGCCTTGCGTCCTGAGCGTCGCAGCGATGCGGCCACCCGCCCGAACGCCCTGGCCGCATCGGCGTCGAAGGGGAGCGCGTCGAAATCGGCTTCTGCGCGCTGGAGCTGTGCCTGCCGGCTGACGCGCGCGGTCTCGTCGACGGCGACGAGGGGTCCGACCGACAGCTCGGCAAGGGTGATCGCGGAGATCACCGGCTTCGACGGCAGAGCTGCCGGATCGGTCAACTCGGGCAGGAGGATCACCGCGCTCGTGTCAAGCAGGCCCGCCTCGGAGTCGCTCACAGTTCGGGTTCGATGACAGCGTCGAGATCGCTTCGCAGTCGGGCAAGGTCGACGCGAGGCACCCCGCGCCACCGTTCGAGGATCGTGGCGGCAGACAGTCGATGCGGTCCAAGCGGCCGAAGTTCGGCCACGGGACGGCCCGCGCGTGTGACCACCAACCGCTCACCGGCCACCACACGATCAATCACATGTCCACCGCGATTCCGAAGCTCGCGAATCGTGACGTCTGCCATACCAGAAGTGTATCACGCGTGATACAGAGCGCAAGCCATGACTGACGTGGACGCTCAGCCAGCCCTGCGCGCGAGCAGGTGCTCGCCCAGCCAGGCGACGAGGGCCGGCTCCTCGCTCATCTCGTTCGTCTTGATGGCGCGGTCGGCCTCCCACAGACCGATGAGCATCGCGTCCAGCTCCTCTCCCCGATAGCGCCGCGCCGCCTCCGCGATCCGCTCGGCCACGCGCACGTTCCCACGACCGACCCGCTTCGCGATCTCGGCCGGTGGCGCCTTCGCCGCCAGCAGGTCACGGGTCACGATGAGGTCGCTCACGCGCCCGGCCAGCGAGGCCAGGATCCGCAGCCCGGGCTGACCCTCGGCCAGTGCGCGCCGCAGTGCCTCGGCCGCCGCCGCCGGCTCGCGTCGATCGAGCGCGTTGGTGATGGCAAAGACCGATGCCGGCCGCGCGTCGATCGTCAACGCCTCGACGTCGTCGACGCCGATCGGCCGCTCGCCGGCGTAGGTGGCCAGCTTGCGCAGCTCGGAGTCGGCGACGCGCGTCATCTCGCCGCGCTCCACATCGGTCTCCCAGATCGCGCCGCCGATGCGCTCGGCCAGGATGTGCGCCGCCCGGACCTCGATCTTCAGACCGATGGCGGCCGCGTGCGAGGTGATCCAGGCGCGGAGCTCGCCCCGTCGCGGCGCCGCCCGCTGCGAGACGCGGCCGCCGCGATCTTTCACGGCTGCCTCCAGCCGCTTCAGCAGGGCAGGGGGCCGGGCGATATCGCGCGACGGTCGTTCCTCGACCAGCGCCAGGGCCGATCCATCCGGCAGTTCGGTCACCAGGGCCAGCAGTCGATCGGCGGCGGAATTCGAGCGACCGGCGGCCCGCAGCGGCTGGCGCAGCACGGCGAGATGCGCGCCGAACATGCTCATCGTGGCGGCCTCGAGCTGAGCGCGGTCGATCGCCGCCTCGTCGGGCGTCGCGCCCGGGAAGATCTCGACGCGGTCCGTCGCATCGATCTGGGTTGCGAACTCGCGCAGGACCGCGTCGAGCGCGAAGCCGTCGTCGCCGTGCGCGAGGAGCAGCGAGACGCTCACGCGCCGGCCTCCCAGGCGGCTCGCAGCCGTTCGACCAACGCGTCGACCGAGAGGCCGGCCACCTCGGCCAGCTCCTCCTCGAGGGCATGGGCCGGCTGCCGCGCCAGCTCGATCTGGGCGGCAAACGTCGGATGCCGCTCCTTCATGTCGTCAAGCCGCTCGTCGATGGTCATGAACGCCTGTCCCACGTGCCGGTCGGCCACGGCCACCAGCACGGACGGCCAGCCGATCGGAAAGCGCTCATCGTCGAGCAGGCAGGCGAGCGGATGGGAGGCGACCGGCATCGCGAGCTCTTGGTAGCCCATTGCCTCGAGCCGCCGCGCGCCGACGATGCCGTGCTCGCCGCCGGTGCGCCGGATCTCGACCTTGTCGATGTCGTGCAGCAGCGCGGCCATTTCGACCAGCGCGCCATCGACCGGGATGGCGGCCTCCGCCACCAACCCGGCTGCAGCACGAGCGACGCGGGCGACGCCCTCCGAGTGGACGACGATCCCGTCGGGCAGGTGCGCGTCCTCGAGCAGCCGCCGTGCGGTGGATCGGTCGGGGATCGCCATGCGGCGATGCTACCCGCATCGGCGGCTCCGGTGGCCGGTCGCCGCGGGCTCCAGCCGGCATCGGTCCGAACGCGATAGGTGCGGCCATCGGTGGCGACCTCGATGTCGCCGTCGAGATCGGTCCGGAACACGGCAATTCCGGGTCGGGCGCCGAGCAGCGCCAGCGTCTCGGGCGCCGGATGGCCGTATTCGTTTCCCTCGCCCGCGCTGATCGTGGCCACCGACGGGCGCAGCGCGTCGAGAAAGGAGGGTGTCGTCGACGATGTCGAGCCGTGGTGACCGACCTTCAGCAGGTCGACCGGCTCGGCGAGGCCGCGTGCCAGGAGGACCGCCTCGACGGGCGCCTCGGCATCCCCGGTGAGGAGCGCGCTGAAACCGCCGTGCCGCACCAGCACCACCACCGAGCCGTTGTTGATGTCGCCCTCGGGCAGCGGTGCGGACGCATCGGCCTCCGATGGGTAGAGGACCTCCACCGTGGTCCCCGCGTCGAGCGCCAGCACCTGCCCGGCACGGGCGCGAGTGATGGAGAAGCCATCTGCATCGGCCAGGAGCCGGTCGTAGGAAGGGTTCTCGAAGCCGATGCCGGCGTGCAGCAGCTGCCGCACGCCGAAGCGCCGCGCCACCTCCACCAGCCCGGCGACGTGATCCTGGTGCGGGTGGCTGAGCGCCACGAGGTCGATGCGGCGCGCGAAGAACGGCAGGTTCGCGCCCAGGCGGCGGAGTGTCAGCTCGGGGTCCGGTCCGCCGTCGACGAGCATGGTGGCGCCGCTGGGGGTCTCGACCAGGATGGCGTCCCCCTGCCCGACGTCGAGGGTGGTGAGGTGGAGGAGCCCGTCCGGCCGGGAGGCGACGGTGATCGCCAGCAGGACTGCGATGAGCCCGGCGGCGACCGGCAGCGGCCGCACGACGCGCCGCAGGGTTGACGCCACGCGCCCGACCGCCGCTTCCGGAGAGGCGCCGGCCTCGGGCACGCTGGAGGCATCGCGCAGCGCCCAGCTGACGAGGCCGAGGATCGGCAGCCACGCCGCGGCCAGCCCCGGCGGCACGCTGACATCGACCGCGGCGTATGGCAGCGACGCCACGGAGCCGCCGAGCGTCACGATCACCCGCAGAACGAGCCAGGCAGCCCCGCCGGCCAGCCAGGCCGCCGCGTCGCCGATGACCGGCACCGGCAGCGTGCCGGCCAGGCACCCGACGACCGAGGCGATGGCGCTGAAGAGCATGGCGATCGGCACGAAGGGCACGACGAGCACGTTCGCCAGCGGCGCAACGATCGAGAGGCGCTCGAAGTTGACGAGGATCACCGGCAGCGAGGTGAGCTGAGCGGCCAGCGTCAGGGCCACGGGCTCGCGGATCCAGCCGGGCAGTCCGGCCAGGCGCCGCTCGACTGGGGCGCCGAACCAGATCAGGCCGGCGGTGGCCAGCAGCGAGAGCTGGAATCCGACGTCCCACAGCACCGGCGGCGCAGCCAGCAGCATGACGAGCGCGGCCAGTTCGAGCGCCGATGCCGCATGCGCGCGGGAACCGCCCAGCCGAGCGACGAGCATGGCGCCGGCCATCAGACCGGCTCGCACGACCGATGGGCTCGCGCCGGTGAGGAGCACGTATCCGCTCACCACGGCCACGGCCACGATCGCGGTCGTCCAGCGTCCGCCGGGACGCCGCTCCAGCGGTCGTGCTGCGGCCGCCACCAGGGCGGCGACGATCGCGATGTTCCAGCCCGAGATGGCGACCACGTGGGTGAGGCCGGCGGTCGCGAAGGCGTCGCTGATCTCGGGCGCGATCGAGGCCCGCACGCCGAGCAGAATTCCCGCCCCGAGCGCCGCCTCGGGCTCGGGGATGATGCTGTTCAGGCCGTCCAGGAGCGTGCCGCGCAGGCCGGCGAGCAGCGCGCCCGGGCCGCTCGCGCCGGCCACGACCTCGGCGCCACGCGCGCGGCCGATGGCTCCCACGCCCTGACGCTGGAGATAGGCGCGGTACGCGAAGCCGTCGAAGTCCTCCGCCAGCTCGATCCTCGTCCGCACCCGGAGCCGATCGCCACTTCCGGCATCGATGCCGCGCGGGAGCCAGACCAGGAGCCGATCGTCGAGCCCGACCGCTCGCCCCTCGTGCGCGACCAGCAGCTCGCCGAGGACCAGCTGGAGCCGATCCTCCCTGGGACGCGGATCGTCGATGACCGTGCCGACCAGATCGTGCTCGGCGCCGTCCACGAGGGTCGCGACCGACCGGCCTTCCATGGCCGCGGAGTCCACGGCGGTCGCCCGCCACGATCCGACGGCGATCGACCCGATCATCACCCCGCCGATGACGAGCCCGATGGCCACGCGGCCACGACCGACGACACCGCCAAGGGCGGCGGCCGCAGCTCCGGCGGCGATGAGCAGCCCCACGACTGGCAGTGGCCCGAGGTGGTCGGCGGCAAGGATCCCGGCTGCCGTCCCGAGCAGCGTGATGGGAAGGACGAATCGACCGGCGCCCATGCCCGCTCACCCGGCCGTGGCGAGCCCCTGGATGTCCTCCACCTGCCCCCGGTTCAGGACGCCGCGCTGGACGGCATCGTCGAGCGACGCGAACGGCTGCTCCTGCCGCGCGGCCACGATCTTCTGGACGGTCACCGGACCGATGCCGGGCAGCGCCTCGAGCTGCTCGGGGCTGGCTGTGTTGATGTCCACGAGACCGCCGGTCGGGCTGCCGCCTCCGGCGCTTCCGCCGGGGATGGATGGCTCTGGCCCCACACCACCTGCCACCGCGGCGTCACCGATGCGCGGGACGTAGACCTGCTCCCCGTCCGCCATCGGCTGTGCCAGGTTGATGGACGCAGCGGTTGCGGCCAGGTCAACATCGGCGCCATAGCCACCGGCAGCAGCGATCGCGTCCGCGATCCGCGATCCGGCGGGCAGCTCGCGGACCCCGGGCTCGGCGACCGCGCCCTCGACATCCACGACGATGCTGACCGGTGGTGCGGCGCTGCCCGATGCGGCCGTCGACGGCCCGGGCGTGCCGACGAGCATGGCGGCTCCGTCGGGAGGCTCCGTCGCGGCGTCTTCGGCGGGAATCAGCAGCAGCCAGGCAGCCGCCACCGCCAGGACGATGGCGATGCCGATGCCGGCGACGAGGATACGGTCGGAGCGGGACACGGGCCACCTCCACGGCGGAGGCGAGCAGATGTGGACGGGGAGCAGCTGCGTCCGAAGCCCGGCGCCCGGGCACTCGGCGCCGAGCAACGGAAGCAGGACGGAAGCCTACGTCGCCGCCCCTTACCGGCGGGTTATCGGACGCTTACTCGCAACGAAGTCGGCGATTCAGTCGCGCGGCGTGACGACGTTGACGAGTCGACCGGGGACCTGGATGACCCGCATCGGCGCACGACCGGCCAGGTAGCGCTGCACGTGCTCGGATGCCAGCGCCATGCGCTCGATCTCCTCGGCGGGCGTGTCGGGCGTGACCACCAGGCGATCGCGCAGCTTGCCGTCCACCTGGACCGGCAGCTCGATCGTGTCCGCGGCCGCCAGCGCCGGGTCGGCCACCGGCCACGGCTGCTGGTGGACGCTGTACTCGTTGCCACGCCGCGCCCACAGCTCCTCGGCGATGTGCGGCGCCACCGGCGCCAGCAGGAGCAGCAGCGCGTCGACCGCCTCGGCGTAGGCATCGGTGCCGGCCATCCCAGCCTCGCGCTCACGGATGATCGCGTTCGTCAGCTCCATGAGCTTGGCGATGGCGGTGTTGAAGTGGAAATCCTCGTAGTCCTCAGTGACCGCGTCGATCGTCACGTGGGTCAACCGCAGCAGCGCGCGGGTCAGCTCCAGGCCCTCGGCGCCAGCGGGCGTCCCGGACGCCGCCTCAGGGACGGCGGCACCCCACACGCGGGCCAACCAGCGATGGAGGCCGTCGATCCCCGACGGGTTCCACGGCCCGCCCTGCTCCCACGGGCCGATGAACATCAGGAAGGCGCGTACCGTGTCGGAGCCATAGCGAGCGACCAGCTCGTCGGGTGCCTGCACGTTGCCACGCGACTTGCTCATCCGATGGTGGTCCGCGCCCAGGATCTGGCCCTGGTTGCGCAGCCTCAGGGTCGGCTCGTCGACGTCGAGCATGCCCAGGTCGCGCAGGGCCTTCACAAAGAAGCGGTAGTAGAGCAGGTGCATGACTGCGTGCTCGGCGCCGCCGCCGTAGACGTGGATCGGCATCCACTGGCGCACCTTCTCGGGATCGAATGGGCCGGCCTCGTAGTGCGGCGAGCAGAAGCGCAGGAAGTACCAGCTCGAGTCGACGAACGTGTCCATCGTGTCCGTCTCGCGCTGTGCCGGGCCGCCGCACACCGGGCATTCGGCGTTGAGGAACCCCGCGTGGTTCTGCAGAGGGCTGACGCCGGTCGGCGCGAAGTCGACGTCCTCCGGCAGGACGACCGGCAGCTGGTCCTCCGGTACCGGCTGTGCGCCGTGCTCGTCGCAGTACACGATGGGGATCGGGGCTCCCCAGTAGCGCTGGCGACCGGCGACCCAGTCGCGCTGCCGGTAGGTGACTGCCGCCTGGCCCAGCCCCAGATCGGTCAGCTGCCTGGTGATGGCACCGATCGCCTCGGACGCCGGCATGCCCGTGAACTCGCCGGAGTCAGTGAGCACCTCATCGGCGCTGTGCGACACGAACGCGGCATCGGTCGGCAGCTCGCCGGAGGCGGGTGCCACGACGTAGCGGATCGGCAGGTCGAACGTCCTCGCGAACGCGTAGTCGCGCTCGTCGTGGGCGGGGACGGCCATGATCGCACCGGTGCCGTAGCCGGGCAGCACGTAATCGGCGATCCAGATCGGCATGCGCTCGTTCGTCATGGGGTTGACCGCGTTTGCACCGATGAAGACGCCGGTCTTCTCACGCTCCGTGCTCATGCGCTCGATCTCGGTCTCGCGCCGCGCGTTGGCGACGTAGGCATCGACATCGGCCTTGCGATCTTCGGTCGTCAGGACCGATACGAGCGGGTGCTCGGGTGCCAGCACCATGAAGGTGGCGCCGAACACCGTGTCGGGGCGGGTGGTGAAGACCCTGATCGGCTCGACATCATCGGCCTCGACAGGGAAGTCGATCTCCGTGCCTTCGGAGCGACCGATCCAGTTCGTCTGCATCAGCCGGATCGGGTCCGGATAGTCGATCCCGCTGAAGTCGAGCAGCTCGTCGGAGTACTTCGTGATCCGGAACCACCACTGCTCCAGGTCCCGCTTCTCGACCTGCGTGCCGCATCGCCAGCAGCGCCGCTCGGTGCCCTCGACCTGCTCACGGGCCAGCACGACCTTGTCCTTCGGGCACCAGTCGACCGCGCCCATCGCCTTGTAGGCGAGCCCTGCGGAGTACAGCTTCAGGAACAGCCATTGCTGCCAGCGGTAGTACTCGGGGTCGCAGGTGACGACCTCGCGCGTCCAGTCGAAGCTGGTGCCCATCAGCCGCATCTGGCGCCGCATGTTGTCGATGTTCGAGTACGTCCATTTCGCCGGGTGGACATTGCGATCGATCGCCGCGTTCTCGGCCGGCAGCCCGAAGCCGTCGAAGCCCATCGGGAACATGACGTTGTAGCCCTGCATCCGATGCATGCGGGCCACGATGTCCGGGCCGGTCATCGCGAACCAGTGGCCGATGTGCATGTCGCCGGACGGGTACGGATACATCGTCAGGTCGTAGCGCTTCGGGCGGGGGTCGTCGTCGCGGGCGACATACAGCTGATCCGCCTCCCAGCGGTCGCGCCACTTCTGCTCGAAGGAGGCCGGGTCGAAGCGGTCGCGGCGAGTGCGGGTCCGTGTCTCGGCGGTCATGCGTGCCCTCCGGAATCGCGGGCCAGCAATCCCGTCACTCGTACGCGAGGGTTCGGGCGGCTGGCGTGGTGTTGGAGGTGCCGGCCACGCTCAGCGGACGCCCGCACCGCATCACGCAGCTGCCGGAATCGGCCGAGATGGTGCGTAGAAGTCACCAGGTGACTCATCCGCGAGATCGCGTGGATCCTCATGTCCCCGCCTCCTCGCCCCCAGGGAACCAGGCCATCAGGACCTCGTCGCGGTAGGCGTCGCCGGATCGGTACTGCCGCAGGCGCAGGCCCTCGCGCACGAAGCCACGGCGCTCGTAGACGGCGATGGCGCGCTCGTTGTCGGGGAACACGCCCAGGGCCAGTTTGCGCAGGCCACGCTCGCGGGTCCAGCGCTGGGCGGCCCCGACCAACTCCTGGCCGATCCCGATGTCGCGCCAGTCGCGCGCGACGCAGATCGAGAGGGTACCGATGTGCTCGGTCGCCACGCCCCGCTCGACGCTGACCAGGACGTTGCCGACCACATCGCCATCGGCCTCGGCAACCAGGACCAGGTGCTCCGAGGCGCGGATCAGCTCGCCGATCCAGAACGCCTCCGACGGGGGGCTCACGGCTCCTGGCATGGTGATCAGCCAGCGGCCCTCCTCGCGGACCGCGGCGAACAGGGAGGCCAATGCGCGGCCGTCGGTCGGGCGTCCCGGGCGCAGCGTCCAGCGCCGGCCGTCCCGGGCCGTCTTCGCTTCGCCGCTTCCCGTCTGGATCATCTCGTTCGCTCGCTCGTTCGGACAACACCAAGCCCCTCCGTCGCCAGGACGAAGGGGCTCACATCTTCGCGGTACCACCTGAGCTTGACCGATGAAGGTTGGTGGAGCTGGGGGGACTCGAACCCCCGACCCCCTGCATGCCATGCAGGTGCTCTCCCAGCTGAGCTACAACCCCACGTGTTCGTATCGGTCCACTCGTCGGCGCTGTATCGGTCGCCAATCGGCCGAACTTGTCATCCGGCTGCTCGACGGGTGAGTTCCGCGCTACTCGCACGCCGGCTTGCACCATCTCCGGCTCGCTGTCGAACGAGGGCAGCGCGTACTGATCCCGCGTCAACGCATCGGCACGGAGGATATCACAGGGCTCTGTGGCGGCTCAATCCGCGCCAGGTTTCCCTCATCTACGGACACCAGTGGTGGTATCCAGAAAGGTTCGCCCGCCAGGCCCCGATTCGTGCCGCTTCAGCCTGCCGTGAGTCGCCTACCATCGATCACGTTGGTACGTGAGGGATCGTCGCGAATCCGAGTCGGATACCACCAACCTGATCGATGGCTGGACGGAGCCCGCCTACGTGTCGATGGCCTGGCCGATGCGAAGGCGGTTCCCGTCCGGATCGGTCAGCTCGATCTCGCGCGCCCACGGCTCAGCGTGGACGGAGGTTCCGAACTCCGCCGCGATCGCGTCCACGTCATCGGTCCAGGCGTAGACGAGCGTGTTCGGTCGCGCGTCGCCGTGGTGCTCGGACAGGTGCAGGCGGATGTCGCCGTGGCGGATCCCGAGGTAGAGCGGGAGGCCCGGCTCGTAGCGATGCTCGAAGTCGCGCTCGAACCCAAGACGCGCGTACCAGGCGAGCGCCGCTTCCGCATCGGCCACCCGCAGGATCGGAATGATCTGCTGAATCATGGGGGCCACGGTACGCTCACTGGAAAGCGGTACGCTCTGCGCTCATGCAACGTCAGCCCGACGAGGGCGCCCGCGACTGCTGCGCCCCGCACGCCGCCCCGCACGCCGCCCCGCACGCCGATCCACGCATCGCCAGGCGTTTCGACCGGATGGCCGGCGAATGGACCGATGCGGACGAGTTCCCGGAGATGGTCGATGTCTCCGCGGCCCTGCTCGACCTGCTCCGGGATGCGCCGCAGCGCCGGCCATCGGTCCTCGAGCTCGGGTGCGGCACCGGCGGGTTGAGCCTCGGACTGCTCGAGATGGGGGCCTCCCGGGTCACCGGAATCGATCTGTCGGCGTCGAGCGTGGAGATCGCACGGCAGCGCGTCGCGCGGGCCGGCTTCGATGGACAGGCACGATTCGATGTGGGGAACGCGGCCGACGCCGAGGTGGCGGCACACGACTGGGTCGTGCTCGATCGGGTGATCTGTTGCTTCGACGATCCCGACCGGCTGGCTGCCCGGGCCGGCGAGCTGGCCGTGGAGCGCATCGGCATCACGGTGCCCGAGTCGCGCGGGTGGCGCGGGCTGGTCAACCGCCCGCTATGGGCGGCCGAGAACGTGTGGGACCTGGCGCACGGCGGCTGTCGTGGCTACGTCCACGATCTGCGCCGCGTGGCGCGCCGCTTGGAGGCCCATGGATTCCGCCCGTTGGCCCGCACCCGGGTCGGGCTCTGGCACGTGGGAACCTACGAGCGCGAATGACGCTAGCCGCGCATCCGATAAGTGATCCGGCCGCGCGTGAGGTCGTACGGAGACAGCTCGACCTTGACGGTATCGCCCAGCAGCACGCGGATTCGATTCTTCCGCAGCTTGCCTCCAAGGTAGGCCAACAGCTCGTGACCGTCGGACATGCGCACCTTGAACTGGGCATTGGGCAGTGGCTGGATCACTTCGCCGGTGACCTCGATCGCGTCGCTCAAGTGACCTCCTCAACCTTCATCCCGGAACACAGCAATAGAGAAGTCGCAATAGAAGAGTCGCAATAGAAGAGTCGCAATAGAAGAGTCCTTGTCGTCGCCTGGTCAACGGCGAGGGCCACGGACCGAAGCGCGATCAAGGACTGACCGTGCCATTGTCCCACCTTCGGCCCTCCGCGGCAAACTTCGAAAAGCACGGGCGGATGCACCACACTCGGGGCGTCTTGCAGTGTCCATCGCAGCGCGATAGATTCCCCGAATGGAGGAGGGTCAGCCCGAGCGCCACGTCCTCGTTGTCGATGACGACCGCGATGTGGCCGATGTCGTCGCCGCCATCCTGGGTGATGAGGGATACCGCGTGACCGTGGTGGACCCTGTCTCCGACGAGGCTGTGCTCGAGTCGGTCGGGCGGATCGAGCCCGACTGCATCCTGCTGGACGGATCCGGGGCCGCCGAATACGGCAGCAGCTGGGCCATGGCGGGTGCGCTCAGTGCGCGTCAGCGGTCGATTCCCCTGATCATGTTCACCGCCCATCCCCGTGATGCCAGCGAAGCCGAAGCGGATTCGTCTGCACGCTCCCACGTCGCCGCCTTCGCCGCCGTGCTTCGCAAGCCGTTCGAGCTCGACGAGCTGCTCCAGGTCGTCGACCGCGCGACTCGACGGAGCATCCCATTCAACCATTCCGCGGCAGCCGAGCAGCGACGCACGGATGAGCTCGTCGCGCGACTGACCGCGGCGGGGGCACGGGACGTTCGATCCAGTTCGACGCGCGAGTGGGCGACCTTCATCGGTCCCGACGAATCCGTCCTGCAGCTCTACTGGTGGCAGTCGGAGGGCCGATACCTCGTGGCGCGGTACGCCGACGACGGCGGGCGGATTGACCTCGTCGGCCGCTACCTGGAGCTCGACGAGGCGATCGCGGCAGCTCTGAGCGGGTCATAAGCCGCCGGCCCGCCCGGTGCGTCCCTCGCGATCGCATCTTGCGGCTCACGCGGAACCGATGTCGCGGCGCCGGAAGCCGACGAGGCCGGCGGCCGCCAGCAGCAGCGCGATCGCAGAGAGCGCTACGATCGGCCCGAGGGTGACCGCCTCGATGGGGACCGTCGGGATGTGCGAGAACGGCGACAGGTTCTCGAACCATTCCGGGAACCGCAGGAGGCCGCCGAGCCAGCCGACCACGAAGGCGATCGCCACGGCCGCCCACGCGGCGGCAGCGAAGCGTGGCAGCCAGCCCAGGAGCAGCACGGCGAGCCCCGCCAACACCAGCGCGGCGGGCACGTAGGCGAGCGCGTTGCCGAGCATGGTCCCGACGGAGCCGAGGTCATCGGCGATCAGGCCATACGCCAGACCGATCCCGGCCCCGCCGGCCGCCACCACCAGCACCGAGCCGGCGAGCGTCACGACGAGGTTCTCCAGCAGGAGCCGGGTGCGTGACACGCCGGTCGCCAACAGCGGCTCGACCCGCCCCGCGGTCTCTTCGCCGCGGGTGTGGAGTGCCGATGAGACGGCGAACGCGGCGCCGAGCAGGCTGATCACCAGCAGGGCGGTCGCAAAGAACGCATCGGTCAGGCTGGCTGCGCCGTCCCCTTCGAAGAATGAGGCCAGCTCGGGGTTCTCCTCGACCATCACCTGGATCTCGCGGCTGAACGACCCGAACGCGAGGCCACCGGCGAACACGCCGATCGTCCAGCCGATGATCGAGCCGCGCTGCAGGCGGAACGCCAGGCCGGCCGCGCTGCCGAGGAGCCACGACGCCCGCCCAGGACCCGGACGCGGGGGAACGATCCCGGCACCGAGATCGCGCCGAGAGGCCAGGGCCACGGCAGCGGCGACCATGAGGATGCTGAATCCCGCCGAGATCGCCAGGGGCCACCACAGGTTGTCCTCGAAGGCGCTCACCTGCTGGGACCAGCCCATGGGCGAGAGCCATGAGAGCGTGCCGTCACCGAGGTCGCCCACCGCGCGCACCGCGTACGAGATGCCCAGGACGGCCAGCGAGATACCGATGACGCCGCGTCCGTTCGTCATCAGCTGTGCGGCCACCGCGGCGATGCACGCGAAAGCGATGCCGAACGCGGCGACGGCGGATCCGTACAGCAGCGCCCCGTCGATCGGCACGTCGATCGACGCCGCCCCCGCGGCAACGCCGACCCCGACGAGCAGGCAGGCGCCGCAGACCACCAGCAGCGTGGCCGTCATCGGCGCATGACGACCCACCACGGTCGAGCGCAGCACCTCGGTACGACCCGCCTCCTCCTCGGCACGGGTGTGGCGATTGACGAGGAAGATCGACATGAGCGCGATGCCGATCATCGCGGTGATGCCGGTCTCGTACACGACGATGCCCCCAATCTGGTCGAGCCCGAACGGGGGACCAGCCAGGGCGATCGCCGCCGGGCTGGTGCCGAGCGTGGTGGCGTAGCTGGCGATCTGCTCCGGCGTCGAGTACAGGTCCGCCACCGCGCTGGCGGAGGCGAAGACGATGGCCACGATGGCGAAGATCCAGATCGGCACCCGGATCCGGTCGCGTCGGAGGATGAGCCGGATCAGCGACCCGGTGCCGGTCACGGTGCGGCCTCTTCCTCGACCGTCGCGACCCGGTCGCCGTACTGGCGGAGGAAGAGCTCCTCCAGCGTCGGCGGATGGCTGACCAGCGACCGGATGCGCAGGCTCGCCAGGTACGAGATGGCGTCCTGCAGGTTGTCGGTGTCGACGTCGAAGGTGACGCGTCCGTCGAGCGAGGAGAGGTTCGCCACGCCGGGCATCTGGCTCAGCCCGTCGGCATGTTGCTCGGTCTCGGCCACCACCGTGGTGCGCGTCAGGTGCCGCAGCTCGGCCAGGGTGCCGCTCTGCACCACGCGCCCGTTGCGGATGATGCTGATCCGATCCGCGAGCGCCTCGGCCTCGGCCAGGATGTGGCTCGAGAGGAGGATCGTGCGGCCCTCGGCCTTCAGCTCCCTGATGCTCTCCTGGAAGGCGGCCTCCATGAGCGGGTCCAGCCCGGAGGTCGGCTCGTCGAGCAGGAGGAGCTCGACGTCCGCCGCCAGCGCGGCGACGAGGCCGACCTTCTGGCGGTTCCCCTTCGAGTAGTTGCGAGCCTTCTTCGTCGGGTCGAGATCGAACTGTTCCAGCAGCCGATCGCGCCGTGCGGGGTCGAGCCCGCCGCGCAGCCGGGAGAGGAGGTCGATCACCTCGCCGCCGGTGAGATCCGGCCACAGGTTCACGTCTCCGGGAACGTAGGCGAGGCGACGGTGCAGGCCGGCCGCATCTCGCCACGGATCGCCGCCCAGGAGCCGCGCCTCGCCGGCGTCCTGCCGCAGCAGGCCCAGCAGGATCCTGATCGTGGTCGACTTGCCCGCGCCGTTCGGCCCCAGGAAGCCGTGCACCTCCCCGGTCGCCACCTCGAGGCTCAGGCCATCGAGGGCGCGGGTCGCCCCGAAGTTCTTGACAACGTCGCTGATCGCGATTGCCGTGCTCATGCCACCACGCTACTCGCCCGCGCCACGTCCGAAGATACTTCCGTGCACACGGACCTGCGACCGGGAGCCGCACGCCGACGTCAGCCCCGACTCGAGGTCGCGGGGCGCGTAGCCCAGCTCGGCGCGCGCTTTCGCGTCGGTTGCCCAATAGGTCACGCCGGCGCTGGCGCTGACGAGCTCGCCGAGGTCCGGGCCGATGCGCCGGGCGATCGGTGCCGCGGCCCGGAGCAGCCAGGTCGGAGTCGAGAGCCGCGGCCGGCGCGTGCCCGCGATCGAAGCCACGCGTCGGACGATCTCGGCCAACGTGGTCACTTCGCCGCCCAGGACGTAGGACTCGCCGACACGGCCGCGCTCTCCGACGAGCGCGATGCCCGCGGCGATGTCCTCGACGTGCGCCATGTTCATGCCCAGGTCGCCGAAGGTGACGCTGGGCAGGCGACCGGTGGCCGCCTGTCGCAGCACGCCACCCAGCGAGGAGTGGTCGCCGGGGCCGTAGACGCCACCTGGCATGGCGATGAGCACCGGCGCGCCGGCACTGATCCGTCGGAGGGCGACGAGATGGCCGCGGTGCTTCGTCTCGTCGTAGAAGCTGACGTACCGATACGGCCGCGGCCGCTCGTATGACTCATCGACGACGCGGTAGCCCGTGTCGCCGAAGGCATTGACGGTCGAGACGTGGACGATCCGCCCGACCTCCATCTCATGCGCCGCGTCGAGGACGCGCTCGGTGGCGGTCACGTTCGTCGCCTCCATCGCCGGTCGCTCGTCCCGACGGATCCCGACCCGGTAGTCGCCGGCCAGGTGGTAGGCAGCCTCGCAGCCGTCGAGCGCCGCGCGCAGGATCGAGCCGTCGAGCACGTCGCCGACCACGACCTCGCAGCCAGCCTCGCGCAGGCTGACGGCCGATGCGTCGCTCCGCGCCAGGGCACGGACATCAGCTCCCGAGTCCCTCAGGTGTTTTACGAGGTGACGGCCGATGAACCCGCCGCCCCCGGTGATGAAGGCCCTCATCCGGCTGCGGCGAACCGCGCCTGCAGGCGCTCGAGACTGGCGTCGATGTCGCCGCCCGCGGCCCCGGCGATCATCGGCTCCATGAACGAGGTGAACCCCGATCCTCGGATCTCCATCGCGAACCTGAGGTCCGTGGCGTCATCGGT
>JBOGSW010000021.1:0-10779 GCA_050695815.1 Candidatus Limnocylindria bacterium | reverse complement strand
GACGAAGCCCATACAATGATCTCGCCGTACCCATCAAGGTGATGGAGTACCTCAGCTACGGTCGGCCGCTCATCGTCACCGACTGCACCGAGCAGGCGCGCATCGTCCGCGAGGCGGACTGCGGACTGGTGGTGGCCGATACCGACGCAGCGTTCGCCGACGCGATCACGGCGCTGTTCGCGGCACCCGCCAGTCAGGTCGATCGCTGGGCAGCCAATGCGCACGCCGCAGCAGTGAAGGCATCGTGGAGCAGTCGAGCGCGGACGATCGTACGCACACTGGCCGGAGGGGAAACATCTTGAAGCCGCTCAACGGACCCGTCGCGGCGATCATCGGCAGCGCGCTGGTCATGGCCGCCATCGCAGCGGCCTGGATCGCGACGCCGCTCTTCCTCGCCGTCGGCGTGATCGGGCTGGCGTTCGTCGCCTATTGCGCCCATCGTTGGCCCAAGGCGACGCTCACAGTAGGAGCGCTCGCCACGTTCGTCGACCCGGTGCTCGTCCCGCTCGTCCTGCCCGGCAGCCTCGGCACGGGTCCAATCGGGGCGAGCGAGCCGCTGCTCGCGGTGGCCGCGATCGTCATCGCCGTGGACGCGATCCGAGGTGGCACCTTCGTCTCCGCCCTGCGCGACCCGGTCCTGGGCTTCGTCGTCCTGCTTGCACTGGTGGGCGTCGTCTCAGGCCTCGTGAACGCGGTCCCGCCCGTCGTCGCGGCGCTCGGGATCTTCGTCACCGTGGATGCGATCGCCGTCTACTTCCTGGCGCGGATGGCTGGCTTTGACGCGAGGGCGACGACGCTCGTCATCGGCTCATTGGTGGGTCTCGCGGTGGTCGTGTCGGTGTTCGGCATCCTCCAGGTTGCCCTTCATCCTGACCTGCTTGGCTTTGCCTCGTTCGCCGGTCGCTTCGGTGAGGGCGGCCGAATCACGGCATTCACCGGCAACCCCAACATGGTCGCGGCGATCATCGGCATGGCGCTGCCCTTCCCGCTCTTCGGCGCTCTCCACCTGGATCGGCGGCGGGACCGCCGCGTCGCATGGGGGATCGCCATCCTGCTGGTCCTTGCGCTGCTGCTGACGTTCTCGCGCGGGGCGTGGATCGCGGTGGGCCTCGGGGCGGTGGTCGGCGCGCTCATCCTCGATCGGCGGACCCTGCTGGTGTTCGTCGTCGCCATCGCGCTCGCCTGGGGGCTGACGGTCGTCATGCCGCGGCATGTCCTGGTCGCCAGCCAGGATCTTCATCTCTACTTCCTTGACGGCGCCGGGGACCCGAGCATCGTCGACTCGACGGTCGACCGCATCGGCGAGGTCTATGAACGGAGGGATCTTCGGATGCGGTTCATCATCGAGGGCCTCCCGATCGTGAACGACAACATGTGGTTGGGCATCGGTCCAGGCCGGTACGGCGGTGCGGCGGCGAGCATCATCCCGTCGCCGGTGTACGAGGAGTACGGCACCGGGCTGTACGGATTCCGCACCGTACATAACTTCTGGCTGCATCTCATGGGGGAGCTGGGCGTGGCAGGCATCACGATCTTCCTCGCCATGATCGCCGGTCTCTTCTGGCGCTTCGTCATGGCGGCCCGCCGCGCTTCGAGCATGCGGTTCGTCCTCTTCGCCGGAGCGGCCACGGCCACGCTGACGATTACGCTCAACAATCTGACCGAGATGCTCTTCGAGGGCAACGTTCCGGGCGTGATGATCTGGCTGCTGCTCGGCAGCCTCTCCGTGCTTGCGCCGACCTGGTCCTTGATCGACCAGCCCGAGCCGGAGGCGATCGACGATCCCGGTCTCGGCGCTGCCGAGCGGGGGGACTCGGCGTCAGGGACGCGAGCGCCGCAGCCCGAGCGCCGGTAGCACGACGAGCAGCGAGAGCGCGAACGGGGCATAGCCGCTCACGGCGAAGGACTGGATCAGTGTCAGCCCCAGCAGCCCAAGCCAGGCGGGGACGAACCACGACCGCATGCGGCGTCTTCCGGATCCCATCACCGCGCGCA
Organism: Candidatus Limnocylindria bacterium; assembly: GCA_050695815.1. GTDB lineage: Bacteria > Chloroflexota > Limnocylindria > QHBO01 > QHBO01 > JACDBZ01. Next base: position 8,784 of record JBOGSW010000021.1, on the reverse strand, counting down.
GTGGCCAGAGCAACATGGCCGCGAAGGCAGCGATGCCGATCGCACCGGCCTTGAGGCCGATTGTCAGATATGCGCTATCAACGGCAGGTTGGCTGCCCTCCGTGTGCGCCCGGAAGCCACCCCACGCCCATGGAACGCGCGCCAGCTGGCCGATCCCGTGGCCGATCAGCGGGGACTCGGCGGTGTCGACGAAGGCATAGGCGTACGACGTGAATCGCCCGCCCGCCTGCGCCTCGAAGCCCGCATTCGCCGTGTCTTCGAAGACGCGATCGAGCGAGGGACGCACCGGCCGGGACTCGTTCGGCGAGCCTCGGGGGCCCGTCCCACCTGTATCGGTCGAGTAGGCCCAATCCGGCGTCCAGATCTGCACGCCCGCGTGGTACACGCCGAATCCAGCGCCGACTCCGATCACGACGGCCAGCACCGCCGGAGCTGCTCGCAGGGCCACCGACCGAGCCAGCGCCCAGGTGCCGATTCCGGTGCGCCGCGTCAGCTCGAGTGCCACCCACAGCGCCGTGAGCGCTCCGACCCCGACCACGCCGCTCAGCAGGGTCCGCGTCAGTGTCACGCCGATACCCGCCGCGAGCAGCGCAAGGAGCAGGAAGAACTGGGGCGATGGGCGGCGGACGACGCGATCGGTCACGAAGGCCACGGCAACGAGGAGGAGGACCGCCTGGCCGTAGTGGAGCCGCAGGCGCGGGTCATAGGCGTATGCGCCGTACTTCAGGCCGCCGTGGAACATCGGCATCAGCAGACCGATCAGGATCACGACGCTGTACAGCGTGAGTCCCCACAGGATTCCGCGCAGGACGGCCGACCGTGGCGTGCCGGCCAGCAGGGCCAGCCCGCCGATGGCGTAGAAGGCCCACCAGCGCGTATCGCGGATGACGTCCCGCATGGTCTGGTCGCCGAGAAGGCCGATGACGATGGCCAGCAGGCCGACCGCGGCGAAGACGGCCACCGGTACGACCGACCGCCAGTGGATCGCGCGCGGATACCGGAGCCGGCGCACGACGGCCGGAACGGTCAGGATGACGCCGAGCAGCGGCACCAGGTCGTGGGCGCGCACCGGCACGTCACCGAGGATGCGTGGCAGGCCGACCTCGCTTCCGCGGCCGACGGGCATGGCCAGCATGACCAGCAGCGCCGCCGGGAGCGGCCCGAGCTTGCGGTCGAAGGAGAGGAGCACGGTCGCTCCGCCCGCGAGCCAGATCGGGAGCCAGCCGTTCGGATAGAAGAGGACGATCGTGAGCGCCCAGAGTAGGAGCGCGTACCCGCCGAGCACGGCCAGGAGGCGCGCCTGCGCCGCACGGTCGGCGCCGAGTCCGAGCGCGCGGCGACTCGACCGGGAATGAGTCGTCGTGGCCATCGCGGGCTAGGATACCCCCGCTTCGTGGCAGCGTCTGAAATCGTCAGTCCGTCCGGTTGGCGATTAGACCCCAATGCATCGGCGTGCCACGCTCGACGTCGCGTGCGGCCCGCGCCCCGAGCACTTCGTGGAGATGTCGCGTGTGCAGTCCCTGGCCGGGACGGATGCTCCGGACGTTGTGTTCCGTGAAGGTCTCGCCTGCGCGGACCGGCTCGACCACGAACAGCGATCGCCGCAGGATGCGGCTGGGCGATTCGCGCTCAGTCGGCTCATAGCTCACCGATCCGAGCGCCTTCTCGGTGACCCGGATCGCCGCGACCATCTCTCGCAGCTCGGACGGCTCGAGGGAGAAGCCGGCATCTGGCCCGCCATCCCCGCGCGACAGGGTGAGGTGCTTCTCCACGATGACCGCGCCCAGCGCCACAGCCGCGACCGGCACGGCGATGCCGAGCGTGTGGTCGGACAGCCCGACCGGTGCGGAGAAGCGCGTGGCCATGGCGGGGATGGTGCACAGGTTCGCCTCCTCCGGCGGTGCGGGGTAGGCGCTGGTGCATTTCAGGAGGGCCAGCTCGCGCGCGCCGTTCTCGCGGGCGGTGGCGACGGCCTCGGTGACCTCGTCCAGGGTCGCCATGCCGGTCGAGATGATCATCGGCCTGCCGGTCCGCGCCACGCGCCCGATGAGTGCCATGTCGACGATCTCGAACGAGGCGATCTTAAAGGCCGGCACGCCGAGCCGATCGAGGAACTCGACCGCGCTGTCGTCGAATGGCGAGGAGAAGAAATGCATGCCGTGGTCGGTGGCCGCGCGCTGCAGCGGCTCGTGCCACTCCCAAGGCGTCGCTGCCTCGGTGTACAGGTCATGCAGTGTCCTGCCGTCCCAGACGGTTCCAGAGGCGATGCGGAACTCGGGTCGCTCCGAGTCGATCGTGATCGTGTCCGCCGTGTACGTCTGCAGCTTGATGGCGTCCGCGCCGGCGTCGGCCGCCGCCTCGACGAGCCGCACGGCAGCCTCGAAGCTGTGCTGATGGTTGGCCGAAAGCTCGGCGATGACGTACGTCGGTGCGCCGTCGCCGATCGGTCGTCCAGCGATTTCCATGCCGCGATTATCCCATCGGGCCCAGCGAGAGCCGATACAGCCGCCGGTCCGGGAGGTCGTCGCGCTCGAGGCGGTACCCGGCTCGCTGGAAGGCGATCTCCGAGGCGCGGTTTTCGCGCCGGACCCAGGCATCCACCGTGCGCACGTCGGTGTCGGCCGCGACGCGCGCCGTGCCGAGCGAGATGAGGCGGGTCCCGAGGCCTGCGGCTCGCCGGTGGGCGTCCATCGCCACTCCGATCGTGGCGATGCCGCGTTCGAGGGCGAAGCGCACAACGCCTACCGGCTCCTCCGCCAGGAGCCCGATCCAGATCGGTGAGTCGGGCGAGTCGAGGCGTTCAGCGAGCCAGGCGACGTGCGAGTCGCGCTCGATGGGGCGCCGGTCGAACGAGGCGGCACGCGCCGCCGGGTCGGTGCGCCAGGCGAGGAGCCGGTCTGCGTCATCCATCGTCGCCGGCCGGAGGGCCAGCGGACCGGTGCGGAGGATGTGCGCCACGCGTTCGGCGCCGCGGCCGTCGACCAGCTCTGGCCCGCGTTTGGCCGCCAGTGCTCGAAAGCTCGCGTCGGTCCGCATCGCATCCACCGTTCGCGCCAGAGCTGCGCCCTCGAGCGTCGGGTGGCGGCCCACCACCACGCCGAGACCCTCGCGCTGCGCGGCCGAGGCGACCGCCTGCTGGTTGTCAGCCAGCACGACGCCGACGAGCGGCCGTCCGAACCGAGCGACCTCGAGTACGCTCGAGCCGCAGGCGGAGACCACCAGCTCCGACCACTCCAGGTGTGGTGCCAGCGATGGCGCGTCCCGAACGACCTCGAATCCCGAGGCATCGGCACGGGCCTGGACCGCACCGGGCGTCGGATGCGCGGCACCGAGCAGGACACGCACGATTGGCGTTCCCGCCAGCCCGGTCAACGCGTCGACGACGGCGCTGGTGGCGTCGTTGGGATCGGCGCCGCCCATGGTCACGAGGATGCGGTCGGCGATCGGTGGTTGCAGGCGCTCCGGGTCGACGTCGGTGAGCTCGGGACCCAGCAGCGCGTAGCTCGGGCCGGCCAGCAGCTCCCCTTCGCGCCGCGCATGACTCGGTCCTGCGGGCGTGGCGTAGAGGTTCTGGTTGAGCACGATCGCCGCATCGCCGCACTTGGTGCCCAAGTCATCGACGACGAGCCGCGGGACCACCAGCTCGGCCAGGTCGGCCCGTGCGACGGCGTCGAGGTGGTATCCGTCGACCACGATCCAGTCGGCGTCGCGAGGTGCGTGATCGCGCTCGACGACGGGGATGCCGAGCGCGTCGGCGCGCGTCCGCAACGCCTCGATGATCTCCGCGAACGCCAGGGTCGCCTCGTGCCCCTGGCGCTTCAATGCCGTGGCCAGGGCGAGCGAGCGCATCACGTGTCCGGTGCCCATGGTCGGCGAGGCATCGGCGTGGAGCACGACCCGCATCACTCGACGACCTTCTGAGTCACCGTCGCATTCAGCGCCGCCAGCCCCGGGCGCTGCTTGAGGAGCGCGAGGACGTCCTCAATCTCGAACGGGCGGGGTCCGAGCTCCTCGTGGACGGCGCGGACGAACGCCAGGTCGGCGGGCTCGTCAACCGTCCAACGAAGCTGAGAACGATCGACATCGGCGCGTACAGACCGCAGCCGGAAGCGCTCGGGACGATGCCAGATGAATGGCGTGACATGCTCGCGCTCGCCAGGGCTGGTGGACTCGCGCTGGGCAGCCCGCAGGGCGCTGCCGGCCACGGCCTCGGTGTCGAGGCCACGCGGATATGTTCGACCCAGCGTATTGGAGGCGTAGTCGACCTCGCCGTCTGCGTGCGCCGCCACGACCGATGAAGCGACGCGTGGCGAGAGGAGCGGGCAATCGGCGGTGACGCGGACCACGGTGGTTGCCCCGGTGGCATCCATCGCCGTGATGTATCGATTCAGGACGTCCTCGGCGGAGCCGCGAATCGCCCGGGCGTCGAGCGCAGAGACGGCCGCGGCCAACTGGTCGTCCTCGGGAAGGTCCGGCACGGCCACGACGACCTCGTCGGTCCCGGCGATGAGCCGGGCGCGTTCGAGGACGTGCGCGATCATCGGTCGGCCGGCGATACCGGCGAGGACCTTGCCCGGGAGCCGCGTCGAGCCCATCCGGGCCTGGATCACGACCACGGTGCGCACGAGGGTCAGAGAACCTCCGCCACCGCCGATCGGACTCGCTCGATCACCGAGTCGACGTCAGCGTCGGTCATGCGCGGGAAGATCGGCAGCGATACCGAGCGGCGATACCGATCCTCCGCCACCGGCCAGCCACCCGGTTCGAAGCCGAGCCGCCGATAGTAGGGATGGTGGTAGATGGGGATGTAATGCACCTGGACGCCGAGACCGAGCTCTCGGAGGCGCTCGAAGAACGTCCTCCGCCGGGTGGCGTCGCGGACCATGACGACGTACAGATGCCAGCCAGGCTGGACATCCTCGCGAACCGAAGGCGTCTCGATGGCCTCGAGGTCGGCGAAGGCGACGTCGTAGCGGGCCGCGATCCGGCGCCGCCGCGTGATGAACGCTTCGAGGTGGCGCAGCTGGCTCGTGCCGAGCGCCGCAAGGATGTCCGTGAGGCGGTAGTTGAAGCCCAGGTCATGCTGCTCGTAGAACCAGGGCCCATCGTTGCGACCCATCACCTCCGCGTCGCGCGTGATGCCATGCGTGCGGAAGCGCGCCGCGGTTGCGGCCAGCGCCGAGTCGCCGGTGAGCACCGCGCCGCCCTCGGCGGTGGTGATCGGCTTCACCGGGTGGAAGCTGAGGGCGCTCGCGTCCGCCAGCGTGCCGACCGAGCGACCGCCATCGGTCGCGCCGAGCGAGTGGGCCGCATCGGCAAGGAGGGCAAGGCCGTGGCGCTCGGCGATCCGGCGCAGGGCGCCGTAGTCCGCCGGCTGGCCGGCATAGTCGACCGCTATGATCGCCCGCGTCCGTGGTCCAACGAGGGGCTCGACCTTCTCCGGGTCGAGGTTGCCGGTCGCCGGGTCCACGTCGGCGAAGCGGACGGTCGCGCCCAGGTAGAGCGCCGCGTTGCCGGTGGCCGCGAAGGTGAGCGGAGAGGTGACGACCTCGTCTCCGGCGCGGATGCCGGCGGCGAAGTACATCGCGTGCAATGCGGCGGTGCCTGAGTTCACCGCTACGGCGTAGCGCGCGCCCGAAGCCGCCGCGAGGGCCGCCTCGAAGGCCGGGATTGCCGGCCCGGTCGTCAGGAAGTCGCCGCGCAGGACAGTCGTGACTGCAGCCACATCCTCGTCATCGATCCACTGCCGGCCGTAGGGGATCTGCTCAGGCATTGGTGACCATCGTTCGCAGCTCGTCGACCGTCAGCCAGCGATCGTTCGTGTCGCTCGCGTACGAGAAGCCGTCCGGCAGAGGGGTGCCCTCGATCTGATCGCTCCGCCAGAAGTCGAGCTGCGGCTGGAGCACGTAGCGGTCACCCACATCGATCGTCGAGCGCGCGTCGCTCGCGCTGATCATCTCCTCGTGCAGCTTCTCGCCGGGGCGGATGCCGACGATTCGCAGATCGGCGCGGGGGGCCATCGCCTTGGCCAGGTCGACGACGCGCATGCTCGGGATCTTTGGCACGAACAGCTCCCCGCCGTGCATCCGCTCCAGGGAGTCGAGCACGAAGTGAACGCCCTGGTCAAGCGTGATCCAGAAGCGCGTCATCCGCTCGTCCGTGATGGGCAGCACGCCGGAACCTGCCACCTGACGGAAGTAGGGGACGACGCTACCCCGGCTGCCGACGACGTTTCCGTACCGAACGACGGAGAACCGAGTTCTCGTGCCGCCCGCGTAGGCGTTGCCGTTCACGAACAGCTTGTCGCTCACCAGCTTCGTAGCGCCGTACAGGTTCACCGGACTGCAGGCCTTGTCGGTGGAGAGGGCCACCACGCGCTGCACACCGCGCTCGATGGCTGCGTCGATGACATTTTGCGCCCCGTGGACGTTCGTCTTGACCGCCTCGAACGGGTTGTACTCCGCGGCCGGCACCTGCTTGAGCGCCGCGGCGTGGATGACGAAGTCGACCTCGAAGAAGGCGCGGTGGACGCGATCACGGTCTCGCACGTCGCCGATGAAGTAGCGCAGGCGCGACTCGTTCGGATGGAGCTGCTGCATCTCGTACTGCTTCAGCTCGTCGCGGCTGAGGACGACGACGCGGCGGACATCGGTTTCTTCGAGGATGGTTTTCACGAACCGCTTGCCGAACGATCCGGTGCCGCCGGTAACAAGGATCGATCGGCCGTCGAGAATGCTCATTGACCGCAGATTCTACCGGCCGTGGTGGCGCGCCCCGGGCCGGTCGCCACCAACGAGATCACGCGCCGCCGGAGCGATCGGCCGGAAGGCCGCGCGACAGGGTCCGCAGCCGCGCAATCGGCGCCATGCAAGCCAGGACCGCGACCACGGTGTACCCGATCCCGATGACGAGGTGGATGGCGCCCGCCAGGACTGATGGCCCGGGCGCCGCGACGCGTGCGAGGAACACGGCGCCGATGCCGAGGACGAGCAGCGTGCCCAGCCTCAGCCAGGCGATCCGCACCGGGTAGTCGCGCCGCGCGAAGAGGTAGGTGGCGGCGGCGAAGAACGCGTACGCGCCCGCGGTCGACCAGGCGGCGCCCATGATGCCGAAGACGGGGATGAGGCCGACGTTGAGCGTGAGGTTGAGCGCCGCCGACGCGAACGTGATGAGCGCCAGCGGGCCGGTGCGCTTCGTGAAGAAGATGACCGTCACGAACATCGTGTACGCCCCCTGCAGGACCGATGCGAAGGCGATGACCGGCAGCACGTCGGCGGCAGCCTCGTACCCCGGTCGTGCGACGAGTCCGACGATCTCCGGCGCCAGGGCGGACACCCCGGTCGCCAGCGCCATGATGCCGGCGAGGACGACGGTGGTCATATCGGCATAGAAGCGTGGCGCGTCCGGCCGGTCCCCGATGCGAAAGAAGTATGGCGACCACGCGGCATTGAACGAGCTGACGAAGATGGTCACGACATAACCGAGCTGGTAGCCGACCGCGTACACGCCGATCTGGGCGCGGGCTTCGAGCGCGGGCAGGCCGATGAGCAGGGCGATCAGCCATCGGTCGCCGAGGCGCAGGGCCCAGGCGCTGAGCTGGTGCGGCAGCAGGGGCAGGCCGAGCTTCAGCGCGGCTCGCAGCCCCTGCAGGTCGAGCCCGACATTCCCGAGCCTGACCACGATCCCGGCGGTGACACCCAGGACGGCCAGGTTGGCGATGAGCTGGCCGATCAGGACGCCGGGAGCGCGAAGGTCGAAGCCGACGATGAGGATGATGGACGCGACGCTGCTGACGACGAATGCGCCGAGGTTGACGGCGAGAAAGCGCCCGGGTTGGCCGGACGCACGAAACAGCACCGAGGGAACGAACTGCATCGACCCGGCCCATGCGATCAGCAGCGCCAGCAGACCGAGTGGCATGAACGGCGTTCCGGCGAACCAGGTCTCGAAGCTCGGCCCGAGGGCGAGCGCCAGGATCACCGTCAGGCCGGTCGCCACGACGAACGTGAAGGTGGCGAGCGTCAGGTACAGCCGAGCGCGCTCGCGGCCTTCGGTATCGAAGTGGAGGCGCATGAGCGAACCATCCACGCCCATGTGGTAAACGACGGCCAGGATCCCGGAGAAAGAGCTGAGGAGCGCGACGGCGCCATAGTCGGCCTGTGACAGGAAGCGGACATAGACCGGCAGCAGCAGGAATGCGCCAATCTTCGGCGCGATGTTGCCCACCGTATAGAGGGCGGACTCCCTCGCCAGTCTGCGGAGGCTCACCGCGCGGATTGTAGCGGCGGACAGGGGACCCTCCGGCGATCGTCCCTATACTTCCGCCGATGCCCTCCCCGCCAGCGCCCGCTGCGGTGCTCTTCGGCACGCGCCCCGAGGCGATCAAGCTCGCGCCGGTCGTGCTCGCGCTGCGCGACGCGGGTCTGCCGCACGTCGTCGTCACCACCGGCCAGCACACCACCATGGTGTCCGAGGTGCTCGACCTCTTCGACATCCGGCCCGATGCGGACCTCGAGCTCATGCAGCATGGACAGCCGCTCGACCTGCTCCTGGCCCGGGCCATCGAGCGCGTCGGTCGCATGCTCGACGAGTACGCGCCGGGCGTCATCATCGTGCAGGGCGACACCACCAGTATGCTCGGTTCGGCGCTGGCGGCCTTCCACCACCACATCGGGGTGGCGCACGTCGAGGCCGGCCTGCGATCCCATGACCCGACGCTTCCGTTTCCCGAGGAGGTGAACCGCCGGATGGCGTCGGTCATCGCGCGCTGGCACTTCGCGCCGA
>JBOGSW010000020.1:0-23987 GCA_050695815.1 Candidatus Limnocylindria bacterium | reverse complement strand
TGATCGCGGTCGTGAGAATGGTGTCCAGACTGCGCGTGATGTGGCGCAGGGATCGTCCCGTGAGTGCGGCGGTGTCGCCGACGAAGTGCCTGGTCATCGTTTGTTCCTTACTTGTCCTTGCCAGTGTTGGTGTCCGCGCCGTCGCTGCTGCCCTGGCCGCTGTCGCCGATGATGGTGAGGAAGATGTCCTCGAGGGTCGGCTGCTTCTCGACGTATTCGACCTTGGCGGGCGGGTGCAGCTGCTTGAGTTCGGCGAGGGTGCCGTTCACGATGATTCGACCCTGGTGAAGGATCGCGATCCGGTCGGCGAGTTGTTCGGCCTCGTCGAGATACTGGGTCGTGAGCAGCACCGTCGTGCCGTGTTCGGCGAGGTCCTTGACGGCCTGCCACACCTCGATGCGCCCCTGCGGGTCGAGCCCGGTCGTCGGTTCGTCGAGGAAGATGACTGGCGGATTCCCGATGAGGCTCATCGCGATGTCGAGGCGGCGGCGCATGCCACCCGAATAGGTCGACACCCTCCGCTCGCCCGCATCGGTCAGAGCGAAGCGTCCGAGCAGATCATCCGCGATCGTGCCCGGGTCCTTGAGGTGCCGCAGCCGGGCGACCAGCACGAGGTTCTCCCGCCCACTGAGAATCTCGTCGACGGCCGCGAACTGTCCGGTCAGACTGATGTACTCCCGCACGTCCTCGGCCTGCGTGGCGACATCGAAGCCGTTGACGTTGGCCGTCCCCGCGTCGGCCTTGAGCAGCGTGGACAGGATCTTCACGACCGTGGTCTTGCCCGCCCCGTTCGAGCCGAGCAGGGCCAAAATGCTGCCCCGCGCCACGTCGAAGTCCGCGCCGCGCAGCGCCTCCACCGTCTTGAACGACTTCTCTAGTCCCTGCACGTGGATCGCAGGCTCCTGGCCTGGGGTGGTTGTCATCGGGTTCTTCCCTTGTTAGCGTCGTCAGCATACAGTGTAAACTTCACACGCAGAGTCTAGGTATGCGGCGTATACTTGTCAAGCGATGAAGAAAGCAACTGCCACAGAGCAGGTATCGGCGCGAGAACGGCCCGGCCTGACCCGCGGTGTCGTCGTGGCGAAGGCGCTCGAGATCGGTACGATCGAAGGCCTCGAGGCGGTCAGCCTGCGGCGCCTCGCGCAGGAGCTCGGGGTCACGCCCATGGCCCTCTATCGCCACGTTCGTGACAAGCAGGACCTGATCAACGCCATGACCGAGGCCGTCCTCGAGGGGATCGACGCCACAGTCGGGTTCCGATCCGAAATGACCTGGACCGAACGGCTGCGCCTGGCGCTCGACAACTACAAGGAGCAGATCGACGCGCGCCCGCTCGCCCTACCCCTCAGCATCGCGTACAACGGCGAAGGGCCTATGGGCTTCTGGAAGGTGCTCGAGGACCTCCTGGCCATCCTGCTCGATGCGGGTTTTGGGCGACGGGAGGCGATCGTCCTGATCCGCATGGTTTCGAACCTCCTCGCCGGCTACCTGCTGCTCCTCCAGCAGGACGCGCCCTCGGACTTCACGCGGCTCGACGCCCACGAGGTCGACCTGCTTCGACGGCACTTCGCGCTCGCGCAGCTGAGCCTGCCCCGCGACGAGTTCCCGAACCTGGTCGAAAGCGCGGAGGACACGGCCGAGGTCTGGCTGACTGACCCGAACGACTGGTGGCGCAACACGGTCGACCTGATCACCTTCGGCTTGGAACGAATGCTCGAGCGCAGCCGCGGCGGTGTCTGAACCGAGGCTCGAGCCTCCTGCGTCTGAATTGACCCCAATCGTGGACGGGATGAACCGACAGTCCACGACCGATGACAGCATGGATTGCATCGAGCGAGAGGCTACCCCGCGGGCGGGTGATGCCGTCGCCCGGTGACGAAGAGCGTTTGCGTATTGGCCCTCGCATCGGACCGTCGACGGCTGTAGGGTGGAGGCATGAGGCGCGGGACCGATGAGACCTCCCGATGGCCGGTCGTTGCGAACCAGAGCACGCCCGCCGCTGACGGCGCCGATGTGCCGTCGCTCCGCGGATCACGATGAATATCATTCCGTGGCTCCATCTCGGACATGTCCTGGGCGCCATCGCGTGGGTGGGCGGCGGCTTCGCGCTGCTGGTCCTTGGCCTGCGTGCTCGCCGCGGCCCCGATCCGGCCGCGGTCACCGCGTTCGGCGCGATCCTGGCCTATGTCGGCCCGCGCGTGCTGGCGCCGGGGGTGGGGGCAGTCATCGTGTTCGGCGTGGCGATGGTGCTCATCGACGGGGCGTGGGACTTCGGTCAAGTGTGGGTTCTCCTCGCGATCGGCCTCTTCATCGCCGCCTTCCTCATCGGCGCCCTGTACCTGGGGCGCATCGGCATCCGGCTGGGTCGCCACGAGGACGGGCTCGCGGACGATGAGCGGCGGCGCCTGGTGGACCGCTGGATCGGCGGCTACGCCCTCGTCCTTGTGATCCTCCTGGTCGCGATCTGGGACATGGTCTTCAAGCCTGGCCTGTGATGGACCCGATGACGTCGGCCTCCGCGCCCGAGACTCAGGCCGTCGCGCTCTGGGTGGCCTTTCCCTGCTCGAGGATCCGGATCGGGTTCCCGAACGGATCGCGAACGCCCATGTCGGTGCCATAGAAATGCTCGGTCGGCTCCTGGGTGAAGTCGGTGACGCCGCGGGCCTTCAGCGTTTCGTACAGGCCGCGCGCATCATCGGCGATGAACACGAGACCGCCCAGGGCACCCTTGGTGATGAGCTCGCGAAGCTGCTCGGCGGTCGCTTCGTCGTGCAGCGGCGGGCCTGGCTGCTCCAGCGAGACCTCGGTCCCCGGCTGGCCAGGCACGCGGATCGTCAGCCAGCGGTAGTCGCCCTGGCGGACGTCGTTTCCCTTCTCCAGCCCGAGCTTGTTGACGTAGAAGTCGAGCGCCTCTTCCTTGTCAAGGACGTAGATCGAGGCGACGTTGAGCATGGTGATCATCGGCTTGGTTCTCCTCTGTGGCTTGCCTGCGGATGCCGTCACCCTACGGCGCGGAGGCCGGAACCGCTTCTCCAAAAGTGCTCGGTTGCACGATCTCGCCGGCGGTCATTCGCGGCCGCATCGCCGTCAGCTGGACGCAGTGGGGCGCGACGATCGGTCCATGCCCCTGCCGGTAGGCGGACGGCGTCTCGCCCACGATCTGGCGGAATGTGCGGCTGAAGGTCCCAAGACTGGTGAACCCGACATCGAGGCAGATGTCGGTGACGCTGCGGTCGGTCTCGCGCAGGAGAAACATCGAGCGTTCGACCCGGCGCCGCTGCAGATACCGATGCGGCGTCTCACCGAACACCGACCGAAAGCTGCGGATGAAGTGCGCCGGGGAGACGTGCGCCACGGCGGCCACGGAACGGACGTCGAGCGGCTCGGCGTAGGCACGGTCCATGGCATCGCGAGCGCGCAGCAGGCGGCGGTTGCGGTCCTCGACTTCGCGGCTCACCCGGCAAGGCTACGTCATCGCGCGGGCGGACCGGGAGTCGCCGGGTATCCTCCTCGCGTGACGCCACTGCGATCTCGCCTCGATGCCGCGCTGTCCCGTCTGGCCGGCGTTGGCGCAGATCCGCACGACGACGACGAGACCCGGCCGCGGAAGGCGCTCCTCGTGCTGATCGCCGTCCTGATCCTCCCCATCTCAGTCATCTGGGCCGCCCTCTATCTCACGTTCGGCGCCTGGACGGGTTGGGTGGCGGTCCTCTATACGGTGATCTCGGTCGCGTCGATCATCCTGTTCGCTCGAACCGGCGACTTTGCGACGTTCCTGCGCATCCAGCTGGTGGCGATCCTGTTGGCGCCGACGCTGTCGACCCTTCCGATAGGAGGCTTCCTCCCTTCTGGCGGTGTCGGGTTCTGGGGCATCCTTGCGCCGCTTGGCGCTCTCGTCTTCGTCGATGCCCGGTCGGGGATCCGCTGGTTCGTGGCGTTCGTCGTGGTCTTCCTGGCGTCGGGTGGCATCGGCATCGCGTTGGGCTTTCCGTCACCGCTGCCGGAATGGTTTTCGAGCACGATGCTGGCGCTCAACGTGACGGTCGGCGGAACCATCGTCTTCACGCTCCTCGCGCTATTCGCGACGCAGCGCGAGGATGCGCTGCGCGCCTTGAACGAGGAGCACCAGCGCGCCGAAGGCCTCCTGCTGAGTATCCTCCCCGGGCCGATCGCCGAACGGCTGAAGACCGAACCCCATACGATCGCCGACCAGTTCAGCTCAGCGTCGGTGCTCTTCGCCGATGTCGTGAACTTCACGCCCCGGACGGAGCAGCTGCCGCCGGCGGAGGTCGTCCAGCTTCTCGACCGTCTCTTCGGGCACTTCGACGCGCTGGCCGAGCGATACGGCCTCGAGAAGATCAAGACCATCGGCGACGCCTACATGGTCGCCGCCGGCGTCCCGAATCCCCGTCCCGACCACGCGAGGGCTGTTGCGCTGCTGGCACTCGACATGGTCGAGGCGACGGGACCCGGCGGCGTGGTTGGCGACCTGGGCCTGGATCTCCGTGTGGGGATCAACTCCGGGCCGGTGATGGCCGGGGTCATCGGGCGAAAACGCTTCCTCTATGACCTCTGGGGCGATGCCGTCAACACCGCCAGCCGCATGGAGTCAGAGGGTACGCCGGACCGCATCCAGATCACGCGAGCGACCTACGAGTTGATCTGCGACGAGTTCGACTGTGAGTCGCGCGGGACGATCGCGGTCAAGGGCAAGGGCGACATGGAGACGTGGTACCTCGTCCGCCGACGAGGAGTTGGCGATGGCACTCATCGGTCGCGCACGGGCTCGAAGACGGCAAACCAGTAGCCACTCACGCTCGCGCCCTCAGCGGTGGGCGAGCACGGTTTGGTCGGTCACGGGGGCGGCGTTCGTCGAATGCCCGATATTCACGACCCAGGCCGCGATCTCGGTTCGACGGGCGACGCCGAGCTTGGTCAGGATGTGCTCGACGTGGGCGCTGGCCGTCTTGGGGGCGATGGACAGCTCGCCCGCGATCTCCGCATTGGTCATGCCCGTTGTGACGAGACGCGCAACCTCGAACTCGCGCGACGTCAGCGGGCGCCACGGCTCGTCGAGCGATCCTCGCCCGCGGTGCGTGACGTGCGAAAGCTCCGCGATCCTGGCGAGGACGGGTGCGCTGTCGAGCCGGGTCGCAGTTTCGCGCGCGGTCGCCAGGAGCGCGGCCGCCTCCGCGAACCGATTCGAGCGCAGCAGGCAGCTCGCCAGGTCCAGCCGGGCCCAGGTCGACTCCCAGATCCGGCTCCGCTCGTCCCATCCGCGAACCGCCGCCTCGAGCAGCCCGCGCGCGATTCCAGTCGAGCCCGCGGCCAGCCTGGCAAGCCCGTTCGCATGATCGATCGCCGGTCGCAGCGTGGGCCAGGGTCCCAGGAATTCGGTCACGTCGGCGGCCCAATGTTCGGCCGCGCCCGGTAGGCCAGCCGCCAGGTTGGCGCGCACTCCGGTCACGGCAAATGGCGCGAGCAGAGCTCGTTCCTCGACCCGAGCCGCGAGCTCGAAGGCCGCGGTGCAGCCGTCGATGGCCGCCGCTGGTGAATCGGCCGCCAGGTCGGCCTCGGCGAGGCCCCACAGGGCTGGCAGGATGAGGTCGACCGCCCCGCTCTCCTCACCGGCCACCCGTGCCGTGCTCAGCAGCGTCCGGGCGCGATCGATCTCACCGCGCCCCAGGGCAACAAACCCAAGCGCGACCTCGGCTCCAATGGCACCACGGCGGCAGCCGCGGTTGGCGAGCTCCTGCTCGCCTGCGCCGAGCGCGTCATCCCACCGCCCATCGGCCCAGTCGACGAGGGCCGCTGCAGCGCCCATCACATGCCGGCAGTGAGACTGTTCGATCGCGTCGGCGTACCGCAGCCCTTCGCGCAGGGCGGCTTCGGCGCTGGGATAGTCCATGACCCGGACGGCAGTGGTCACCGCATTGCGGTAGGCGGTGACGCCAACCTCCTCGTAGCCCGCCTCCCGCGCCTCTTTGGCGGTCTTGCTGATGCGGGCCAACCCCGCTTCGACATCGCCATGCAGGACGTCGACCATCCCACCCAGCGTGTCTGCAAACATCACCGCCGCCGCGTCTCCGGCACGCCGCGCCGCATCGCTTGCCGCGTCGGCCGAGTCACGTGCCGCTCCGAGGTCCATCACGTCGATCTGGGCGGCTGCCCGCTCGACCAGCAGCCCGAAGCGGACCGCCTCGAGCTCGGCCGTCACGGGAAGGGGCTCCAGCTCCGCGAGACCCTGTGCGATCAGCTCCATCCGTGCCTGGATCGGGCGAGCTTCCCTGCGCGCCACGACGGCCAGGGCCGCCATCTGCCGGGCGGCATCGAGCGGTCGGCCGGCCTCCAGATAGCGATCCCGGGCAAGGCCGGCGGCCTCCTCGGCAGCCTCGTGGAGCTCGATGGCCGCGGCCTCCTGGCCATAGGCATCGAACAACGCGCCCTGCTCCGCCGTGTCGAGCGTGGCGGGCATGTTGTCGAGCGCCCTTCGGTAGAGCTCGCACGCTTCACGATGGGACGAGAGCCTGGCCGCCGCGCGGGCGGCGGACAGCGCCGCTCGGAACGCCTGGGGGCGGAGGCCGGCCCGCTCGTAGTGGACCGATGCATGAATCTCCGAGGCACCCTCGAGCTGGCCGCCGAACTCGCCGGCCCGGGCGTGCAGGCGGCGGAGGGCACCGGGCGGAACGGTTCGGTACAGCACATCCCTGAGCAGTTGGTGACGGTAATCGAAGAAGCCCACGTCCTCCGTCCCGAACGGAAAGAGGAAGGCCTGGTCCACGAGGTCCCGCAGGGGTGCTTCAAGCGCCTCTGCCGGCAGGTCCATGATCCCGGCGAGGACGTCGGGAACGAAGCATCGACCGATCACCGCACCCGCTTGGGCAACCGCCTTCGCCTCGGGCGAAAGCTGCTCGAAGCGCACGAGGACCGCGTCCTCGATCGTGGCCGGCACGGTCGCCTCGCGGATGGCGCGACCATCCGAGCGTGCCTCGTCGCCGAGCGCACCGAGCAGCTCTTCGATGTGGAGCGGAATCCCATCGGTGCGCTCGTGGACCGCGGTGACCACCTCGCGCGACGCGGGCAGCCCGGTGGAGAGGATGAGCGTCGTCATGAGGGCCGTCTGATCGAGGGTGAGCGGCGTGAGCCGAGCCTCCTCGGCCATCCTCTGCGTCAGGAGCCGGGACCGCCATTCCCGGATGATCGTGTCGGTCGGGAGCTCATCGGTTCGATAAGCGGCCACCATCAGGACCGGGCGATCGCGGATACGCCGCGCAAGCTCGGCCACGATTTCGAGGCTCAGGTCATCCGCCCACTGGAGATCCTCGAAGGCCAACATCGCCGGCGCATCAAGGGCGTCGATGATCCGGCCGACCATGTCACGTACCAGGAGGCGGCGTGAGCGGGGCTGGGTGCCGTCCGTCGCATCGGGCAGATCCAGAAAGCCTTCGCCGATCTGGGCAAGAGCGGGGATTCTCAGCATCGTCCGCGCGAGGTCCAGGATCAGCGCACCGGGGACGATCCGGTCCTGTGGCGCCACGTCGCCTCTCGCGACGTGCACGCCCAGGGCCGAGGCCTTTCGCAGGATGGCCCCCATCAACCGGGTCTTGCCGATGCCCGCCTCGCCGGCGAGCAGGAGAAACTGGCCACGAGCCTCGAGAGCGTCGGCCAGCCGTCGATCGGCCAGATCGAGCAGGTCATCGCGCCCAACGAGCACCGGGCAAAGGAGAGGTGTAACGCGGCTCATCCACCCGAGTGTACCCACGCCTGTCCATGGAGCACCGGTCGATGAGGGCTCCTCACAGGTAGCGGCAGCGATCGCTCTTTCGATAGACTGCATCCGGCTGCCGCCCGACCGGACAGCGACATTCAGTCCAGGCGCAGCTCGAGCGCCCCGGACTCGCCGCCGAGTCCACCGACCTGGACCAGGTAGGTGATGCCGGCCACCGTGTCGACCGTGATGCGAGCCTGGAGCGAGTCGACGTCGTCGACGCAGTCGAGGTGATCGAGGCTGGCGGAGTACACGCCGAGGACGGTGTCGAAGTCACTGCCGACGGTGTCGATGGTAACCTGCCCACCGGTCCCCTCGAACGACCACCAGGCCGTGTGGCCAATCTCCAGCTCGATAACCTCACCGGTCTCGACACCCTCCACGAGGCACGGCCCCTCCGGATCGATGGCCGTGCCACCGGTCGAAACGCTGACGGCCTCGCCGATACCGATTGGAGCCGCGTCGGCGGGCAGGTCGTTCGCCAGGAGCTGTGCCTTCGGCCCATTCGGGCTGGTCGTGATCTGCTTGGCCCGCGTGTCGGCGGCCACGCAGCTGCTCGCATCCATGGCGTACGACGCGTCACCCGCGGGCAGCGAGATCATCAGGGTCCCGGTCGCCGTCAGGACGTTGCGCTGCACGTGCACCTTCGTGTCCTCGAATGAGAAGCGGTCGTGTTCGCGCTCCCCGCTGGCGGACAGCACGGCCGACGCACTCGCGGTGCCGACTGGGCCGCCGTCTACGGTGGTGATGTCGATGAGCTCGAACGCCGCCGCGAACTCGGTGTCCGTGAGCGTGGCCTCGCCGAAGCCGGCGTAATCGCCGCTCGCGTCGCTGATGAAGAGGTCGGTGAGCGAGCCGAACTGATCGGCCACCGCGCTCAGGACGACCAGGGCGGAATCGGTCTCCCAGACGCAGTTGAGCTCGATCAGGGAGTTCCGCATGACCTGGGCATCCGGGTTGGTCACGAAGCGAGTGGTGGTGGTGGTGGAGCCGGCACAGTCGACCAGGTCATAGCCGATGGCCTCCGGCAGGTCCAGGCGGCCACTCACGGCCAGGGCCTGCGACGTGCCCTCCAGCACGAACCGCACGTTGGTGGTTCCATCGCTGGTATCGCGGAAGGTCTCGCGGGGTCCGGTGGGTTTCGTATCGGCGACGATCGACGCCGTGCCGATGAGGACGCCCTCAGGCATCTCCTCGGAGAAGGCGTACATGTCGACGGTCGCCGACAGGCTCGATCCATCGGCCGCGACGACGACCTGGTCGGTGCTGCCGAACCAGGTGGGGGATTCCTCGAAGGGCACGCTGCCGGCCTCCCAGAAGCCGACCTGGGCGAAGGCGCCGAATTCATCACTGACACCGATGAGGAACGCGGCAGCGCCGGCGTCCGAGGTCAGGTCGAGGCATTCGACGGATGTCTGGGTATCGGTCATCCGATCTGGTGGGTGGGCAAGGGCCGGTGCCGGAAGGGCGGCGATGGCCATGACCAGTCCGACGATGAGGGTTGAGTGGCGTCGCATGTCGGTTCACCTGCGCTGATCGACGTATCCGGGCCGCTCAGTGCCCCGGGTCCCGTCCGTGATTGCGGCCACCATGCGACCACCGCCCTGCGGGTCGACCGCGGCGGCACTGCGGGCGGACTGCGGCGGCGGGAACCTGCGGAGGAAACCGGTATTGCCAACTGGGGCGACAGGGCGTACGGTCACTCCGCTGCCCCCGCCCAACGGGGTTCCCGAGCGTGGCGCTTTCGCTGGAAATAGCCGCTCATGGCGTGACGCTGGTCCTGGCCACGTGGCTAGGCCTCTTGGTGCTGACTCGCGGGCGCCGACCCGCGGGTGCGTGGACGTTCGCTGGCCTCTGCCTGCTTCTGGTCGTCTGGTCGGTCGCGATCATCATCCAGCGCATCGGGACCCACGAGGCGATCCATTCCGCGGTCAACCTGGTCGAGGACACTGCGGCATTCCTGCTGCCCGCCCTGACGCTGCAGATCGCCCTGCTCGTGGCGATCGAGGGACGGCGGCCGGCCGGTGCCAGCGCGCTGTTGCTGCTCGCGTATGGGCTGGCCGCGGTGACCATCGTCCAGGCTGCCGTCGATCCGGCGCACCCGATCGTCGTCAACGGTCCGAACTGGTCGCCGTTCGGCATCCCGGGCGCCGTGGTCGGCTGGGCATTCATCCTGGTGCGCGCCGTGGTCTGGGCAGCCGCCATCGGCTACCTGGTGGAGGGGCTGCGCGAAGCGGGTGACGACCACGCGCGTCAGCAGCAGCTCAAGGTCGCGATCGCGACGATGGCAGTCGGCGTGCTTGGCGCCATGCTGCGGATCCTGCCCGAGCAGATCAGCGGTCCTGCCTTCGTCGGCGTCTCGATCATCGCGATCGCCATGATCATGGCTGCGTACACGGTGCTCGCACAGCATCTCTTCCTGGCCGCCGACATCACGGTGCGCGCGATCAGATGGTCGCTCCTCGCCGGGCTTGCCATCGTCGGCTACGTGGCCGTCCTCCTTGCCCTGGATCGCGCCGCGCGCGACTTCTTCGGACTCGACTTCCCGCTCGTGATCGCCATGGCGGTCGTCGTCACCATCGCGCTGTTCGACCCGGTGACGGGATGGATTCGCGATTCCCGCGACAGCGGACATCGCGAACTCGCCCGGGCACGCCTCCAGCGCGCCCTCGGGAGCGACGCGATCATCTCCCAGCAGCCCGAGCATGCTGTCGTACCGGTCCTGGCCCGGTTGGCTCGCACGTTCGACCTGTCGGGCGCCAGGGTGGCTGACGTCGACGGGGTGGTCCAGGCGGCCGTGGGGCAGCTCACGCCGCACGACCCGCTGGCAGTGGGGCTTCCGCTCAACGCAGAGGGGTCGCAGCTCGGCGTGGTGATGTTCGGCCGCAAGCGCAACGGGCTGGCCTTCACCCCGGATGAGCGCGATGCGCTGCGCACCACTGCGGCCTACCTGTCGGCCGCATTGCGCCTGGGCGAGCGGCAGCACGAGCAGGCCACCGCCCTCTCCGCCCTGCGTGACGAGGGAAGTGCCGTCGAATCGCGCGGCTCGGCGCTGGGCCTCCTCCTCGCCGACGCCACGACGGCGGCGCACGGCCTCCGCGTCTACGCGCTGGGCCCGCTGCGCGCCGAGCGAGATGGCGAGCTGGTCAGGCGCTGGGGCGGCGCGAAGGCCGGGTCACGGCAGGCCGAGGCGGTCTTCGCGTTCCTTTTCGATCGCGGCGAACGCGGCGCGGTCAAGGACGAGATCCTGGAGCTCATCTGGCCGGACGTCGATCTCGACCGGGCCGATGTCGCCTTCCATCGCACGATGCTGGGCCTGCGCGGCATGCTGCGACCGGATGGTCGCACGCGCGGCCCGCAGGGACCGATCACCTTCCACAACGACCGCTACCGGCTCGAGGCAGCCGTCGTTACCTGGTCCGACGTCGCCGAGTTCGAGCGACAGCTGGCGGCGGCCAGCTCGCCGGATGCCGCCGAGTCGCTGGCGGCGCTGGAGGCGGCCCGCGGCCTGTATCGCGGCGACTTCCTCGACGACTGTCCCTTCTACGGCGACAGCGCGCAAGTCGAGGATCGTCGGTCCGACCTGCGGGCGCGGTACGTCGACCTGCTGATCGAGCTCGCGAACCGATATGCGACGCGCGGTGACCGCGGCTCGGCATCGGCCTGCCTCCGCGAGGCCGGATCGGTGGCGCAGGAGGAGGACCCGCGGGTCAACCAGGCGCTGGCGCGCCTCACCGCGGGGTGAGCCGACCGTCATGGCGGCCCGGGTGCAGCGGGCATCTCGCGTGCGGGAAGGCACGTGGAAGCCTCGACGTCGCCGACACGTAGACTGACGCGGTGGTGAATCGATACGACACGATCGTCATCGGTCTCGGCGGGATGGGCTCGGCATCGGCCTATCACCTGGCGCGTCGCGGTCGGCGCGTGCTGGGGCTCGAGCAGCACGATCTGCTCCACGAGCTTGGGTCGTCGCACGGCCTGACCCGGATCATTCGCCTGGCGTACCACGAGGATCCGTCCTACGTGCCGCTGCTGCGACGCGCGTACGAGCTGTGGCACGACCTCGAGGCCGATGCGAACGAGCGGCTCCTGGTGACCACCGGCAGCATCGAGGGCGGTCCGGAGGATGGGCCGATGTTCCGCGGGGCGCTGGAAGCGGCCGAGCTGCACGACATCGCGCACGAAGTGCTTGACCCCGATGAGCTTCGGCGTCGCTATCCCGCCTACGCCGGCTTCGATCCGTCCACGCGGGTCGTGTGGCAGCCGGATGGCGGCTTCCTGCTGGCGGAGCGCACGATCCTGGCGCACGTCAACGGCGCGCTTCGGCACGGCGCCGAGCTCCGCTTCCGCGAGCCGGTGACTTCGTGGCGGGCGACGGCGCATGGCGGCGTCGAGGTTACGACCGACGGCGCCACCTACGAGGCCGATGAGCTCGTGATCTGCGCCGGTCCGTGGGCCGGCCGGCTTGTGCCACGCCTGGCTCCGGTGGCCGCGCCCGAGAGGCAGGTGCTGGCCTGGCTGCAGCCGACCCGTCCCGAGCTGTTCGAGCCGGAACGCTTCCCGGTCTTCGTGATCGACGTCCCCGAGGGCAGCTTCTACGGCTTCCCGGTCCACGACGTCCCCGGCTTCAAGCTGGGCTGGTACCACCACTTCCGCGAGCCGATCGACCCCGACGACCCGGACCGATCCGCGCGCCCCGCGGACGAGGAGGCGCTTCGGGCGTTCGCCACGCGCTACTTCCCCGATGGCGCCGGTCCGACCGTCATGCTCAAGGCCTGCATCTTCACGAACTCGCCCGACGAGCACTTCATCATTGATAGGCTTCCGGAAGCTCCGCAGGTTGGCATCGCTGCCGGATTCTCGGGGCACGGCTACAAGTTCTGCAGCGTGGTGGGCGAGATCATGGCCGACCTGGCCATGCACGGGGAGACCGGCCACGACATCGGTCTCTTCAGGCTCGATCGGTTCTCGAATGAGGACCGATGACCCACGGATCTCCACCATATGGCCGGGACCGATTCGAAGATGTGGACAAGTTGGTGGACAGACCCCTATCGGTTGAGCGATCCGAGGGCCTACGATCCCGATCGGTCCCGCATTCTCGTCATCGACCCATCGACCAGCGGTGACCGACGTCCTTATCCTTCGTATCAGTCACTCGGGAGGGTGCCATCGAATGACCGAGCGGTCGTCCTTGTCCGACGCCGACACGCGGTCCGGACCAACAGGGGAGCTCCCACCCCCTGACGTCATTGCCTTCATCCGCTTCTGCCACGGTCGGCGAGGCGTAGGTTGGCCCGAGCTCTACGACGAGATGTGCGGCGTGGCCGCACGGCGCGAGTTCAACGGCTGGGACCACGCGCAGCTCGCCGCACGAGGGCTCACCTTCTCCCTGCAGGAGATGCCGCGCCTGGCCGGCTGGGTGCGCGCCGTCCTCGCCGGGATGCCGGAGAAGCGCCAGGCCGACGCCCATCGCGGTGCCGCGACGCCACGCCACCACCCGCAGGCGGCGGTCGCCTGACGAGAGCGTCGCCCGCCTGCAGTTGCACTGACGCCCCGGCCGTTTGGTCGGGGCGTTCTCCTTGGATTGATCCATCGGCGTCGGGTCGGGTGAGGACGCGAAGGCGCGTTGCTCCCCCGCCCGTGTCCGATCATTCGGGTGGCACGCTCGACCCGAAACCATCCGAGCGTCTCAGCGGCTCGGTCATAGTCGGGTTGCCACCCCGCATGGCACATCGGTGAAGTTCGACGGCCACTGGCCTGGCCCTGGCTCCACGATCACCGCACTGCCAGTCCGACTGGCCCAGAGGCGATCGAGACGCGCCCTGGTGGAGCGCGGACGGCCCATGTCCACCCTTGCGCCGATGGGGCTGGCACGGCGTACCGGTGGCGCGGGCGTACCGGTGGCGCCTTCCTATCGGATTCTCACGGCCAGAGAGCTAGCGCCGGTATCCAGCCGACGTGGTCGCGCGGTGAGCGTGGGAGGGCCGCAGAATGTGATCAGATTCTCGCCACGTGAGACTTGGAAAGGAATCTGAGGCCGGTTGTCGCCATAGCGCTCCCCCGATGAGATTCTGATAGGAATCACCTTTGCCACGCAGACACGAATCGCGGCCCGGATGCCTCAGTACGTGTGGCGGCGGGCCATCTCGCGCTCGATCATGCGCTCCATGACCATGTACTTCTCGATCCGGCGGCGAAGCTCGTTGGCCTCGGGCGTGTAGAGGTGGACGTACTGCTGGAGCTCGAGGCTCAGCTTGCGGCTGAACATGCGGGCGTGATCGAGGTTGCGCCGCAGGAGCACCTGGTCCATGCGGCGCAGGTGCTCCTCGTTGAGGAGATCCTCGTCGCGCAGCAGCTCCTTGTCGACGTCGATCTGGGTGCGCTGGAGCTGCACGGGGGTGATGAGCTTTTCGTCGGCCATGGGTGAGCCAGTCTAGACGGTCACCGCGCCGCTCCGCCCGATGAGGCGCTCGACGAGGCCGGTCACCTGGTCGATCCCGAACGGCTTGGCCAGCACGTGGACGTTGCCGATCTGCTCGAGCTCGGCGGCACGGTCGCGGATCGAGGTGAGGTCGCCCGAGCAGATGACGATCGGCGTCTGGCTGAGACGCTCGTCGGCCCGCGCAAGCGTGACCACCTCCCATCCGGAGGCGCCGCCCACGATCAGGTCGACGATCACGAGGTCGGGATCCGATGCTGCAAGGTCATCGATCGGCATCGTGTCACCCTCGAAGAGGCTCACCTCGTATCCCGCATCCTCGTCGAGGATGGCGGACATGAGCTCGAGGAAGTCGGGGTTGTCGTTGATCACGCTGATGCGTGGTCGGTGCGCCTGCGTCATCGGCTCGGGAGGCTCCTTGGCGACGGCTCGGGGCTCAGGGCTGGTCGACGGGAGCGAGTATAGGCCGATGCCGTCCGCATCGCCGGGCGGGCTATCCTGTTGCGTGGTCCCCGTAGCTCAGAGGACAGAGCAGCGGTCTTCTAAACCGCCGGTCGCAGGTTCGAATCCTGCCGGGGACGCCATAGCAACCGAGACCGTCTCGGGAAGCGCCACCGTGAGTCCGAGCTCCGCCGCGTCCGGGGTCAGGTAGGCCGCAACGAACTCGGGTCCTTTGACCTCGATCCGGGCGTACACCTCGCGCAACATCTCCCCGCGCTGAGCTTCGCTGCGGGATGCCCACAGCGCGCCAAAGTCGCGCACGGCGCACAGCAGCTGCCGTGTCGACCGCAACTCGGGCGCAGGCGCTTCTTCCTCGGCAGCCCGCAAGACGGCAACAGCCGCCATGTACTCGGCGTCGCCAAGTCGGCCCGCGGCGTGATCCAGGGCGAGATCGCGGCGTCGATGCTTCAAGCGTCTCGGCCGACAGCATTCGCCGTCGCGGCAGTGCCTCCGCCTGCATTCGGCAACCCCGAGCGGCGTGGCCTCCGCGGGCGTCATCGCGAGCGTCGCCGCCATTCTCCACGCGTTCTCCGGGCATGCTGGGGGACGGATGCCGGCCGGCAGGCGTCGTATCAACCGGAGGCAGCGGCGACGGGAGCCGGCTCGCCCTTCTTGAGCAGACGGATCTGTCCACCCTCCAGCACTATGCTGACCTGGCGTGGCGATAGTCGATGCCGCAGCTCGTACGTCGAGTCGTTCCGCTCGTTCCTGGCCACCAGCGGGGTTCCGGCGGCGAGGTTGTCGCGCAGGTGGTCGATCAGGAGCGTGTCACCCTGGCGGACGTCGTCGTAATCGGCTGGATCGACGAACTCGAGGGCCGGGATCCCGAACATCGCGAGGTTCTGCCAGTGGATGCGCGCGAACGACTTCGCAAGGACGACGCGCAACCCCAGGTAGCCGGGAGCAATCGCCGCATGCTCGCGCGAGGAGCCCTGACCGTAGTTGTCCCCGCCGACCACCAAGTGCCCCGGGCCGTCCTTGAGCGGCGTCACGCGGTCGACGTAGGAGGGGTCGATCGGATTGAACACGAAGTCCGAGATCTTTGGGATGTTGCTGCGGTAGGGCAGAACCCGAGCGCCGGCCGGCATGATCTCGTCGGTCGAGACGTCGTCGCCGACCTTGAGCGCGACG
Organism: Candidatus Limnocylindria bacterium; assembly: GCA_050695815.1. Taxonomy (GTDB): domain Bacteria; phylum Chloroflexota; class Limnocylindria; order QHBO01; family QHBO01; genus JACDBZ01. Next base: position 8,145 of record JBOGSW010000020.1, on the reverse strand, counting down.
GGCGCCTCGATCCGATCGGGCAGCGGCTGCATGTCCGGCAAGGCGGAGATGTTCGGTCCCTTGACCAGCTCGACGCGGCGAGCTTCCTCCGGCGGCAGCGGCGGTTCCAGCATCTCGGTGTTGACGCTCGCGACCTCCGGTAGGGTCAGGATTGGATACTCAATACCGAGCAGCGCCGGTAGCTGTCGCGGATCGGTGATCCGCCCCGTGAGCGCCGCGGCGGCCGCGGTCTCCGGCGAGCAGAGCCACACTGCATCCTCCCGCGTCCCCGACCTGCCCGGGAAGTTTCGCGGGAAGGTGCGCAGGCTGTTTTGGCCCGTCGCCGGCGCCTGGCCCATGCCGATGCAACCCATGCACCCCGACTGATGCACGCGCGCACCGGCCTTGATGAGCTGGAGCAGCCATCCGCCCCTGGCCATGTCCTCCAGGATTTCGCGCGAGGTCGGATTGACGTCGAAGGAGAGCTCGGCCCAAGTCTGGCGATCACGGACGATCTCCGCCGCGATCGCAAAGTCCCGCAGGCCGGGATTGGCAGAGGAGCCGATGACGACCTGGGACACCGGCTCTCCGACGACGTCGCGAACCGGCACGACGTTGCCCGGCGACGACGGTTTCGCGATCAGCGGCTCCAGGCTGGATAGGTCGATCTCATCTTCGACGTCGTAGGTCGCATCCTCATCGGCCACGATCTCGATCCAGTCGTCTGCGCGTCCCTCCGAGCGCAGGAAGCGGGCGACCTCGGCGTCCGCAGGAAATACCGTCGTGGTCGCTCCGAGCTCGGCTCCCATGTTCGCGATGACGTGGCGGTCCATCGCCGAGAGGCTTGCCAGGCCGGGCCCGTGGTACTCGAGGATGCGGTTGACCCCGCCCTTGACGCCGTGCCGGCGCAGCATCTCCAGGATGACATCCTTCGCCGATACCCACGGCGGCAGCTCACCGACGAGCCGAATGCCCCAGATGTGCGGCATCTGCAGGTAGAGTGGCTCGCCCGCCATGGCCATCGCCACCTCGAGGCCACCGACGCCGATCGCCAACATCCCGATGGCGCCGGCGGCGCAGGTGTGCGAATCGGAACCCGCCATCGTCGCCCCGGGGCGCCCGAACCGCTGCTGGTGGGTCGGGTGCGAGACACCGTTGCCGGGCTTCGAGAACCAGAGGCCGAATCGCTGCGCGGCCGAGCGCAGGAACAGGTGGTCGTCCGGGTTGCGCTCGTCGGCCTGCAGCAGATTGTGGTCGACGTACTGCACCGACACCTGGGTGCGCACGCGATCGAGCTCCATGGCCTCCAGCTCCAGCATGACCATGGTTCCGGTGGCGTCCTGGGTCAGGGTCTGATCGATCCGCAGCCCGACCTCGGATCCCGGACGCATCTCGCCCGAGACAAGATGCGAGGAGATGAGCTTCTGAGCGGTAGACAGTGCCACGACGTGCCTCGGTAGCATCTCAGCAGATCGCTCCCACTGCATCCTCCATACCACCCGCAGACGGTACGCCCGTGCCGCGATGGACACGAGAATCCCGCGCCCCTTCGCGAGAAGACGCATGACTGGTCGAGGCGAGAGGATTGGAGACGGCCGAGGGTCCGGATGGGTCGGTGCCGACCTACCTGCTTTCGAACAACCACGTCATCGCCGACGAGAACCGCGCGCAGGTCGGCGACGCCATCCTTCAGCCCGGCAGCTATGACGGGGGCGTGCAGCGCGATGACCGCATCGCGGGCCTGACCTCCTTCGTCCCGCTCGAACCCGACGGGGTCAACACGGTGGACTGCGCCATGGCGCGTGTCGACCACGGGGTCGCGGTCGAGCTCACGCGCCACGGCGATGATGCCATGCTGGCCGGGGCCAACGATCTCTTCGAGTCCGGCGAGGATCGGGTCACCAAGACCGGCAACCAACTCGAGATCGAGAGCGCGACCGATGCGCCCTTCAGCCAGGGCGGTGACAGCGGCTCGCTGGTCGTAACCGCCGACGAGCACCTCGGCGCCGGTCTGCTGTTTGTGGGCAGCGACCAGGGCGGCGCGGGTGACCTGGGGCTGACCTACGCCAACCCGAGCACGGCGGTGACCGATGCGCTGGACGCCACCCTGGCGGTCGAGGACGATGGCACGGTGGCCAGCCTCGATCAGGCGCGCGCCGCGAAGGCGGGGCTGCTGGAGCTGCTTTCCGGGAGGCCCGAGCTGCGCGGGGTAGGGATCGCCCGAGTGCCGGGCGGCTTCGGTGTGAAGGTCAACCTGCTCAGATCACCGAGCGCGCCGTTGCCTGTCGACGTCGAAGGCGTGCCCGTCGTCGTGGAGGTGGTCGGGGAGATCCGCGCACTCTAGGGTTGCCGACCACGCCGGTCCATCACCCGAGGCCGTCGACCGGTGCGCAGCCGCGGGATGTATCTCGGCGGCCAGTACTGATGTCTCGCCAGCCGGGTCGGCCAGAAGAGGCGTCCGAAGGTGTCGCATTCCGGCGCTTCTACTGCCCTCTCCCAGGTCCGCCGCGTTACCGCTCGAAGATGGCAACCGCCCCGCTCGGAATGAGCAAGTGCCAGCGGCGCTAGATGGTGAGCCAAGGTACCTAGACATGGACTCGCGACCGGCCTGAACGGTGGGGCCCGCTGAGATCGTGGCTAGGCGGGCCAGACCGTCGCGATCGCCGCGGCTATCGCCCCCGGATGACCACCGAATCGCAGCCGAGAGCGCGGTAGGTGTTTCCGTCGCTCGAAAGGAACGAGACCTTCAAGCACGCCTCGTTCGAGTTTGCGGTCAGCCCGCTCTCGTCGGGCTTGAAGTGGAAGACCATGTCGAGATCGGCGTCGCGCGTCCGCTCGTCGAGCTCGAAGGAGCGCTCGATGTGTCCGGTGCCGTGCATCTCCTTCGCGCCGGAGACTGTCGCCGTGTTGAAGACGATGGTGCGCACGCCCCAGACCGCCGACGCGCCGTCGATCGTCGTCGCGTCGAAGTCGAGCGGCAGGCCGTATTCACCGGCCGTCGTCGTCAGCGCGGCGAGCGTCGCGTCCGTGCGCAGGTTGATCGAGTTCGGGAAGCCGCCGGGCCGGACGTTGATCGCGATCGGCACGACACAGTCGACCTGGAACGATGCGGCCTTTGTGTTGTTCGAGGTGTCGGGATCGACGCCATTCGCGTCCTTCAACGCGATCGCATAGTTGAACGAGACCGTCTTGAACCCGGGTGTCGCGCAGGTCAGGGTGAACGTCTGGCTCACGGTGTGCGGCGTGCCGATCGACAGCGCCGTTTGCTCGGCGGACGTCGCCGTGGGCGCCACGGTCGAACCGCTCGAGGCGCCCGCCGCGCCGGTCAGGACCGTATCGACCGGGCTCGATGGACCCAGGTTCTCGACCTGGATCGCGATCGTGGCCTGGGCCGGCTCGCCGATCAGGACCTCGAGGGGTGAGGTCGGCGTCACCGCGTTGATCCGGACGTCGGCCTTCGTGATGACGAGCGTGCTTTCGGAGTCACTATCGTTGCCCGCGGTCGGATCCGGGCCGTAGAGGTTGTCGACGGTCGCGCTCGTCGTGATCGTCTGCTGGCCACCCGGATAGAGGAAGTCGGCCGGGATGTCGACGCGGATCGTGAACGACTGCGACTCGTCGTCGGCCAGGCTGCCCAGGTTGCACGTCACGAGACTCGCAGCCCGGATGCAGGGCACGCTCGTGTCGACGAACGTGACACCGGCCGGAAGCGTCGTCCTGACCTCGACCGAGTGGGCGGGGTTCGGACCGTGGTTGGTCGCCGTCAGGGTCAGCGTCAACCGTTCGCCAGCGCCGACCGGGTCAGGGCTGTCCGCGATCGACACGCTGACGTCGGTCGTGTTCATCTGGGCGATCATGATGTCGCGGTCGGCGATCGTCGGGACGTCCTCGTCCTCGGCCCTGATGGCACTGTCGGCCGAGTCGCCGAACTGGCGGAACGGAACCGACACGCGGTTCCAGTCATGAAAGCCGTTGATCGTGTCGGTGGTGGACGTGTTCGACGCGCACGCGCCCGGCCGGCGGTTCATCGCCGGCGGCGCCGGAGCGGCGGTGTTGATGTTCGTCGGCGGGACGGTCGTCTCGAACGGCGGATCCGCGGAGTCGCCGTTCCAGTCAATGCCGCCAGTCAGTGGTCCCGTGCGCCGGTTGCCGGGGTTGTCCTTGAAGACGATGACGTTCGCGTTGTCCGTCGCGTCGAGGACGACCGTCTCGTCGAGCGCGTTCTCGACGAGCTGCGGCAGGGGCGCGACGCCACGCGTCGAGCCGTTGAGGTTGATGCGCGGCGGCGAGTAGTCGATGATCACGCCCCCGTTCACCCGGCTGATCCCGAACTGCTCGTCGTAGTCCATGCTACTCACGTAGTTCGGCTTGCAGTTGTTGTCCTCGTTGCCGCCGTGCCGTAGGTTCAGGTTGTGACCCAGCTCGTGCATGACGGTGCCGCCGTCGTGGTTGTAGTCGATGAAATCGTTGCCACCGATCTCGCCCTGGCCGCCTGAGCCGCAGCCGGTATCCGGGCCCGCCGGGCCGTCGGTGTCCTGGTCGCTCTGGGTGCTGATCGCGTAGCGGAAGATGAACGCCCGGTTGGCGCTGAAGTTCGCGCTCTTGGCGTTGTAGAAGGCCGCATCTAGGCCGCAGTTGTTGAGGTGCCCGGGCAGCTGGTTGCCCCCGCCCAGGTTGTCGCCGACCAGGCAGTCGATGTCGTTGACGTCGATCTGGCCATCGCCATCATCGTCGAGCCCGTTCCCACACGTCGTCGGTCCCGGATCCTCGACGCTCGTCTCGAGGTACTCGCCGGACGCGCCGCCGGCGACGTTGTCGCAGTCCGTGTCGGCCGCGTCGATCTGTCCGTCACCGGCGTTGTCGATGCCGTCGTTGCAGGTGTTCGGCGCCTGGCCTTCGCGGGCGATCGGATCGACGAGCGAACCCGTGTCAACATGCAGCCGGATGCCTTGGGTCCCGTCGAGGTTCGTGAATGGAGCGTCGGCGAACGCATCGACCATCGCCTGGATGTCGTCGCGGTTGGGCGCCTGCCCGGCCGACCAGTCGAGCTCGAGGAACGCGTCGATGTGATTCACCGTCGCGCCGAAGGACGGCAGGTCCACGTCGATCGTGCTGTCGCCGTCGGCGTTGAAGCCGTTGCGCTCCCAGCCGTCGAGGAGGCCGTCGCCGTCGGCGTCACCGTTGCCCGAGTCGATGCTGATGTCGAAGCAGATCTTGACGGCCTCGCCGCCGTCGCCGGTCACGCAGTTGGCCGGCCAGTTGGCGTCGCCCGTCCAGCGGCCGGTGTTGAGGTTGACGGTGAGCGCCACCGCCTCGCCCGAGCCGGACTTGATGTCGAGCCGGTCGTCGTTCGACTCGAACACGCCGGTGTCGTCGCAGAATGGGTCATCGCAATTGTCGTGGTCCCAGATCTCGAGGGTCACCGTAGCGGCGGGCAGCGTGTCGTCCGGCACGACGAACGTCCGGGTTATCGTCCAGGCCGGGACCGGCCGAGGATGCTCCTGGTCGTCGACGTGGCGGCTGAAGCTGTCGCCCGCGTCGAGTGGTCCGCCGGCGATCGACGCGCCGGCGTAGAAGTCGCCGTCGCTCCGGCCGCTGCCGTCGAGGTCGTCGCCGACCCCGTCCACGCTGAAGATCGAGATCGTCAGCGGGACGCTGTGCGTCGCGATGGTTGGCCCCGGCTGGCCCACGCTGGCCGACGATGCGGCTAGGACGGCGGCGATGAAAAGTGGCGAGCGGCGCATGAAATCTCCCCATCCAAGCGCGCCGGGGACAATGTCTCCGAATGAGACCGGCTCACGACGCCGAGCAAATCTTGCTGGACTCCGGGGCCAGTGTCTACAGACTTGTCCACGAATTTGGCGGAGCGATGCGACTTATCCACATGACGATGGCGCCGTCAGCAGCGGCGATCGCCGTAGGTGGAAGCGGGATCGAAAGCTGCGCGCGCTCGTCGGCCCTGCGACTTCAGGAGAACGATCCGAAAATGGCGGCGCCAATCTTGTCGTTCAGCGGCTACTAGAATTCGCACGCAAATGGTCGATCCGGCGCTGATCGTTGCCGCACACTAGACGTCTTGAGGACGGCTTTCTGCGGCTGCTGAGTCAAGTTTCACGCGGCGAGTTTGGCTCCCACCGCCCAGCGATCGATGGCCAGTTCGAGCTGCTGAAAGGGAAGACGTAAACGGGTATCGGCGGTGGTACGCGGGTCGACCAGCTGGGCCAGTCCGGGCCGGATGAGACGACCATAGGCGCGGGTGAAGAAGCAGGCCGTGCGGAACCCGAGTGCGGTGACGCGATAGCGGTGGCTGCGAGGGATGCGCTCGATGAGCCCGTGGAGGCGCAGGCGGCGCAGCTCGTAGCTGACCCGGCCCTGGCGCAGCTCATCCGGAGCCCGCCCCAGCAGCGGCGCCAGGTGGCGGCGCAGGTCGCGAGCGGCGAAGCCGGCGGCCTGCAGCCGGAAGATGACCAGCACCGAGAGCAGCGTCTGGGTGCGCTGATCGGCGAAGCGCAGGGCGGAAGCCCGTTGACCGTCGACCAGGGCTGGCTGCGTGAGTCGGTCGAAGGTCTCGTCACCGAGGATCGGATCGTGGCTGATTCGTTGGACGTCGAGCAGACGTCGGTTGGCTTGTGCGCCGACCTCCCGCAGGGCGGGCAGGTTGACCAGCCGCTTGCCGATCCCAAAGTCGCGGGCGTCGTTGATGACCGTCTCGGTGCGCAGCGCGCGACCCTCCTTGTGGTACTGCTTGATGCGTGAGGACTTGTAGTCGACGTACAGGTGCGGCGTCACGCCCTCGGTGATGACCCGGGTGCGGAACGGCCCCGGCGTCTGGCGCGTCACGCGTCGGTTGAAGATGAGGGAGACCTGGTCGGGTCGCCCGAGGTCGAGGTTCTCGCGGATGACCTCCTCGAAGAAGATGCGCCCCGTCAGCGGACGGTCGAAGACCTGGGTCAGGCTGACCTCGGCCTGCAGCACCGAGAGCTCGTAGCGGTAGCCGGCGGCGCGGTCGGCGGGGCTGAACGGGCTGGGCAGGCGGGCCAGCCACTTGTGGGCCAGGGCCTCGATGCGAGCCGCGGACAACCCGTCGCAGACCGCCTGCAGCGCGGCCGGATCGGCGCACGAGCGGAAGCCATTGTCGAGCGGCTCATAGGCCACCCCGGCCCTGGCCAGCTGGCGCTTGGCGTACTCGTGGCCGTTGAGGCACAGCCGCCCGGTGTAGGGGAAGTAGGAGCTGAACTTCATGAAGAACGGGCCGAAGTCAGCGTCGACGGCGTAGATGTAGTACTGGTTGACGATGGCGGTCGAGCGCACGATCCAGGCGTAGGGCCGGCCGGTGGTGCGGTTGTGTCGCTTCTCGGTGCGGAAGACGCTGACCTTCTCCTGGGCGCGTCCCACGAACAGGATGCCCTCGTCGCCGCTGAAGCGGGCCAAGTGGGCCTTGGCGATGTCGTCCTTGCGCTGGCCGCGCTTGAAGTCGACGAGCGGGACGCTCTCGCTCGCGGCGAAGGCCTTGATGGCCGCCACGAAGGCGGCGCTGATGGGGGCCATCAGGGCCGAGCTGGCGATGGGCTGGCCGCGATGGTCGCGGAAGAAGTGCAGCACGCCCGGCACGCGCTGCAGGGTGGGGATGTAGAGGTTGAGGTAGAGCCGGTCGAGGCTCTCGACCTCCAACTTCACATGATCACGCAGGATGGACGCCACGGACTGGGGTACGCTCATGATCGGCTCCGGCTTGACGGGGGTCCCTCGTGGACCACTGACCGCTTCGACGGTCCCATTGCCCGGTCCTCGTGGCCGTGGCTACTTCCCGCAAGTCGGAGCCTACTCGTCACCGTCCCGGGCGTGAACACGCCTCGTCGGTCTGAGGCGGAGCCTCGCTAGACGTCTTGAGGACGGCTTTCTGCGGCTGTGCCACCCTCGGTCCGCACCCATACCGGGGAGGGCCGCCGGGGCGAGTAGTGAGTTATGGGGTCCGAGACGACGGCAAACGAGCTTCCAGTGTTTGCTTACGCCACTCCAAGGTTCGAGATCATAGAGCCCTTGTAGCCGGGCCGTGACCCATCAAAGTGGAGCGTCGTGGAGAGCGCGGCAGATTTCGGTCTTGCGGTCGTGGCGGGGCTAGTTGCCTCGGCAGTTCGGAGGCCGGTTCGGCGAGTGCCCTCAGGC
>JBOGSW010000019.1:0-9278 GCA_050695815.1 Candidatus Limnocylindria bacterium | reverse complement strand
CCACCAAGTCGAAGGTCCCGTATCGGTGCAGCTTCTGTGGCAAGAGCCAGGAGCAGGTCCGCAAGCTGATCGCGGGCCAGGGCGTCTACATCTGCGATGAGTGCATCAACCTCTGCCAGGAGATCATCGAGGAGGAGATGCTCGAGACGCCGCGCGCCGGTGGCAAGGCGTCGGCGACGCCCCTCCCCAGCCCTCGCAAGATCAAGGACCAGCTCGACACCTACGTGATCAGCCAGGAGCAGGCGAAGAAGGTCCTCGCCGTGGCGGTCTACAACCACTACAAGCGCGTGAACGCGGGCCATACGGTCGACGACGTCGAGCTCGGCAAGTCGAACGTGATGCTCGTCGGGCCCACCGGCTCCGGCAAGACGCTCCTGGCCCAGACGCTGGCCAAGGTCCTGGACGTGCCCTTCTGCATCGCCGATGCGACCTCCCTGACTGAGGCCGGCTACGTCGGCGAGGACGTCGAGAACATCCTGCTGCGACTCATCCAGGCCGCCGATTTCGACGTGCAGCGAGCCCAGCGCGGGATCATCTACATCGACGAGATCGACAAGATCGCCCGCAAGACCGATAACCCCTCCATCACCCGCGACGTGTCGGGCGAGGGCGTGCAGCAGGCGCTCCTCAAGATCCTCGAGGGAACCGTCGCCAACGTGCCGCCCCAGGGAGGCCGCAAGCACCCGCACCAGGACTTCATCCAGATCGACACCACCAACGTCCTGTTCATCTGCGGTGGCGCATTCGAGGGTCTCGAAAAGATCATCGAGGAGCGGGTCGGCAAGCGAGGCATCGGCTTCGGATCCTCAGCGCAACTGTCGAAGGACGAGCGGCGCGAGGCCCTCTTCGACAAGCTCATGCCGGAGGATCTGCTCAAGTACGGCCTCATTCCCGAGTTCGTTGGCCGCCTGCCGGTCGTCGTGAGCCTGGCCGCCCTGGTGCAGGAGGACCTGGTCAAGGTCCTCACCGAGCCGAAGAACGCCGTTACCCGGCAGTTCACGAAGTTCCTCTCGCTCGACAAGGTCGAGCTGGTGTTCACGCCCGAGGCGCTCGATGCCACCGCCAAGCTGGCCCTCAACCGCAAGACCGGAGCGCGGGCGCTGCGCACGATCGTCGAGGAGGCGCTGCTCGACGTCATGTACGACATCCCCGAGCGCACCGACGTCAAGAAGGTCGTCATCACCGCCGAGACGATCGAGCATGGCCAACCGCCGATGCTCGTGACCGAGACCGAGGATGCCGAGCCTCGCCGCCGCGGTCGTGGCCGCGCAGCGCGTGACGAGGAGCAGGAGGAAGAGTCCGCCTGACGGTCAATCCCTGACGGTCAATCCCTAACGGTCAATCCTGAGGGTCAGTCCTCCGGACGATCTTGGATCGGCGACGCTCCTCCGCCTGCCGATACGAGCACCTGGTGGGGATACGGGATCTCGATCCCGGCCCGGCCGAATGCGGCCAGGATGCGCTTGCGGAGCTCGCCGCTGACCGCCCACTGCTCGGCGGCGCGCACCTGGCCGAGCACCTTGAGCGTCACGGCCGAGTCGCCCAGGGCCTCGATCCTGACGACCTTCGGCGACTCGAGGAGCCGGTCGCTCCACTCGTCGTCGGCGAGGAGGTCGGTGCCGACCCTGTCGATGATCTCGCTGGCTCGGTCGATGTCGGTGTCGTACGCCACCCGGATGTCGAGGTTCACGCGGGCCCACAGGCGCGTCATGTTCGACGCCACGATGATCTGCCCGTTTGGAACGGTGTGGACCGTGCCGTCGAGATTGCGGAGCGTCGTGCGACGCAGGCTGAAGTCCTCCACCACACCGTCGACGCCAGCGATCTGCACCACGTCGCCCTGGGTGTACTGGTTCTCGAGAACGATGAAGATGCCGGCCAGCCAATCCCGCACGAGGGTCTGCGCGCCGAAGCCGACGGCGATCCCGGCAACGCCCAGGCCCGCCACCGCAGGACCGATGTCGATGCCGAACAGATCGAGTGCCATGAGCACGGCGATTACGGTGATGACGCTGCCGGCGATGCGCACGAAGAGGCGCCCGATGGTGCTCATTCGGCGCTCGAGCTCGGCCGGTGGCAGCACGCCCGCACCGGAGTCGGCGGCCCGATGCTCGACGAGGTGGCGGATGCCGATGCCGATCAGCCACCGCAGCAGCAGGTAGGCGACGAGCGCGGCGACGACGATGACCGCCATCCGAAGGGTGATCTCGACCGAGACCGGCAGGTCGATGAACTCGGGCATGGACGGCATGGTAGCAAGGGGCGCGGCGGTACCTCGGTTCATCGAGCCTGGTACTTCCGGCGTCTGCGGAATCGGCGGCCGAGGGCGGTAGGATGGGTTTGGCCGCACGAGCTGCCCGCGCGTGCACGATTGCAATTGAGGCACTTCCCGATGACCGCCAACCAGCGCCGACCCGGATTCCGGCTTCCGTGGTCCTCCGAGGAGGAGGGCGGCGAGCCGCCGGACACGTCCGTCCGCGATGAAGCCCAGGAGGCGGCGCCCGGTGCTCCGCAGGCATCCGCCGACCCGTCGGCGCCGGCCGACGAGACTGCCGCGGCCGAATCGGCCGCATCGGAGCCGAACGCGCCCGAAGCCAAGTCCGAAGCCGCAGTTCCGGAAGGGGCGGCGGCGCCGGAAGGAGCAGCAGCGCCGGAAGCCGCGCCCCAGCCATCGGCAGCCCGGCAGCCAGCGGCCCAGGCGCAGGCAGCTGCCGCACAGCCGCCGGCGCCCGCCGCTGCGACGGAGCCCGAGCCGAGCTCCGACTTCCTGCACGACCTGATCGTCGCCATGCGTGGCGTCGCCGAGGAGGCGCGGCAGACGGGCGTGACCGAGCTGCGCGCCCGGACCGAGGAGCAGGTGACCCAGCTGAACGCCGAGTCCGCGCGCCAGGCCGAGGAGCTGCGCAGCCGCGCCGAGGCCGATATCGGTGGGGTCGGGGAGTGGGCCCGCGCTGAGGCCGAACGCATCAGGAAGGAGGCGGAGCAGCGAGTGGCCGCCCGTCGCACGCAGCTCGAGCAGCAGCTCGCCGCGGAGACGACGCGCGCCGAGACCGAGGCGAAGGCGCTCCGCGCCCGCGTATCGGACTACGAGCGCGAGCTCGATGCCTATCACGCCCAGCTGGCCGAGATCAACGATCCCGCTGCCTTCGCGGCCGCGGCGAAGCGAATGCCGCGAGCGCCCGGGGCGCCGTCACCGCCAGCGCCGGTGCCCGCGGCGGCCGAGGGCAACGGGACGGCGGCCCCCGGATCGCCGGAGGCGCTCGCCGCGGCTGGCGAGGAGGTCCTTGCCGTGCGCCTCGCGGAGCTCGATGCGCGCCTCGGCGACGCGCCCGCGACCGCCGCCACCGCGGTGGCGACCGATGAAGCGACCGGTCCGGTCACGACCGAGATCGTGGTCAAGGGCCTCGGCAGTTTCGGCGCCATCACCGGCTTCCGCCAGGCGCTCGCCGGCTCGGAGGGAATCGAGGGCGTCACGCTCAGCCTTGGACCGACCGGCGAGTTCGTCTTCCGCGCGGCCCATGCAGCCGGCGTCGATCTCGGCGCCGCGATCACCGAGCTGGAGGGCGACTCGGCCACCGTCGAGCCGCGACCCGAGGGCGGCCTGCGCGTCACCCTCGAACGCGCGCGGTAGCCACAGGCTGGGGCCCAAGCCCGACATTCACCGGGTGACGCTATCGGCCATCGAGACCTCGATATCGGCCTGTAGATGGTCGCCCGTTGCGCCGGGTGACGGCATCGGCAATGGAGAGCCGGCTGCTTCGCAGATACCGTCATGGGGTGAAAGTCCGAACGCCGGCCGAAGCCCGGATTCGCCGGGTGAAGCTATCGGCCATCGAGACCTCGAAATCGGCCTGTAGATGGTCGCCCGTTGCGCCGGGTGACGGCATCGGCAACGGAGAGCCGGCTGCTTAGCAGATACCGTCATGGGGTGAAAGCCCGAAGCGCCAACACCGAGTGGTACACTCGCTTCTCGGCGTTGACCGTGAGGAGTAGACCTCCATCGGCCGCAGCAGAGAAGGCGGAGCCACAGGCTGAGAGCCCGCCGCGGAACGAGAGGGCGAAGGTCGCACGCGAGCCGGCCGGGTCCGCCCGATAGCGCGGAACACGAGGCGACCGCTCTGCCGATCCTGACCGGCGGTCGCGAACGAAGGTGGTACCACGACCCGTTCGTCCTTCGACGAGCGGGTCTCTTGTTTGGCCGATGAAGGAGATGGACCGATGACGACGATGCGACGCGAGCTCAGCTCACGCTACGACGCCGCCGCCGTCGAGCCGGCGATCTACGAGCGCTGGTTGGCCGCCGAAGCCTTCCGACCGGCCGACGAGGCGCCGCCCGGCGGAGAGCGCTTCGTCGTGATCCAGCCACCGCCGAACGTGACCGGTGCCCTGCACATCGGTCACGCGCTGACGTCGATCGTCGAGGACATCATGGTCCGGTACCACCGCATGCGCGGCGACGACACGCTCTTCGTGCCCGGAGTGGACCACGCGAGCATCGGCGCGCAGTTCGTGCTCGACAAGTTCATCGCCGCCGACGGCGAAAGCCGTGCGTCGCTCGGCCGTGAGCGGTACCTCGAGCGCATGTGGGCCTTCATGGACGAGACGCGTCCGGTGATCCGCGGCCAGCTGCAGCGCTTCGGCACGAGCCTGGACTGGAGCCGCGAGCGCTTCACGATGGACGAGGGAAGCGCTCGCGCGGTGCGCACTGCCTTCAAGCGGCTGTGGGACGCCGGGCTCGTCTATCGGGGCGAGGCGCTCGTGAACTGGTGCCCGCGCTGCCTTACGACGATCAGCGACCTCGAGAACGTCCACCGCGACGAGACCGGCACGCTGTGGACGATCCGCTACCACCTGGAACGTGACGACGGCAGCCCCGACCCCGACGCGTGGATCGGCGTGGCGACGACGCGCCCCGAGACGCTGCTCGGAGACACCGCCGTGGCCGTGCACCCCGACGACGAGCGCTATCGCGCGCTCGTGGGCCGCCACGCCATCCTGCCCTTCCTCGGCCGACGCCTCCCGATCGTGGCCGATGAGCACGTCGAGCGCGCGTTCGGGACCGGGGCCGTGAAGATCACGCCGGCGCACGATCCAGACGACTACGAGATCGCCAGGCGCCACGGCCTGCCGGCAATCACGGTCCTCGACGATCGCGCCTTCATCAACGCCGAGGGCGGCGAGTTCGTGGGGCGCGATCGGTACGAGGCCCGAGAGGCGATCCTCGATCGGCTGCGCGAGATGGGCGACCTCGAGGACGAGCGGCCGCACCAGATGGTGGTCGGCCACTGCGAGCGTTGCGGGACCGTGGTCGAGCCACGGCTGTCGGTGCAGTGGTTCATTCGGGTCGAGCCGCTCGCGACGCGCGCGCTCGCATCGGTCCGGGAGGGGAGGACGAAGATCATCCCCGCGCACTTCGAGAAGGTGTACGCCCACTGGATGGAGAACATCCACGACTGGGCTGTCGGGCGCCAGCTGTGGTGGGGCCACCGCATCCCCGCCTGGTTCTGCCCTGACGGCCACATCACCGTCTCCGACGCCGCCGATGGTCCCGAAGCCTGTGCCGACTGCGGGCGCCTGGCCTCGGAGCTGACCCAGGAGACCGACATCTTCGACACCTGGTTCAGCTCGGGCCTGTGGCCGTTCAGCACGCTGGGCTGGCCGGACGAAACGCCGGACATGGCGCGCTTCTATCCGACCAGCGTCATGGAGACCGGTTACGACATCCTCTTCTTCTGGGTCGCGCGGATGATGATGCTGGGACTCTTCTGCACCGATGTCGAGCCGTTCCACACGGTCTATCTGCACGGGATGATTCGCGTCGAGGGTGGCGTGAAGATGAGCAAGACGAAGGGCAACAGCGTCGACCCGCTCGAGATGGTCGACGAGATCGGAGCCGATGCGCTTCGCTTTGCCCTGGTCAATGGCTCCGCTCCGGGCAGCGACCAGCGCATGACCCGGGCCAAGCTGGATGGTGGCCGCAATTTCACGAACAAGCTGTGGAATGCTGCCCGCTTCGTGCTCGCGAACCGGCCGGCCACGCTCGAGGGCGCTGCGGACGCCGAGCCGACGCTGGCCGTGCGCTGGATGAGGTCGCGGCTGTCGGACGCGACCGAGCGTGCGACGCGGCAGCTCGACGCTCTCGACTTGGGCGGATACGCCGCAACCGTGCATGACGTGGCGTGGAGCGACTACTGCGACTGGTTCCTCGAGATGGCGAAGGTCGACCTCCGGCGCGAGGATGCCTCCGATGCCGAGCGTGCCGCGACGTGGCGCGCGGCCGCCGAGAGCCTGGCCACCCTCCTGCGGCTGCTTCACCCCCTCCTGCCGTTCGTGACCGAGGCGATCTGGGAGGCGCTGAGCGACCAGGCATCGGATGCCACGCGCGCCGCGGACCTGCTCGTCCGAGCACCGTGGCCCACCGCGGCGCTTCGCGACCAGGGTGCGGAGGACGCGTTCGACGATCTCGCCGCGCTCGTGCGTGCCGTGCGCAACCTGCGCAGCGAGGGCGGGACCCCGGCGGCCGCGTGGATCCCGCTCGTCGTGCAGCCGACGGACGGGCCCGCCCGCGAGGCACTGGAGGCGAGCCGCGCCTACCTGGGCACCCTGGCGCGCGTGCGGCCGATCGAGCTGACGGAGGCCGGCGCCGATCGTCCCGACGTGGTCACGGCCAGTCCGCTGGGGGCAACCTGGCTGGGAGCGGATCTCGCGGCGGAGGCGGTCGCCGCGGAGCGTCGGTCCGCGCAGCTGGGCGAGGTCGAGCACAACATCGAGCGGCTACGGCAGCTCCTCGCCAACGAGAGCTTCGTGGCCCGTGCGCCGGCGGCCGTGGTCGAGCGCGAGCGGCAGCGCCTCGCCGATCTCGAGGAGGAGCGTCGCCAGCTCGGAGCGGGCTGACCAACCCGGCCGATCGGGCCATGGCGGAGGCCCAGGGGACGGCTGCTAGAATCGGCCGCTGTCAGGTAAGAAAGGGGCCGTCCGATCCATGTCGTTCCTCAGGCGCAAGAAGCCCGACGCCGAGCCGCCTCCTCCGCCGACTCCGGTCCAGGAGGAGGTGACGGCCGAGGAGTACCTCGTGCGGCTCTCGTTCGTGGCGAAGAGCAGCGACGGCCTCCGGCTCCCGGCCGACCCGACCATCGCCGCCTCGATCCCCGGGATCGTCGAGCCGTTGAGCCAGACACCGGTCGAGGTGATCGAGCCCCTGCCCCTCGAGTACTCGGACGCCTCGCCGGCGATCGACCATTTCAACGAGGTCCAGCAATGGGTGCTGGCACGACGCGACCTCGGCCCGATCGGGCGTCACGGGCTCTACGTGCTGGAACTCACCGATGCGCTCGACATGACCGTCGACACGTTCGCCTGCGGGCTGCTCCACGGCGAGACCGATACGAGCGGCTACCCCGAGTACAACGCCATCGTCGGAGGCCTGGCCTCGCACTGGGATGAGCTCTCCGGCGAGCTCATCGTGCGCGCGGTCGTCGGCTGGGGCGGAAAGGGCCTGCGGGGGGACACGGAGCGCATCGGCCAGAAGCTGCTCAGCTCGCTGCACCAGCAGGTGCTCGCGTCGGGGTTCAGCCTTGGGGCGGCCGAATCGGCGCGCCTTCCGGCCATCGGGGGCAGGTCCGGGCTCACATGCGCGCACTGCGGCTTCGAGGCGGGCAGCGCGTCGGCCTTCTACTGCCCCAAGTGCGGGATGCGGATGCTCCGCGGTTCGTAGCCGCTACCGGTACTTTCGGGCCACCCGACCCTGCCGGGGTCCCATTGCCCGCCGCTCCTGCCGGCCGGAGACTGGTGCCCTTCGTCACCGGACCCGAACGCACCCGAAGGAAGGGCAATGGAGCGACCCACCGTCCTGCTCGCCATCAGCGGCGAGCCAACCCAGTACCTCGATGCGCTGCACCGAGCCGGCTTCGAGCCGATCGTCGTCCAGCCAGAGGCGCCGCTGCCCGACGCAGTCGCCGAGATGGCGGTCATCGACTGCGACGTGGAGCCGGAGCTCCTGAAGGCACTCTACGTCGTCACTCACGGCTCCACGCCGGTCGCCACCCTCCTGCTCATCGGCACGGACACCGAGCTGCCCGAGGGCATCGGCGGCCCCGCCGACGAGGTTGCCCTCAAGCCGCTGCCGGCGGACGCCCTGGTCTATCGGCTCCAGGCGCTCCTCATCCGCCGTGGTCGCCACCTGCCGACCGAGTCGGGCGAGTGGGCCGCCAGCGAGTCGCTTGCCACCGCATCGGTTGCGGGCGAGGGCCACGTCGTGAGCGTCTTCGCCCCGAAGGGCGGCGTCGGCAAGACCACGGTGGCGGTGAACATGAGCGTAGCGCTGCGACAGCAGACGCGTGCCGAGGTCCTTCTCTTCGACGCCGACGTCGGCGTCGGCAACGTCACCTCCGTGCTCGAGGTGCCATACCGGCTCGGTCTCGCCGACCTCGCCGACAGCCCACCCGAGGAATGGACCGATGCCGCCTTCGAGCAGGCGGTCAGCATCCATCCCGATACCGGCCTGCGCGTCCTCAGCTGGGGAAGCGATCCGGCCGAGTCGGAGCGGGTCACGGTCGACCTGCTGCTCGCCGCCCTGCGCTGGGCGCGGAACCATCATTCGTACGTCATCATCGACAACCACCCCGGCTACGACGACCGCACGATGGCGATGCTCGCCGTCTCGAACGAGATCTTCCTCGTCGTCACGCCGGAGGTCGGCGCGCTGCGCAACAGCTCGCAGTTCCTGGAGCTGGCTCGTGAGCTGGGCCTGGGAAACGTCATCCGCGTCATCGTCAACCGGGCCAACCACGGCATCGCCGTGGCCGACATGGCATCCTCGCTCGGCCTGCCGGTGGCGGCCACGATCGTGAGCAGCGGCCCCAAGGCCGTCATCGCGTCGAACGAGGGCAAGCCGATCGTCACGAAGTTTCCGAAGGACCGGATCTCGGACGACCTGCACCGGGTCGCGCGCCTCGTCTCGCAGCCCGATGTCGTCACCGCGTCCGAGCCCGAGCCCAGGGCCAGGTGGTGGACCCGCTTCGGCACCCGCACCTCGCACGCCTGAGCGTTCCTCCCCTGGGAGGGTTGAGACGCCACCGAGCTGTCGAGTGCCTTGTCCGGTCGGCGGTCCGCACGGCGATCTATCGTCGGGATTTGTCACGGGACCGGTTCTGGGCGGCCTGGGGCCGATCTATTCCTTGCCTGCTGGCGTGGGAGTGCCCGCCAGGCGCCTTCACGCCGTCCGGCCGCGTATAGATCGCGGATCCGCGACACAGATAAGGCCCCAGGACGAAATCCGT
>JBOGSW010000018.1:0-7032 GCA_050695815.1 Candidatus Limnocylindria bacterium | reverse complement strand
TCCCAGCCGCATCGAGCACCTGGAACGGGTTCTCGGGCAGGATCTTGCGATCGACGTACTGCATCAGGAACTTGCCCTCGGCGTCGTCGCGCGAGTAGCCGAAGCCCATCTGGGTCAGGTCGTTCGTGCCGAAGCTGAAGAACTCGGCGTGCTCGGCGATCTCGTCGGCCGTCAGGGCGCCGCGCGGCACCTCGATCATGGTGCCGAACTTGTAGTTCACCTGCTGCCCCGAGCGCTCGACGATCTCGGCCACCTCGGCCTCGAGGATCTCGCGCGTCTCGCGCAGCTCGTTCACGTGGCCAACGAGCGGGATCATGATCTCCGGCAGCGGCGTCAGCCCCTCGGCCGCCACCCGTGCGGCGCCGGCGAGGATGGCACGGGTCTGCATCTTCACGATATCGGGGATCATCAGCCCCAGCCGGCAGCCGCGCATGCCGAGCATCGGGTTCTGCTCGCGCATCGCCTCGACGGCATGCAGCAGCTCCTCCTTCTCGGCCAGCTCGGTCTCGAGCGCGGACCGATCGAACGCCCGGACCGATAGGCCCGGCTCAGGCTCGCTGAGGCCGATCCTGCGCATGGCGCGCGCCGCGTCCTTCGTGCCGAAGAGCCTGGACAGCCCCTGCTGCACCAGCCCCCCATCGACACCGAGCGCGCCATCGGCAGCAAGGTCGAGCGTGGTTCGCAGGCTGGTGGTCTCGGCCACGAGGTCTTCGTACGACGGGAGGAACTCGTGGAGGGGCGGATCGATGAGCCGGATGACGACCGGCAGGCCGTCCATGGCCCTGAAGAGGCCGGCGAAGTCATCGGTCTGGAGCTTCTCGAGCTCGGCGAGCGCTGTGTCGAAGGTCGTGACGCTCTGGCGCTCGGCCGCCGATCGGTCCCCCTCCGCCTTGTGCTTGGCGGCGGTGGCGGCATGGGCGTTGAGGATCATGCGGCGCACGGTGGGCAGCCGATCCTCCTCGAAGAACATGTGCTCGGTGCGGCACAGACCGATGCCCTGCGCGCCGAAGGCACGGGCGCGCTCGGCGTCGCGCGGGTAGTCGGCGTTGGCCCAGACCTGGAGGCGCCGGACGTCATCGGCCCAGCCAAGGAGGGTCGCGAGGTCGTGCTCGTCCTCGAAGCGCGCCTCGATGGTTGGCAGCTCGCCGGCGTAGATCTCGCCGGTGGTGCCGTCGATGCTGATCAGCTCGCCCTCGGCGACCGTCACGGAGCCGGCGCGCATCTGGCGCCGGGCGTAGTCGATCTTCAGCGACTCGGCACCGGCCACGCAGGGCAGGCCCATCGAGCGGGCCACCACGGCGGCGTGGGAGGTGGCGCCGCCGCGCGCCGTGAGGACGCCCCTGGCCGCCAACATGCCGTGCACGTCGTCAGGCGAGGTCTCGATGCGCACCAGGATCACCGGGTTGCCCGCGTCGCGGGCGGCCACGGCGCGGTCCGGATCGAAGATCGCCTGGCCCACGGCGGCGCCGGGCGAGGCGTTCAGCCCCTTCCCGAGCAGCCGATCCCCCACCCTCTCCTTGGCCGCCTCGTCGAAGCGCGGCAGCAGGAGCTGGACGATCTGGGCCGGATCGACGCGCTGGAGCGCCTCCTCCTTCGTCAGCACCCCCTCG
Source organism: Candidatus Limnocylindria bacterium (assembly GCA_050695815.1). GTDB lineage: Bacteria > Chloroflexota > Limnocylindria > QHBO01 > QHBO01 > JACDBZ01. The sequence goes on along the minus strand of JBOGSW010000018.1, from coordinate 5,422 downwards.
TTGACCATGTCGACCGCGATCTTCACCGCGGCCGGCGCGGTGCGCTTACCGGATCGGGTCTGGAGCATGTAGAGCGTGCCGCGCTCGATCGTGAACTCGAGGTCCTGCATCTCGCGGTAGTGGCCCTCGAGGCGCTGTGCGATCTCGTCGAACTGCGCGTAGACCTCGGGCATCTCGTCGCGCATCTGGCTGATCTTGGCCGGCGTGCGCACCCCGGCCACCACGTCCTCGCCCTGCGCGTTCGTGAGGTACTCGCCGTACAGCGACTTCTCGCCGGTGTTCGGATCGCGGGTGAAGGCGACGCCGGTCCCCGAGTCGTCGCCCATGTTCCCGAACACCATCGTCACGATGTTTACGGCGGTGCCCAGATCGTGCGGGATCTTGTTGAACTCGCGGTAGTCGTGCGCGCGCTTGCCGAACCAGGAGTCGAAGACGGCGCGCACGGCGAGCTCGAGCTGCCGATACGGGTCGGTCGGAAACTCCTCGCCCGTCTTGGCCTTCACGATCTCGGTGTATCGATCACCGATCTCGCGCAGCTGCTCGGCCGTCAGGTCGGTGTCGAGCTTCGCTCGGGCGTGCTCCTTGGCCTCGTCGAAGGGCTCGTCGAAGTCCTCCGCCGTGAGCCCGAGGACGATGCGCCCGAACATCGCGACGAACCTTCGCCAGGCGTCCCACGCGAAGCGCTCGTTGCCGGTGAGAGCGATCAGGCCCTGCACCGTGTCCGGGTTGAGGCCCAGGTTGAGGACAGTGTCCATCATGCCCGGCATGCTGAAGGCGGCCCCGGAGCGGACGCTCACCAGCAGGGGGTTGCGGGCGTCGCCGAAGCCCTTGCCGGTCTGCCGCTCCAGCTCCCTCATGTGCGCCACGACGCCGTCCCACAGCCCGGCCGGGAGCTCCTTGCCCGCCTCGTAGTAGGCGTTGCAGGCTTCGGTCGTGATCGTGAAGCCGGGTGGAACCGGCAGCCCCGCGTTCGTCATCTCGGCCAGGCCGGCGCCCTTGCCGCCGAGGGTTGCACGCATGCTCGCATCGCCCTCGGCGAACGTGTAGATCAGCTTGCCGTTGCTGGCGGCGGCCTTCGCCTGTGCCTGTGCCTTTGCCTTTGGCTTTGGGGCGGTCTTACGGGGCTTGCGGGCGGTCGTGGCCATGCGGAATATCGGCTCCTCGTGCGATCCGTTCGTGGGGGAGCCTCGATTGTACCGCGGCAGCCTCCGGGGCTCAGGGGAGCTACTTCCCGCCGGGCGCGGCCCGGATCTCGCCCGAGCCGATCCCCCTGCCGCTCGCATCGAGAAATCGATAGTCGATCAGCGCGTCGGCGGGCAGATCGACCTCGAGGATGAAGCCGGGCGCCTCGATGGGGTAGCGCAGGTGCCCCCCCGGACCGATGAGCTCCACTGCCGTCACGCGATCGTCATCGATGAGGCCGACGTAGTCGCCCGAAACCAGGCGGTAGACCGCGAGCGGCCTCGCCACCAGGCCCGGATGGTACGACATGCTGGCCATCCTGAAGGACCGATCATCACCACCAGCCAGCGTGAACAGGTACAGCGAACCGACCCGCTCCATCCCGTCCCGCTCCAGCAGCAGGCGGTACTGGCCCGGAGCGCCGAGGGCCGTGTCGATGACGTGCGAGCTCGACAGGTCCACGAGGCCCGGGATCGGGCGCCTCTCCCGCTCCCAGCGCTCACGGACCTCGCCGAGGGCGAGGAGCGCCCGTTCCTCGTTCATGGACGGATCCACGACCGTCGAGCACATCGGCAGCGTGGCGCGCACCTCGGCGACGTCGGTGTCCGACAGCGTGGCGGCGAGGCCGCCGGCGCGGAGGGCGACGAGGCGGTTCATCGGGTCGCCGATCCCCCACCGATAGGCTCTCACCCCGCCGGGCTCCGCCCAGAAGGCGATCGCGGTCCCGCCGCACACCTCGACCTGGATCGGCGTCCACTCCGCTGCGTCCGCTCCCCGGCGGCCGGTTTCCGAGATTATCGCCGGCAACGCCCGATCGAGCCAGGCGTTCAGGGCCTGCGGCGCGATGCCGCCCACCCCGCCTCGGTCGCCGAGGGTGGATCCGAGCCACTGTCCTCCCAAGAAGACGGCAACGGCCAGGACAGCCGCGCCGGCGCCGGCGACGAGGAGGTTTCGTCTCGAGCTCATGAATCGGACTCCCGGCTTCACTGTCACAGCGGTCACGGCGGTCGCCACCTCGGACGCCGGCGGCATCGGCTCCGGCGAAAGCTCCACGCCAACCCGGCCGAGCTCATTCTCAAAGCGCCGATGCTGTGACAGCGCGCGGGCGCAGTCGGTGCACGATGCGGCGTGATCGGCCTGCGCGCGCGAGATCTCGATCCCGGCGAAGGTGGCATCCAGAAGCGCATCGGTCTGACGGCAGCGGCTCATCGGTCATGTCCTTCCGCCTGTCGCCATGCGGCAAACAGGCGCTTCCTGCTTCGGGCGATGATCGTCCGCACGTTCGTGTGTGTCAGGTCCAGCACGGTGGCGATCTCCTCGAGCCGATACCCGTGGCCGTAATGCAGCACGAGCACCGTCCGGTCGCGCGGCGGCAGCCTTTCGACCAGATCGCGCAGACCGATGTCGGAGGCGGGCGCCTTCCTCGGCAGCAGCGCCGGCAGCAGCTCGCGCAGCCGCTTGGCACGCCGGTGCCGGCCAAAGCACAGGTTCACGGCGATGCGCGTCACCCACGGCTCGAAGGCCGCGTCGTCGCGCAGCTGGTCGAATCGCTTTCGCCCGAGCAGATAGGTGTCCTGCACCACGTCCTCCGCGTCATCGGCCCCGACGAGCGAGGCCGTGATCCGCAGGAGCCGTTCGCGAGCCAGCGCGAAGCGAGCGTCGAAGTCGGCGCGCGCATCGATCGCATCGGTCATCTCGATCGTCTCGATGACGTCCGCGGTCCCGGCCGGCTCGAGCAAACGGCTCCTCCTCCCTCCGTCAGATGCAGGTCAGATGCTCCATGACGCGTCGATGTTGCACCGGCAGCGGCGTGGGCGGCACGGTTGTGCGGGCGGCGGGCGCCACATGCGGACATATGGGCTCGGGGCGGGACGCTACGAACGTGATCGCGAGCGTGGCGACGACTCATGGGCATCCGGGAGCACGCACGTCACCGGTGAAGGGGTTTGGAGGGCCTCGGCGCCCGGCATCACCTGCATACCGTGCGTGTGGGAGCGCATGTGTCCCATTCCGCAGCCGGGCTGCCCTGCCTCACCCGCAGAAGGTACTCGTGGGGGCGCATATGTCCCTCGCGCCAGCTCGGCGCCCCGCCTCACCGGCACAGCGTACCCGTGGGAGCGCATATGTCCTCTCATCGCCACAGGGGCCACGCCTTCAGAGCCAACGGCGCCAGCGAGCGACGGCGAGCGTGCCGATTGCGAGCAGCACCATGAAGCCGATGACCACGAAGAAGAGGAAGGAGATATCGAAGAGCGGCACGTCGAAGTTCATGCCCATGATCCCCGCGAGGACGACCGCCGGCAGCAGGATGACCGATGCCCAGGTGAGGACGCGGATGATGTCGTTGGTGCGCTGCGCCGTTCGCGTCATGTGCACGTCGAACGTGCCGATGAGCATCTCGCGCGCATGGGCGACCGCTTCGCCGGCGCGTTCGAGCCGCTTGCCCACGTCGGCGATTGCCCTGGAATCGGATTCGTCGAGGTCGGGCAGGAAGTCGGGTCGCTCCATCTCGGCGAAGAGCTCGCGATGGGGACGCAGGATGCGACGGATGCGGGCGATCCGCCGGCGCATGGTCACCAACCGGTCGAGCAGGTTCGCCTCGGTCCGGAGCGCGGCATCATCGAGGTCGTCGACCTCGCTCTCGAGCGTTTCGGCCGCGCGGAAGAAGGCATCCACGTGCCAGTCCAGGATCGAGACCATGAACTGGACGGGCGCCAATAGACCGATCTCCCGCTCGTCGCTGATCCGCCGGCGATGGTCTTCGAGGAACGGCATCGGGCCGTCATGTCGCGTGAGCACCCAGCCCTCGCCGAGCATGACGAGGAGCGGGAGAGGCTCGTCTCCGATCTCGTCGGCAAGGGCGAGCACCACGACCGCGGTGGCGCCGTCGAGCACCGCGGCGTCCGGCCCTGTCGCATCGGCCTCGAGCGCGTCTGCGGCCTGCTCGCTCAGCCGCAGAGCATCTCGCACGGTCTCGAGCTCGTCGGCGCTCGGCGACTCCAGGTCGATCCAGAGCAGCTCGTCCTTCGAGACCTTCCCGTGACGCCACTGCGCGAGGTCGACCGACTCGTCGCTGCCGTCGCCGCTGGAGAGAAGTGCGTTAATGCTCATGGCCTACCAGGGATCCTCGGGTCGCCAGTCGATGGCGATCGGCGTGTCGAGCTGCAGGTCGGGAGGCGTGCGGGGAGTGCGGAGGATCATGACGTGGCCGTCCTCGTTGGAGCTGCGGACGCGCTCGCCGTCCGCCATGCGCACCGAGGTCGGCCCGATCCACGTCTCCCAGCCGAGCTTCGCGTAGAAGGCGTTGCTGCCGGTGGCCAGGGCGCCGATCACGTACTCGGAGGCGATGATGCGGCCGATCTCCCGCATCGCGGCGGCGCCGTGGCCGCGACCCTGCACCTCGGGCAATGTGGCGACATTCTCGACATAACCCGCGTCGAGCGCGATATCCGCCTCGTGGCCGAGGTAGAGGGAGCGGTCGACGATCATCGCGTGGGCCGCGACGCGGCCGTCCACCTCGGCCATCACGTGGAGGCCGGGACCTACGCGCTCCCAGACCGCCGCGAAGGGCTCGTCGAACGCCAGCTCGCACAGCTCCGTGAGCTCGGCGAGCTGATCCGGCTCGAGTTCATCGGTCTGGGCCGTCCGGATGCGCAGCGCGCTCATCGACGGACGCGCAGCCGGCGACGGCCGGGCTCACGGTGGCGCGCCTCGAGCAGCGGCCAGAGGTCGTCGACGCGCACGCGATAGTCGCCGCCGATGCGCTGAGCGCGCAGCTTCCCGCTGCGGATCAGCCGACGAACGTGCTCGGGATGGAAGCCGAGCACCGACGCGGCGGCCCGCGTCGACAGCTCGAGCGCCTGGACCTCCACCTCGGCATCGTCTATGAGTCCGGCCAGCGCAACGCCCATGGCCTTCGTGCGATCCGCGGTCAGGGCGATGGCGTCGGCCTCCCGCGTGCGCATGGCTGCCGCGAGCCCCGCGGTCAGCCGCTCGCGGAGAAGCCCGACCCTCATCGGCCGATGCGGAGCCAGCCGCGACTGAAGGCGAGCCGGAAGAGCGGCCCGATCCCAGCGACGATGTCTCCGAGCCAGCCGGCGTGCTGGCGGTAGAGGCTGCGCGCCTTGGCCACCACGCGGTCGCGTGCCGTACCGTCGAGCTCGGCCGCGAGGGCCCGGAACTCGCTGAACGCGGCCGCATCCTCGTCGGCCAGCCAGTGGGCGTCGGCGAGGGCCTCTCG
>JBOGSW010000017.1:0-20257 GCA_050695815.1 Candidatus Limnocylindria bacterium | reverse complement strand
TTCGGGTCTCCGAAGCCGCGGTACAGCACGTCCATGACGTTGAGCATCACGTCGTTGCCGATGAAGTCGCTCAGCTCGAGCGGGCCCATCGGGTGGTTGAGGCCCAACCTGGCGCCCGTGTCGATGTCCTCGGCCGTACCGGTCGACTCCATCAGCGCGAAGACCGCCTCGTTGATGAACGGGCCGAGCATGCGGTTCACCAGGAAGCCTGGGTAGTCCTTCGACTCGATGACGGTCTTGCCCAGGTCCTCCGCGAACGCCCTGCAGGCCTCGTATGTCGCGTCATCGGTCTCGAGGCCGCGAATGATCTCGATCAAGCCCATCACGGGGACGGGGCTGAAGAAGTGGAGGCCGATGAACCTCGGCGCGCGGTCGGTCGCCGTGGCGAGGCCGGTGATGCTTATCGAGCTGGTGTTGGAGGCGAAGATCGCGTCCGGGTCGGCGGTCCTGGTCAGCGCCTCCCACGTTGCCCGCTTGACCGATTCGTCCTCGAAGACCGCCTCGATCACGATCTGGTGGCCCGCGGCGCCATCGGTCCCTTCAGAGGTATCGATGCGGTCCAGGATGTCGCTCGCGGCGGATTGCTCGAGCTTGCCCTTGTCGACCTGCCGCTTGAGGTTGCCGGCGATCCGCGCGGCGCCCTTCTCGGCGAGTTCCGCGGTGCGGTCCGAGAGTGTGACCCGCTTGCCGGCGGCCGCGCTGACCTGGGCGATCCCGTGGCCCATCAGCCCCGCCCCGATGACGAAGACGCGCTCGATGCCCATAGGGGGTGAAGCGTACCAGCCACGTGGGGCCGCGAAGCGTTCGCCGGACATATGTGCGGGCAGAGGAGCACTACGCGCGCGAGCGCTGCGCCAGCCGACCGAAATGACGTCGGACGCCGACATATGGGCGATCGAGAGAGCGTATGTCATTCATGTGGTCCAAACCACGCGCCCAAGGAGCACCGGGGAGCTCATATGTCACGCAAATGACGGACTCCGCTGGGATCATGGGCCAGGAGACGCTCCGCGGCCGTGACCGGGTCGAGCTCGCGCTCCGCTACGGCGCGGATCGTCTCGTCCCAACCTGGATCGTCTGCGGCGCGACGCGCGGAGAGCTCCGCCAATGCCCGCCGCACCTGGTTCGCGGCCCGTTCGCGGGCCTGCACCGGCGTCCGAGCTTGGGACCGATGCGCCTCGATGGCATCGGCCAGGGCGGCGACCCCCTCGCCGGTCGTGGCCGTGGTCATCAGCACCGGCGGTGGCGTGCGTTGGACCCGGCCACCCGCGGTCGAGAGCATGGCGCGCAGCTGGCGGGCCGCACGGTCGGCACCCGGCCGGTCGCCCTTGTTGACCGCGATGATGTCGGCGATCTCGAGCAGCCCGGCCTTGATGGCCTGGACCTCGTCTCCCATCTCGGGCACTTCGACGACCACCGTCGTCTCGGCCAGGCGCGCGATCTCGACCTCCGACTGTCCGGCGCCGACGGTCTCGATCAGCACGGGATCGTAGCCGGCGGCATCGAGGGCGGCAGCCGCGATCCAGGTCGTGGCCGCCACGCCACCCAGCTCGCCGCGCGAGGCCATCGAGCGCATGAAGACGTCGCCATCGGCCGCGTGCTCCATCATCCGGATCCGATCGCCAAGGATCGCGCCACGGGTGTAGGGCGACGACGGGTCGACCGCCAGGATGCCGACCCGTCGGTCACGACGGCGCCATTCACCGATGAGCGCGTTCACGAGCGTGGATTTCCCGCTCCCCGGCGGGCCGGTGATGCCCACGATGTGCGCGCCGCGTCCTGCCGCGAAGAGCTCCGGCAGCAGCGGCCGGACCGATGGGTCTCCGTTCTCGATCCGCGTCAAGAGGCGCGCCAATGGGCGCCGCTCGCCGGCGGCCAGGTCGGCGATGGAAGAGTCGCTCACCGGGCGCCGGTCGGGTGTTGCACACCACGGAACCAAAGGCGAACGAACGGGAGCTCTGCCGTCCACGGTTGCATCGGGTGAGACGGGGTACGTCTGAGCGCGGGCTCGCTCGACGTTCGTGTCACCGGGTGCAACTTGACGTCCCGCTCACGTACCGCTCACGCCTCGCGGCTGGCGTGCTCGCGAAAGTAGCGCGCGATCTCGCCGATGGAGGTGCCCGGCCCGAAGATCTCGGCCACGCCCGCCTCCTTGAGCTTCACGATGTCGGCGTCGGGGATGATGCCGCCGGCCGCGACCAGGACGTCGGTCATACCGCGTTCGCGGAGCAACGAAACGGTGCGCGGGAGAAGGGCCATGTGCGCGCCGGACAGGATCGACAGGCCGACGACGTCGACGTCCTCCTGCTCGGCGGCATCGGCGATCATCTCGGGCGTCTGGCGCAGCCCGGTGTAGATGACCTCGAAACCCTCGTCGCGCAGGCCGCGGGCGAGCACCTTGGCCCCGCGGTCGTGGCCGTCGAGGCCGGGCTTGGCGATCAGGACGCGGATGGGCGTATCGGTCATGCGCGCCGATTCTACCCGCGCCTACGGGACGAGCTGGTCGATCTCGGCGGCGAGGTCGGTGTCCCGGCGGGTGATCGCGCCGGCCGCGTGCGTCGACAGGGTGAAGGTGACGCGCTTGTAGTCGTGGATACAGACGTCGGGATGGTGGTTCGCGGCCTCGGCCGCATCGGCGACGGCGTTCACCAGCTGCACGGCGGTGCGGAAGTCGGCGACCTTCGCCGTCCGGGTCAGCGTCGCGCCATCCCGAGTCCATTCCGGCAGCCGCTCGAGGGCATCGGTCAGTTCGGCATCGGTGAGGGGAGTTTCGTATGGCATGGGTCCATCGTATCTCCAGACCGCTTCGGAGGCGTCCGCATCGGCCCAGTTGACATATGGGCGCCGGGAGGCTCCGTATGTTGGCGAGCACGGTGGCCTTCGCGACATAGGCGCGCCCCGCTGCCCATATGTCGCCTTGGAGCGACGAATCCGCCGAGAATTGGCGCTCTCAGCCCGATTCGCTTCGGTAAGGCTCCGCTGTCGGCGCATATGTCATCAGAGCGCACCTGAGCGCGCAGACATGGACAGGCGACGCCCCTACGCGCATCAGGCCTTGCCGATGAGGCCCATGAACTCGGCACGGGTCCTGGCGTCGCGCCGGAACGTTCCGGTCATGGATGAGGTGACCATCGTCGCCTCCTGCTTCTTCACGCCACGCATCATCGTGCACATATGGGTCGCCTCGACGACGCATGCGACGCCCTTCGGCTCCAGCCGCTCCATCAGGAAGTCGGCCACCTGGACCGTGAGCCGTTCCTGCACCTGCAGCCGCTGCGCGTACATGTCGACGATGCGCGGGATCTTGGAGAGGCCCACCACCCGCCCGCGCGGCAGGTAGCCGACGTGCGCCTTGCCGATGAACGGCAGCAGGTGATGCTCGCACAGGCTGAAGAACTCGACGTCGCGGACGACGACCATCTCGTCGTAGTCGACCGTGAAACACGCACCGTTCATCAGAGCGTCTGGGTCGACGTGATAGCCGGCCGTCAGCTCGTCGTACATGCGCCGCACGCGCTCGGGCGTGCGCACGAGCCCCTCGCGCGCCGGATCCTCGCCGATCTCCGCCAGCAGCGTGCCGACCGCCTCCTCCAGGGAGGCGCGCATCTCAACCATGGCCCGCATCATAGGCCGTCGGCGGCGGGGTACACTCCGAGGTGCCCATCCGACGCCCAGACGAGAGGAGGTTGGACGCTGTCATGATCCTCCACCCGGCTTCGCGCTCGCGCCGCCTGGGCATCCCCGGCATGTCCCACTCCGACCGCCTCGGATCGGCGCTCGGGCGCCGCCTCGACGACGGCTGGCACTGGTTCCGATCCGCGTCGCCCACAGGGATCGAGCCGATCGACGCGATCCTCGTGGGACCCGGCGGGACCTGGACGCTCAGCCTGGCCGGCGAGCGCGGCCGGTTCGCCCACCGCAACGGCCACTGGTACCGATGGAATCGCGGCACCGAATCATGGGTGCCGTGGGACGCGGCGCCGATCACCGCCACGCGCCTGGCCGCCCGCCGCCTCTCGCTCTACCTGGAGCGGGCCGGACTCCCGGCAGCCGTCGAGCCAATCCTGGTGCCCGCCTCGAGCATGGCGGTGAGCTGGGCGTCCGGCGAGACGATCGGCATGTCGGTCGAGGGCGATCCGGAGCGGATCGGCGCGCTCGTGGGGGCCGAGGAGCGCCTCACCCAGGCGCAGGTGGACCGGATCGTGGCGCTGTTGGATCCGCGTCAGCCGCTCCCGCAGCTGGCTCCTTCGACACCTCGCGGGTGACTCGCGCGTAGAGCAGCACGATCAGCGCGCCCAGGATCCAACCGGCGAGAACGTCGGTCGGAAAATGGACGCCGAGCCAGATCCTCGATAGACCGATGAGGATCACGAGAATGGCGAGCGCAGCGACGATCGCGCGGCGCCACCCGGCCCGCAGGCGCGATCGCCAGATGAGCACCCCGAGCACGCCCCACGCGACCGTGCCAAGCAGCGCGTGTCCCGACGGGAAGCTGAAGCCGTGCTCGACGACGATCGGCTCGAGGACCTCGGGCCGCACCCGATCGATCGTCTCCTTCAGAACGGTGTTGCCGATCGAGGCAAGGCCGATCGAGAGCGCCCCGATCAGCCCGTGGCGCCATGGACCGATGGCCGCACCGACCGCGAAGACGAGCCCGGCCACCGCGATCACCGCGCCGGTCGAGCCGAGCTCGGTCAGCTGCCGCAGCGGGGCCAGCAGCCCCGCTAACTCCGGGGCGCGGATCGCGTCGATGATCGGCCGGTCGACGAGAGCCGCCAGGCCGGTGCCGACGGCGACCGCCAGCACGACCACGAGCGCGATGCCACCGGCGGCCAGGAGCTTCATCGGCCGCCAGTCTAGGGACGCCGCGTATCATCCGCAGCCGTGAGCACCCCCGGCCGCCGAGCGGCCATCACGACGGCCGTCCTCGTCGCCGCGCTCGTCGCGGCGTGGCTCGTCCCCGCACTGGCGCCGGTCCTGGCCTGGCCGTTCCTCCTGTTCGTGCCGGGGTGGAGCGCACTAAGTCTGGTCATGGCGCGCATCGACGCGGCCGGACGCATCGGCCTGGCGGTCGTGATCAGCGTTGCGGTCTCGACGCACCTCGTGTACTGGCTCTCGCACCTCGCCGGTGGCTACGGGCGCGGCGTGATCTTCGCGTCGCTGGCGATCCTGGCGATTCCGACCGTCGTGGCAGCATGGCGCCAGCCGGCCGGCATCGGCTCCGTCCTGCGAGGCGTGCGACCGGCGCTGCTCGTGGCGGTTCCGGCCATGGTGGTTGTCGGGGCGGCGCTCGGCATCGGCCTCTGGAAGGTCACGCCGTTTGGCGTCAACTCGGGCGGGTCGAACTGGAGCGACCTCGGCGTGCACCTCTCGATCGCCGAGACGCTCAACGCGGGCGCGAACTTCCCGCCCGAGGTGCCGTACTTCGCCGGGGTGCCGCTCGTCTATCACTGGTTCGCCGACTTCCACGCGGCCATCCTGGCCGAGGCGGCCGGCGCGTTCAGCATCCCGGCCATGGTCGTGCAATCGACCGTCCTGGCCGGCGCGCTCGCCCTGCTGGTGTACTCGCTGGCCCGACGCATCGTGCGCGGCGGGCGCGCGCGGCGGGTGGGCATCCTTGCCGCAGCGCTCGTCATCTTCGGCGGCGGGCTCGGCTACATCCGGCTCATCGGGGACGTGGCCAACGGTCTCGGCAACCCCATCGAGCTGGTCGCCACGACCAGCTATGACAACCAGTGGCTGACCGAGTGGCCCTACTTCCGCATTCCTTCGGTCATGGGGACCGGGCTGCTGGCGCACCGGGCCACCACCGCCGGGTTGCCGATGCTGGTCGGCGCCATGCTGCTGCTCATCGCCGGGCTGCCTACCGCGCGGCAGCGAGCGGCGGGTTGGCGCGATCGGCGCTGGCTCCTCGGTGGGGCCGGGCTGCTCGGGGCGCTGCTGGCGCCCTTCCATTTCTTCCTCTTCCCGGTCGTGCCGCTCCTCGCGCTCTTCTGGGTGCTGGCAGGCGGGAGGCTGGTGGATCGGGAGGCGGTGCGGAATGCGGCGGCCTTCATCGGTCCGTACCTGCTCGCGCTACCGTTCCTGCTGGCGCCGGTGCTCCAGGCGAGCGGATCGGGCGCCCTCCAGCTCGTCCCGGGGTGGGCCTCGGCGCCGCGCGACGACGGATTGGCGGCGGTCGTCTTCTTCTACGTCACCAACCTTGGCGTGCCGTTCGCCCTGGCGCTGGTCGCCGCGTTCGTGTCCGGCGTCCCGCGACGCGGCTTCCTGGTGGCGTGGGTGGTCGCGCTCTTCCTGGTCCCGAACTTGGCGCAGTTCAGCATCGTCGACTTCGACATGAACAAGTACTTCCAGGCGATGTGGATCGCGGTCGCCATCCTCGCCGCATGGCTGATCCGGCTCTGGCCGGCGGTTGCCGTCGTCGCCGTCCTGCTCCTGAGCGTGCCGTCGCCGTTGCTCGTGGCGGCCTGGACCGGCAGTGCCAACCTGCAGGTGCTCTCGACGGCCGACCTGCGGGCAGCACGCTGGGTCGCCGCCAACACGCCAGCCGACGCCGTGTTCGTGACCGATGGCTGGGTCAGCTCGCTGACCGATCCGGCCGGGCGCAAGCGCCTCACGACGTTCGGCGCCTACATTGCCAATCTGGGGTATCGGCCGGACGAGCGGATCGCCGACGTCACCACCATCTACTGCGGCGGCGACCCGGATCTTGCTGCCGAGCTCATGAGCCGCCACGGCGCGACGTACCTGGTCGCCGGTGGGCGCCCGATCCCCTGTCCCGCGCCGACCGACTTCGGGTCATCCGACGCGTTCGAGCTCGTGTACGACACCGGCCCGCTCATCTGGCGCCTCGCAGAGGGGTGACCCGGGGCGTGCGGGTCTGGGTCGGTCGGCTGACGCGTCCCGGCGTGCCAGCCCCACCGGCGCAACGGTGAAGAAGAGACGTCAGCGCTCCTCCAGGCGTGTGTCGATCGCCTCTGCGCCAGCCGGACTGGCAGCGCGGTGATCTTGGGCCACTGGCCGGGGCCACCGGCGGGGCCATTGGCCCTCGAACCCCACCGATGAGCCATCCAGGATGGCACCCCGACCACGACCGAACCCTGGGACGCTCGGATGGGTTTGCGGGTCTGGCGTGCCAGCCCCATCGGCGCAACGCCGGCGCGGTTACATCAGGACGATCCCGTTCCGATCTGGCACCTCACCACGCCGCAGCGAAGTCAGCACCGCCTTCGTGGACAACGGGAATGCGTCGCGAAGCTGCGATCCGGCTTCTCGGACGGCTCGACGATTGGCGTTCGTCCCGGCGATGAGCAGGATGAGGCTCGCGATGTCGGCTGCTTCCTGCTTGGCCTGGGCAATCCGCACCTGAGCCTGACCATCCCGCAGCCGCGTGATGGCCTCGACTGCGGAGATTCGCGGTCGCATGCCGATGAGCGCATCGAAGGCTCGCTGATCGCCGGGCGCCACGAACACTTCCAGACGCCACGACAGCGACGCGTGGCATTCGGATCGAAGGCGGTTGAGCAGCTTGACCTGGCCGGCATCGCGCAGGACCGACCCGCCTTCGAAGGTGCGGACACTCAGGTCGAGCCCCACGGCCGCGCAGAGACGTGCGAGCTGGACGACACCCACATCGCCAACCTCTCCTCGCTCGAGCGTGCCGACCCACGATCGCGAGCAGCCGAGCAGCGACGACACGTCTGCCTGGTGGATGCCGCTCATGAGGCGACGCTCGTGGGCGTCGTCGAGGACGGCAGCGAGCTGCCTCCGGGCTCGCCGGTCGGCCTCCGATACTCGGTTGCGACGGCTGGTCATCTCAAGCATTGTCCGGACCTGCGCTTACCGGCTGCTTACCGCGAGATCCGTATCATGGGCCGATGCAGGACGCGACCGGTGCCGTCGTCGCCTTCGACCACGTCGAGAAGCGCTATCCCGGCACCGATGCACCCGCCGTCACCGACCTGACCTTCACCATCCCGGCCGGAGAGGTCTGCGTGCTGGTTGGGCCGTCGGGCTGCGGCAAGACGACCACCATGAAGATGGTGAACCGCCTCATCGAGCCGACGGGCGGCCGCATCACGATCGACGACCGCGACGTGATGAGCCTGCCGGCGGTGGAGCTGCGGCGTGGCATCGGCTACGTGATCCAGCAGGTCGGGCTCTTTCCACACCTGACCATCGGCGAGAACGTGTCGGTCGTCCCTCGGCTCCTGCGCTGGGACAGGAAGCGCATCCACGAGCGCGCGGACGAGCTGCTCGACCTCGTCGGCCTCGATCCGGCGGGCTACGCCGCGCGCTACCCGGGCGAGCTGTCGGGCGGCGAGCGCCAGCGGGTCGGGGTCGCGCGCGCGCTGGCCGCGGACCCTCCGGTCATGCTCATGGATGAGCCGTTCGGCGCGGTCGACCCGATCCGCCGCGAGCGGCTCCAGAACGAGCTGCTGCGCCTGCAGGAACGGGTGCGCAAGACGATCGTCTTCGTCACTCACGACGTGGACGAGGCGATCAAGATGGGCGACCGCATCGCGATCCTGCAGAAGGGCGGCATCCTGGCCCAGTACGACACGCCCGCCGCGATCCTGGCCAATCCCGCGTCGGAGTTCGTCGAGCGCTTCGTGGGCGCCGATCGCGGCCTGAAGCGTCTCTCGCTGGCCCGCGTCAGGGATCTCGATGCCATCGATCCGGTCGTCGTCCATGCCGGCGAGGATCGAGCCGAGATCAGGCGCCGGCTCGACCGCGTGGATGAGCTGACCTACGCGCTGCTGGTGGATGCCGAGAATCGCCCCCTGGGCTGGATCGACCAGCACGACCTGGCGGGGTCGGGACCGATCGATCCGGGTGCAGCGACGCCGGGGGCACCGACCGTCGAGCCCGAGACGACCCTGCGCGACGCGCTCTCCGCGCTGCTCGGCTCGAGCGTGCAGCTGGGCGTGGTGGTCGACCAGAAGGAGCGCGTCATCGGCCTGGTCAGCGTCGATGCCATCGGCGAGCGTCTGCGCGAGCCGGTCGCCTCGGCCAACGGAGCGCTCCACGAGGTCGGCGAGGCCGCGTCCTGATGGACTGGTCCTGGATCGTCGACAATCTCGATGAGATCGGCCAGCGCACCGGTGAGCACGTGCTTCTCACCGTCATCGCCGTCGTCATCGGCTTCGTCATCAGCTTCGCGCTGGCGCTGCTGATCAGGCGCGTGCGATGGCTCCAGGCGCCGATCATCGGTGTCAGTGGGGTGCTCTACGCCATCCCCAGCCTGGCGCTCTTCGCGTTCCTGGTGCCGTTCACCGGCATCCAGAACCCGCTCACCGCCGAGATCGCCCTGGTGAGCTACACGATCCTGATCCTGCTGCGCAACATCCTTGCGGGGCTGGAGGCGGTGCCGCGTGAGGTCGTCGAGGCGGCCGACGGCATGGGCTTCACGCCGTGGCAGCGGCTCTGGCGCGTTGAGCTTCCGGTCGCCCTGCCGGTCATCGTGGCCGGCCTACGGATCGCGACCGTCACGATCGTCGGGCTGGTGACCGTCACCGCGCTCATCGGGCTCGGCGGGCTCGGCTACCTGATCGTCGACATCGGCTATCGGCGCTTCTTCCTGACCGCGACGATCGTCGGCTCGGTCGGTGCGATTCTGCTCGCGGTCCTGGCCGATCGAGGCTTCGTCATGCTCCAGTCGGCGCTCACGCCGTGGGCTCGCCGCCGAGCGGGTGCCTGACGGATGGAGTTCATCGGTCAGGTCGCGGCCTGGTTCGGGGATCCAGCCAACTGGAGCGGGTCGGACGGCATCCCGGCGCGGCTGGGTGAGCACCTGGTCCTTTCGGTCGTCCCGCTCGTGATCGCGGTGGCCATCGCGCTCCCGCTGGGCGCGTGGATCGGGCACACCGGTCGAGCCGCGAACCTGGTGATCAACATCACGAACGTCGGCCGCGCGATCCCCTCACTGGCGATCCTGGCCGTCGCGACGATGCTCCTCCAGGCCACGCTCGTCGACATCGGGCTGCGCTCGATCGCCTCGGAGGTCTCGACGGTCATCGCCATGGTCGCGCTGGCCATCCCACCCATCCTGACCAACACGTACGTCGGCATCAACGAGGTCGATGACGATCTCACCGAGGCCGGCCGCGGGATGGGCATGCGCGGCCTCCAGGTCCTGCGGCAGGTCGAGCTGCCGGTCGCGCTCCCGGTCATCCTGGTGGGCGTCCGGACGGCCGCGGTGCAGGTCGTGGCGACCGCCACCCTGGGCGCCGTCTTCGCCACCGGAGGGCTCGGCCGGTTCATCATTGACGGCATCGCGCAGCGCGGCTACGACGAGGTGTTCGCCGGCGCCACCCTCGTCGCGCTGCTCTCGATCATGACCGAGCTTGCCTTCACCCTCGTCGCGCGCCGCGTCACATCGCCGGGGCTGGGCGGGCCGGCGACGGCATCGCCCGATACCGCACCGGCCTGAACCGACTCGCAACCTGGTCCGTATCGAAAGTGGGCCGATTTCGGCCCCCGGCAATCGGTCGCTAGACTGACGCAGTCCAATACATTCTGGAGGAGAACCCACATGCGGATGCACCGCAGGCTTGCCCTTGGGGCGGCGACGATGGCGCTCGTGCTGAGCGCCTGCGCGCCGGGTGAGGGCAGCGGCTCGCCGGCGGCGAGCGACCCAGGCACGAGCGCGAGCGCGGGAGCCGAGGGCGAGCGATCGATCGTGATCGGCTCGGCCGGCTTCTACGAGGCGCAGCTCATGGCCGAGATCTACGCGCAGGCCCTCGAGGCCAACGGCTACACGGTCGAGCGCTCGCTCGGCATCGGTCCGCGCGACACGACGCAGCCCGCCATCGAGAACGGCGAGATCGATCTGCAACCCGAGTACATCGGCAGCCTGCTCACCTTCCTGGGCGGGACGGCATCGGGCGATCCGGAAGAGACCTTCGCCGACCTCGAGACGGCGCTGGAGGAGGTCGGCCTGACCGCGCTCGAGTACGCGCCGGCGCAGGACCAGAACGCCTTCGTCGTGCGCCAGGAGACGGCCGACCAGAACAACCTGTCGACCATGAGCGACCTGGCCGATGTGGCGACGGAGCTCGTCTGGGGCCTCCCGCCCGAGTGCGAGACGAACGAGCTGTGCTCGGGCGCCCTCGAGGATGGCTACGGGATTCCGTTCGGAGAGCTCGAGATCGAGCCGTACGCGGCGTGCGACGCACCGATGGCGCAGGCGCTCAACGACGGTGTCATCGATATCGCGGAGCTGTGCAGCACGCAGCCCGACATCGAGCGCTTCAACTTCGTGGTGCTCACCGATGACCTGCAGACGCAGCCGTCAGAGAACATCGCGCCGATCGTCCGCACCGAGTGGCTCGAGTCGGCACCGAGCGACTTCGCCGACATCCTCAACGCGGTCAGCGCCGCCATGGACACCGAGACGCTCACGAGCCTCGGCGTCGACGTGGCGGTCGACCAGGAGGACGTGGCCGACGTCGCGGCGGGGTGGCTCAGCGACAACGGCCTGAACTAGGCCACTCGCACCACGCGACGCTCCGACGGGGCGGGCCGGTTCGCCGGTCCGCCCCGTCTCGTGCATCATGGCTGCGGTGATGATCGCCTCCACCTCCAGCCATCTCGCCCTGGCCGATTGGCGTCGCCGCGTCGCCGGCATCTACGCGGCCCTGCGCGCCGACGAGCGACCCGCTTCCATGCGCGCGGTCGCCTTCCGCTCCGCCCGCGACCGCCTCTTCGCCGAGCATCCTTCGTCGCCCATCCCGGAGATCGAGCGACGCGACTTCCACGGCCTGGCCTACTTCCGCCATGACCCGGCGCTCGCCCTGCGCGCGACGCTCGAGCCGGATCCCGACGCTCGCCCGCTCGACGTCCCGCGCTCGAGCGAGGGCCCGCAGCTGCCGTTCGAGCGCATCGGCTGGGTGCGCTTCGTCGTCGACGGGACGCCGTGCCGGCTCTCGGTCTTCTGGCTGGACGAATACGCCGGCGGCATCTTCATCCCGTTCCGCGACGCGA
Source organism: Candidatus Limnocylindria bacterium (assembly GCA_050695815.1). Classification (GTDB taxonomy): domain Bacteria; phylum Chloroflexota; class Limnocylindria; order QHBO01; family QHBO01; genus JACDBZ01. Next base: position 8,272 of record JBOGSW010000017.1, on the reverse strand, counting down.
CGAACGGCCGCGAGACCTACGGCGGCGGCCGCTACCTGTGGGACTCGGCCAAGGGCGCCGACCTCGGCACGCGGAACGACGAGCTGGTGCTCGACTTCAACTACGCGTACCACCCGTCGTGCACGTACGACCCGGCCTGGTCGTGCCCGCTGGCACCCCAGGAGAACTGGCTGCCCGTGCCGATCAACGCCGGCGAGCGACTGCCGGTGCCGCGCACGTGACCGCCCCCGAACGCGCCGAGGAGGTGCGCCACTGCATCAAGTGCGGCGCAGAGGTCGGATTCGAGGAGACGCTGTGCCGAAGCTGCAACCGCGCGGGCATGCTCACGCCGTCGGCGACGCAGTACCACGCCACGGTCGCCGCGGCCATCGTGATCGGCGTGGTGGTGCTGGCGGTCGCGGCCAGCCTCTCTCTGCGCGGCGTCGGCCCGTATGCGGCGACCGTGAGCGGCGTCGCCCCCGGCGAGCCGCAGGGCTACGCGATCAGCTACGCGGTGACGAACGAGGGCACGAACCCCGGACGGGCCAAGTGCCTCATCGTGACGCTCGGCGCGTCCGGCGAGCGGCTGCGCACGGCGAACACGCTCACCACGCAGATCCCCGGCGGCGACACGGTCTCGCTGACCGAGACGATCCCCGGCCTCCTGACGCAGCCGTCCGAGGTCCAGGTCAGCTGCGACTGAGTCAGCTGCGACTGAGTCAGCGCTCCAGGACCAGGCGCACCTCGATCAGTCCCTCGCCCAGCGGCGCGTCGCTCACCAGCGGCCACGCCACGTGGGAGAGGTCGACGACGCGCTGATCGTCCGTGCCCCAGTAGCACTGGCACCAGTCGACCACCGGCAGCCGCGCGCAGCGATCGGCGCAGACGGTGACGTGGCCGTTCACGCGGCCGGTGTACGCGCCACCGAGGTCGCCCGGCAGCGCCACGGTCGCCTCCCCGATCCAGCCGGCCGTGCCGGGATAGTTGGAGCCGATGCCGGCGACCTCCTCGGCCGCAGGCTGCGGCGTATGGGTGGGCGTCCCGCCGAGGATGGCGTCGCGGACCGGCGCGGGCGGCCGCAGGGCGCCCCCCTCGTGGCGCGCGAGCCAGCCATCGGTCACGGGAGCTGGGGTTGGAGCCGGTTCGAGCGCCGTGAAGGCGGCAACGCCGGCGGTGGCCGCGACCGTCGCGATCGCAGCGATGAGCAGGGCGACGATCGCCCCGGCACGAGTATTCAAGGTTCAGGTCTCCAGGGGGTGGGCGCAATGGGGGCACTGGGGCGGTGGCGCTGGACGCATCGGTCCATGCGCGGCATCACGCCCGTTGACCGTGTTCGGTCGCAAGAAAGGATGCCACGAACGTATCCTTCGTGCATGAACCGATGGGCTCGCGCGCTCCCGAGCGCCCTCGCGCTCCTGCTCCTGACGGCCGGCCTCGCCCTGTCCGCCGGTCCCCCGTTCCCCGATCCCGAAACCGATCGCGCCGTGTACGACACGGCGGAGGTCCTCTCCGATGCGACCGAGTCGCAGCTCGAGGAGATCATCGACGGGATCGAGGGCCGCACCGGTGCGGAGGTCGTCGTCTACACCCAGGTCGACCCCGGCATCAGCGAGGACGAGAACCTCGACAACGCCAAGGCGCTGATCGACCAGTGGGGCATCGGCCGCTCGGGCTTCGACGACGGGCTGGTGCTCGTGATCGGCTTCCAGGAGAACCGGGTCAACGGTCGCGTGAGCCTGTACGGCGGCTCCGGCTTCCTGGGCGCTTATGCCAACGAGGACGCGCTCAAGGAGATCATCGATACCCAGTTCGTGCCGGCTGCGCGTCAGCAGGATTTCGACGGCGCCACGCTGGCTGCGATCGAGGAGGTCTCGAGCCGCATGACGCCGGCCGGCGCCGAGCGGCTCGATACGCTGCGAGTCGTGAACGCGGGACTCGGCCTGATCGGTGCCCCGTTGGCGCTCATTGCCACGCTCGGGCTCGCCTGGCGCTACTGGCGCCGCGAGGGTGACGACCCCGAGCTGACCGATTCGCCCTCCATCCTCATGGCGGGGCCGCCGGCCGGCATGACCCCGGCGCTGGCGACCGTGATTCGGCAGGGCGTCGCGAACCAGCACACCCGCAACACGCTCCTCAGCGAGCTGGCCAGCACCGGCCGGATCTCCTTTCACAACCTGGACCAGGTCAGCGAGGCGCGCAGCGACGACGACCCGGATCCGCTCACCGACCCCGCCATCGAGGTCAACGCTGAGGCCGGCGGCGACGACCTGGCCGGACCTCAGCGCGAGGCGTGGGACAAGCTCGTCAAGCTTGCCGGCGGCTCCGGCCGGCTGGCCCGCGAGCGCCTGTGGAAGGTGAACTCCACCCTCAAGCCTGTGAAGGGAGCGCTGGAGTACGAGGCCGTGAGGCTCGGCTGGCTGGCGCGCATGCCGCGGCCTTCGATGAATCGCATGTCCTTGATCGGCGTCGGGATCGCGCTCGTCGGGGCGGCCTCGATCTTCATCGGCATCTCCGTGCCGATGAGCGGCGCGGTCCTCTTCGGCGGGGCGCTCGTCCTCGGCGGCCTCGGCACCATCGGCTTCGGGCGCGCCATGAGCCAGCGCACGCCGAATGGCGCGTATGTCGATGCCATGCTGACCGCGTACCGGCGCACGCTGCGCAAGACGATGGACCAGGCGCGCAGCATCGGCGAGGTGGTCGAGCAGCCGGACATCGCGAAGCTGGCCGATACGCCCGACAAGGCGGTGGTGTGGGGCATGGCACTCGGCCTCCACGATGAGGTGGCGGCGCTCCTGGCGCGCGGGCTCGAGGACCAGCGTGTGGCGACGGGCTCGCCGGCCGGCGCGTACTACCCGGTCTGGCTGGGCTCGACGCCCGGGTCGTCGTGGTCGGGCGCCTCGGCCGCCGGCATGACCGGTGTCAGCTACGGCTCCGGAAGCGTCTTCTCCGGATCGGCGATGCCCGACATCGGCGGCATGTTTGACGCCCTCGGCAGCGTCGGGGCCACGCCGCCGTCGAGCTCGTCGAGCAGCGGTGGCGGCGGGTTCTCCGGCGGCGGCAGCTCGGGCGGCGGCGGGGCCTCCGGCTCGTTCTGACGCTGGCGCCGGTTTAATCGAGGGCGTATGGTTAAACCGATGAGTTTCAACCGACGCGGTCCCGACCGCAGGCCAGACCGCCCAGATCGAGACCGATACGATCGCGATCGTCCATCACGCCGACCCGGTGGTGGCGCCGGCGGTGACTGGCAGTCCCGAGACCGAGGCGGCGGCGGGGGTGACCGGCCCTACCAGCAGCGCGGCGGCCCTCGGCCCGGTGGCGATCGGCCCTACCAGCCGCGACCGCGCTATGACCGGCCGCCCGACGAGGGCGCGATGTCGATCCGGCTCGACCCGCGCCGCGTCAACGCGCTCAAGCACCTCGCCGGAGAGGCGGGCGTGCGCCCGGGCGACCTCGTGCGGCAGTGGGTCGAGGAGCGGATCGACGCCTCGCGCGGCGGGGACGTGCCCGCGGCGATGCCCGGCGGCGAGAGCCTGCTGTCGCGTCTCGAGGCGCTGGCGGCACGCATCGCCGCGCTCGAAGCCGCAGGAGGCGCGACGACCCAGATCGCCACGGAGGCTCCCGAAACGAGCGTTGCTCCTACGGCGCCCAAAAAGCGCGGGCGCCCGAAGACGCGGGTCTCGGCCACGCCGCGCGCCGAGCGGGTTGCGCTCCACGACGAGATGATCGCGGTCATCAACGAGCGCGGGCCGCTCCCGGCAGCCGAGCTGGCCGAGGCGATCACGCAGCGCGGCCGCTACGCCCCGCCCCGCAGCGGGAAGCCGCTCGACGCCGCGATGGTGAGCCAGCGGGTCAGCAACCCCACCTACCGGTCGCGATTCAGGCGCAGCGACGGTCGCATCGGCCTGGCGGAGTAGCCCGGCCGCTCGTCGATCTCGCGCGATGCCAGTCCGGCTGGCACATCGGTGAGGCGCGCGACCAGGTGGCCGCCTCCTTCGCCGTTCCGCCACCTCGGATGGCACCACGACGAACGTCTGGGGTCAGATCGAGTCTCCCTCACCGATGCGCCAGCGTGGCTGGTGCGCAGTCAGTCATGCGCCGGCGTCGGTCACGCTCACGCGCGAACGGCCGGCGCATCCCCGCCTGCCGCATCGGTCCCTGTCGGTCAGTCCTCGAGGATGAAGGTCACCAGGATGTTTGCCTGGAACTCGACCGTCCCGTCACGGCCGACGTTGACGCGCTGCTCCTTGACCCACGCGCTCTTCACGCCGCGCAGGGTCTTGCTGGCGCGATCGATCCCCTGGCGGACGGCATCCTCGAAGCTCTCGGTCGAGGTGCAGGAAAGCTCGGTCACCTTGGCGACGGACATCCGATGTCTCCTTCAATGCAGGTGGGCACACAAGTATGCGCCCAGGCCGGACCGATGCAGGTCCTGGGCCAACGGACGTGCGGGACGGCGCGAGACGGGTAAGGCCCGTGCAATGCACCGCCGGCGCACCTTGTTCAACGCGCGGGCTCAGGAGACCGAATGCGCCGCGGTCCAGGTCAGGAGCTCCCCTGACCCCATCGCGTTGACGATCATGTCGCTCGTCACGCCGCACAGAAAGGCCCGTTCGCAGCCGTTCCGGAGCCAGTGGAGCTGACCCTGCGCGTGCGCGTCGGAGTCGATCGACACGCGGCAACCGGCCTCGATCGCCAGACGGAGCAGGCGCTTCGGCGGGTCGAGACGCTCCGGGCGCGAGTTGATCTCGATCGCCTTGTCGAAGCGCGCGGCGGCCGCGAACACGATCTCGGGGTCGAAGGTGGACTCGGGACGCTTCCGCTTGCCGGTGGTCATCCGTCCGGTGCAATGGCCGAGGACGTCGAGGTTCGGGTTGGCCAGGGCGCTGACCATGCGCACGGTCATCGGCCGCTCCTTCATGCGCAGTGCCGAGTGGACGCTGCCGACCACGACGTCCAGGCGCGCCAGCAGCTCCGGATCCTGGTCGAGCGACCCGTCCTCGTTGATGTCGACCTCGATGCCGGTGAGGATGCGAAACGGCGCCAGCTCCACGTTGAGCGCCCCGATCTCGTCCAGCTGCGCGAGCAGGCGTTCGGACGAGAGCCCGTTCGCCACCGTCAGCCGCGGGGAGTGATCGGTGATGACGAGGTACTCGTGCCCGAGCTCGATCGCGGACTCGGCCATCTCCCGGATGCTCGCGCCGCCGTCCGACGCCTCGGTGTGCGCGTGGAGGTCGCCGCGCAGGGCAGCGCGCAGGTCGGCCGCCCCGTCGGCCATCGGCCTGCCCTCCGTCGACTCCAGGCGTCGCAGGTAGACCGGCTCCTCGCCCCGCAGGCTCTCGAGGATCGTTCGCTCGGTGACCTCACCGATGCCGGCCAGCTCCCGCAGGCTGCCGTTGCCGGCACGCACGGCCGCCTGCTCGGCACCGATCTCGGACAGCGTCTCCGCCGCGCTGCGGAACGCCCGGACGCGGTAGCGCGGCTCCTGCATCGCCTCGAGCAGGAGGGCGATCCGCTTTAGGTCGGCGATCGGGTCGCGCGGGACGGCCATGGCTGCGCTACGGAATCGCCAGGATCCGGGCGGGATTGTCGATCGTCATCTGCGCGATCTCGCCCTCCCCCACCGCGGCGGTGCGCAGGGTCGGCAGGAAGTGCTGCTGGAGGTAGACGTAGCCGAAGCCGCCATTGGCCTTGAGCTGCCGGTTGTGGCACACGTCCTGGGAGAGGAGGACCTGGGAGCCGTACCCGCGCTCGAGCAGCTCGACGATCGTCTCGACCAGCCTCGGCTCGAGCGCCTCCTCCACCCCGAACCGGTGCCCCAGGAAGTCGAACTGGAGGTTCGCGCCGGCATCGAGGACCGCGAGGTAGAAGTCGAGGTCGTGGTGCGAATCCGCATGACCGATGACGACGCGTGATGGATCCACGCCCTCCTCGGTGAAGATCCGGAGCTGTGCCAGCCCGACGGCCGACTGCACGCCATGGGTCGTGATTGCCATGCCGGTCGCCTTCGAGGCGCGGGCCGCCGCCCGATGCACCCGCTCCTCGCGCGCGCTGACCCACGGCTTGTTCGTGCCGATCTCGCCGATGATCCCCGGCCGGATGCCGGTCTCGCCAACGCCGTCCTCGAACTCGCCGATCATGACCGCCGCGAGATCGTCGACCGAACGTCGGTCGATGAGCGCCTCGAGCGGGTAGTGCGCGTCGCGATACCAGCCGGTGCCCATCACCACGTTCAGCCCGGTCGCGCTCGCCAGCCTCCGGAGCCGATCCGGATCGCGGCCCACGCCCTCGAGTGTCAGGTCGACCAGTGTGCCGCCGCCGCGCCGGCGAAAGTCGCGGAGTTCATCGGTGATGAGATCCTCGTCGGGGGTGAGCTCCCAGTAGTCCCAGCGCTTCTCGATGTGCCACAGGTAGATGCCGGTGTGCTCGTGCGGCAGGACGAAGCCTAGCTTGTCGGGTGGGATCGGTCCGGAGACGGTCATGACGCGGGGCGCCATCATCGGTCCTCCTGTTCGCGGTGACGCGTCGGTCGATGGTGATCGGCCCGCCGGCGCATCGGTCTTGATATGGACACCGTCATGTTGCCACGCCCATCGCCACCGCTGAGCGGCGCCAACCGCGCGTGGAACGTTCACCCGGTGGAGGTACCGACCAAGTTGCGGCCGAATTCGGGTCGTGGATGGCCGCCCGTTGCATCCAGTGACGCAGCCGATGATCCAGGCGGCTCATCCTGGCCGATAGCTTCACCGGACGAAACGACGGACCTGCGCGAGGCTCAGCGACGCCCGACGACCGCCGAGCCGCACGGAAGCGGCGACTCTTGCCGGACGCGGTAGCCTAGCGTGATGGCAACACCCAATCCGCGAACGGCGGCACCCACCGGCATCTGGCCCCACGCCCAGGGAGAGCTCGACGAGGCCGCCGAGCGCCTGCATCTCGACCCCGGGATGCACAAGGTGCTGCGCGTGCCAAAGCGGGAGCTCACGGTCAACTTCCCCGTCACCCATGACGACGGCCACGTCGAGGTCTACACCGGCTACCGCGTCCACCACAACGTGAACCGCGGGCCGACGACCGGAGGCATCCGGTATGTGCCGAACCTCGACCTCGACGAGGTGCGCGCGCTGGCGATGTTCAACAGCTGGAAGTCGGCCCTGGTCAAGATCCCCTTCGGCGGCGCGGCCGGCGGCGTGCGTGTCAACCCGCGCCGCCTGAGCGACAACGAGCGCCAGGGCCTCACCCGCCGCTACGCCACCGAGATCGCCATCCTGCTCGGCCCCGAGCGCGACATCCCGGCCCCCGACGTGAACACCGGCTCGCAGACGATGGCCTGGATGATGGACACCCAGTCGATGCACAGCGGGCACACGGTGACAGCGGCCGTCACGGGCAAGCCGACAGCAATCGGCGGGACCCGCGGTCGCCGCAGCGCAACGGCCCGTGGAGCGCTGCGATGCGTCGCCGCCGTGGCCGAAGCGAAGGGGGTCTCGCTCGACGGCGCGAGGATCGCGATCCAGGGATTCGGCCGAGTCGGCATGACCCTGGCCGAGGAGCTCGACCGGGCCGGAGCTCGCATCGTCGGCATCGCCGACGACCGCGAGGGGACGACCAGCGGCGCCGGCATCGAGGTCGCGCGCGCGACCGAATGGATGCGCGAGCACGACGCCATCGCGGGCCTCCCATCCACCGAGTCGATGTCGAAGGCCGACCTGTTTGCCATGGACTGCGACATGCTGGTGCTCGCGGGCCTGCAGAACGAGATCGACGATGCGAATGCTGGGACGGTCAGCGCCGGAATCGTGGTGGAGGCGGCCAATGGTGGCACCACGCCCGCCGCCGACGTCGTCCTCGCCGACCGCGGCATCGCCGTCATCCCCGACATCATCTGCACCGCCGGCGGCATGGTCCTCGGCTACTTCGAATGGGTGCAGGACATGCAGGCCTTCTTCTGGACCGAGACCGAGATCCAGCGCGAGCTGGACCGAATCATGGACGAGGCCATGCGCGAGGTGCAGGCGATGGCGACCGCCGAGAGCGTGGACCTTCGATCGGCGGCCATGATGGTCGCCGTCTCCCGCGTCGCCGAGGCGACGACTCTGCGGGGCCTCTACCCGTAACCGCGCTGACGTCGCGGGCGATCAGAGGAGCGCGGGCCGGCGGAACTCCTGTCCTCGGACGTGCTCGTCCAGGAACGCGGTCACCGTCTCGTACCACAGGCGCGCATTCTGCGGCTTCAGCACCCAGTGGTTCTCATCGGGGAAGTAGAGGAAGCGCGCGGGAACCCGGTGCCGGCGCA
>JBOGSW010000016.1:0-4586 GCA_050695815.1 Candidatus Limnocylindria bacterium | reverse complement strand
ACCAGCTGCTCGAGGCCGCGGGTGGCCATGATTCCACCCAGATGGAGGACGATCGGCGCATCAGTCGGGACGGCGCTGCCGATGAGCTCCCGCAGCGGCGCCGGCGCGGGCCGCTCGGTCAGCACCGGGTAGTTCGGCACCAGCGTCACGTCGGGCCGGCGGTAGACGCGGGCCAGATGCCTGACGATCGGCTCACTGACGGTCAGCACCGCAGCCGCGCGTGGCACGAGCCAGCGTTGAACCGCCGCGTAGTAGGCGCGGCTGCCCTCGTGGTACGCGCGATTGTGGCCTCTGCGCGGACGATGCAGCCAGAGCTCATGCGCATCGTAGACAAACGGACGCCGGAGCTGGCGCGCGGCCAGCCCAACGGTCAGCAACGCGTTCGAGTCGTGAGCGTGCAGGATGTCGGGTCCGAGCGAGACCAGCACCTCGACGAGATGTCGCTCGTGGACTGCATAACGCAGCCCCGGAACGTCACCGAGCCTGCGCGGCACGCGAATGACAGATGCGCCGTCCCTCTCCTCCCGCGTCGGCAGGTCCCCCGCCGCATCGGCGACGATCGTCACGCGATGGCCAGACCCGCCCAGGCTGGCCGCCTCCTTCTCGACACGGGAGTCATGCGTATACGGGTTGCGCAACAGCATCACGACGTGAGGCCGCGGCGCGCGCGAGGTCATCGGTCGTGCTCACGGGCGAGGACGTCGCGCCAGACGGACGCCATATCGGCCTGCCAGCGATCCAGGCTGAAGCGCTCGACTGTCTTCGAGATGAGGTCCGGGTCATACTCCGGCACCCGTGCCAGCGCGCCCGCGAAGTCACCGTCCGCCACGAGCGTTCCGTTCACCCCCTCCTGCACGATCTCGCGCAACCCACCAACCGCGTTCGCGACGACCCAGCGGCCCGAGGCGATGGCCTCCACCGCCACCAGCCCGAACGCCTCGGTCAGGGACGGCACGAGCACGACGTCATGCTCGGCCATGAGCTGCGCCACCTGCGAGTACTCGACCTCGCGAATGCCGGGACCGATGAGCGTGTCCGCCAGGTCGCGCGCCACCTCGAAGCCCTTGTGGCTCACGCGACCACCCATGTACAGGACGCGGCGCTCAGGTGGCCGTGGCGTCGGCCGAAAGCGAGACAGGTCGGTGCCGGGGACGATGACGATCGGGTCGACGCCGATCGGCCGCAGCTGGTCGGCCGTCTCCTGGGAGTTCGTGATCACCACGGCGCTGGCCTGCACGACCATCCGTGACAGGTAGCGCAGGACCGCCGATTGCTCGACGTAGCTGCGCACGTCACGCCCGTGCGAGTAGACGACCAGCGGGACGCCGCGCAGGCGAGCGGCGACGAGGCCGACGAGGCCGGTGGGCAGGATCATGTGCGCTTCGATCCCGTCGACGCGGCTCGATCGTCGCAGCGCATCCCACAGCAGGAGCGCGTAGAGGAGCGGCCGAGGCAGATGGTCGCGGCGCGGCTTCACCACCCGGATGCCCGGGACGCCGATCGTTCTCTCGCGCACGAACGTACCGACGCCGGGCCGCTCCTGCGTCGGCCAGAGCCGCGAAACGAGCGCGATGCGCGGATGCATCACGTCATGGAGCGGATAGGCCTCGACCAGCCGACGCGCGGCCTCCGGCCAGCGAAAGCGGCCTCGGAGCGTGCGCAGATCGGCCCGCACCAGGGCGTTCCGGGAGGGGTCGCGCAGGACACCGATCGCGGAGTCGAGGGTCGCGTCGTCGACGAAGACCTCGCCGATGCGATGCTGGGAGCCGACCGCGGCGAGCTCGCCCTGGGCGCGGTAGATCAGGGGCACGGCGTTGGCGATCGCGATGTAGAGGTTGTTCGGCGCCGCGTGCCGGGCGTAGGGGTGCTCTGGCTTGAGGGCGTAATAGAGCGCATCGGCAGCGGCGAAGAGCTCCGTCGTGTCCTCAACCCAACCGAGGAGCCGCACGTTCGGAACCGATGCCGTCGCCAGCCGCAGCATGCCTTCGGTGTCGCCGCCTCCGGCGATGAGGACGGTCTCCTCCGGATGCTTCTCGGCGTGCCGGATGAGTGGATCGAGATCTCGAGAGCCGATGAGTCCGCCGGCGTAGACGATGCAGAACTCACCGTTGAGCCCGAACGAGGCGCGTGCCTCAGCGCGGCTCACCTGCCGCGCCGGTGGATCCACCCAGTTCGGAACCGCGACCGAGTCGATGCCGCGAGCGGCAAAGTACGCGCGCCGGTCCTCCCCCGGCGTGATGACGAGGTCGGCCATGCGGGGGAGGTAGCGCTCCGCAATCCGGATGAGCCCGACGAGCCACCGCGGGTAGCGATGCACCCCCATGAGCGCGTGGATCTCGAACGCGTCGTACACGATCGCCGGACGCCGACCCGGCAGCATGGGCGTCAGGGCCAGCGCCACGGTGAGCATCGGCAGGTCGACCGCGTGGATGACCTCAGGCGGGTCGTCTCGCATCAGGCGCAGGAACTCACGCGCCACGCGAAAGAGGAAGAAGAACTGGGTCCAGCCTCGCGACGGACGGCTTCGAACGCGGATGCGATGCACGCGAATCGGCCCGTCCGTCGTTTCCTCGGGGCGTCGTCCGCTCCGATCCCACGCCAGCACGCGCGGCGCGTAGCCGGCCTCGGCCAGCGCATAGCCGGCACGGCGCACACGCAGGTCCGGGTCATACGCCTTCGCGAGCAGGAAGTCGACGCGCGTCGCCTCGCTCACCGGCGCGCTCCCGCGGCGCGGATGGCGTTCCCGACCTCGTCGGCTTCGGCGCGCATCGCATTCAGGCGCTCCCGGACCGTCACCTGGCAGTCGTCCGAACGCGCCGCCTCCAGCTTCTCGAGCAGCAGTGGCCCGCTGGCCGCATCGAGCGGCACGACCAGCTCACCGATCCCGAGTCGTTCTGCAGCCACGCGCACCTTGGCATCGTAGGCAATCGGCACCGTCGGCACGCCGGCAAGGGCCGCCAGCAGCAGGCCGTGGAGCCGCACGGTGATCAGCGCGGACAGCTCGGAGAGGCGGGCGAGCGCCAGCTGTGGAGTTGGGCCGAGCGAATCGAATTCCACCCCGGGCACGCCCCGTTGTTCGAGCGCTCGGCGCAGGGCGTCGGAGAACTGGCGGTCCGCTTCGCCGGCCATGGTGAGCACGACCGCGTCGGAGCCCGCGTCCGCGATGGCGGCGGACAGCCCGGCAAGCAGGCGCGCGGCGAGCGGCGCGTCCTCCTGTACAGGAGCACGGACGATGAGCGCCAGGCCGGCACGCGGCACCTCCGCCGGCGGCAGGTTGAAGACAGAGGGGTCTGGTATGAGCCTCGCGCGGCCGGCCGAACCGAGGATCGTCACGCTCTCCGCGTCGCGAACGAGGACGACGTGCGACGCGCGTGCAGCGAGGCGCGCCAGCCACCGCATCCAGCCCCGGCGGATGGGACCGACGCCCACTCCGACCCAGGCAACGCGGGCTCCTGTGAGGCGGGCGGCGAGGACCCAGGCGGCATATCGCGGCACGACGCCAGTCCAGTGATCGTTGAAGAGGCCGCCGCCGGCCAGCACGAGCAGGTCGACGCGACGCAGCGCTCGGAGCGCGCGCAGTCCCGGCAGGTGGCGCGGCTCCACGATGCGGCGCGCGCTGGGAAAGGCGGCGATCGTGTCCGGCTGCGGGCCGCTGAAGACGGTCGTCACGTGGACACCCGGCCGGGCGAGCAGGGCCTCGATGCCGGTGAGAATCGCCTCGTCACCGAGGTTGCCAAAGCCCTGGAAGCCGACGGTCGCGACCCGGATCGGCCCGCCCTGCCCTGCACCGCGCATCACGCGTCGAACGCCTCGCGCGCCAGCACCTCCACGATCCGGCGAGCGGCGGTTCCGTCGCCGTAGATGCCTCGCCCGGCGCCGGCCATGGCGGCAAGCCGTGCCGGGTCGTCCAGCAGCTCGAGCGTCGCCGCACGCACGGTGACCGCATCGGTACCGACGATGCGCACCGCGCCGGCCTCGATGCCCTCCGGCCGCTCGGTGGTGTCGCGCGTGACGAGGACCGGCACACCCAGCGTCGGGCCTTCCTCCTGCACCCCACCGGAGTCCGAGATGGCGAGGCGCGCCCCGGCAAGGAGCGCGAGAAAGGCCGGGTATGGAAGGGCGTCGACCACCATCGCCCGCGGTTCGTCGCCGAGGACGGCGTCGACCGGCCCACGGGCGATCGGGTTGGGGTGGGTGGCGAACACGAGGCGCAGATCGGCCCTGGCCGCCAGCACCTCCGACAGCGCAGTCGCGATCGCGCCGATGCCACCGTCCCAGGACTCGCGCCGATGCGCCGTCGCGAGCAGGTACGGCGCTTCGGCGACGAAGGATGCGACCTCGGACGGCAGAGCCGATCTTTCCGCGCCGATACCCCGCACCGCGTCGACGATCGTGTTTCCCACCACGTGCACACCGTCGACAATGCCCTCACGCCGGAGGTTGGCCGCGGCGCCGTCGGTCGGCGCGAAGTGCCAGCGCGCGATGACCGACGCCATCCGGCGGTTCACCTCCTCGGGAAACGGAAGCGTCGGGTCATGGGATCGCAGGCCGGCCTCGACGTGCGCCACCCCGATGTGGTGGTGGAA
>JBOGSW010000015.1:0-17315 GCA_050695815.1 Candidatus Limnocylindria bacterium | reverse complement strand
CGCCGGCCAGGATACCGAGCTCGGTAAGCCTAGCGACCTCGCGCGGATCCACGCCGGCGCGCGCAGCCACCGTCTCCAACGAGTATCCGCTCATGAACCGTAGCCCCTGATCCGCTCGAGGCCGTCGAGGAGAAGGTCGAGGCCGAACGCGAACTCGCCCTCGCCCTCGTCCTCGGGGTCGCTCGGCCTGAGGTGCTGATGGATGTGCTCGACGAGATGCGGCAGCGCGTTGGGGGCAAGCGACTCGAGGACCGAGGCCGCCAGGGCGGCCAGATCCTCCTCGTCGTCGCCGAGATCCATGCCGACCTGCCACAGCGTGAAGCCCATGATGTGGCTGTCGAGGGCGTGATAGGCGTGATCGGTCATGTCCGCGCTGAAGCCGCCGGAGCGAAGCGTGCCCAGGATCGCGTCCATCTGGCGCATCCGCGCCTGGCTGAGTCCGGGGCCGGACAGGACGAGGCTGGCCGACCACGGATGACGCACGAGGACGTCATGGGCCGATATCGAGCTGGCTCGAAGCTCCGCCTTCCAGTCGCCGCCGGCCGTCGGCAGCGCGATCTCCTCCACCACGAGGTCGACGATGCCGGCCAGGATGTCGTTCTTGTTCGCCACGTGGTAGTAGAGCGTCATCGCCTCGACCCCGAGCTGCTGGGCCAGACGGCGCATGGTGAGCGCCTCGATGCCTGCCTCGTCCGCGAGCTCGATGGCGGCACGCAGCACCCGCTCCCGGCTCAACGGGATGCGAGGCTCCTCTCGGGAAGGACGGGCGCGCTGTGTGGCCATCGGATCGGTTCTCCAGCCAGGGGCTTGACACTCTTACGCTGTAAGACGTACCGTACCATCCCATCTTACAACGTACGAAAGAAGCCTGACCGATGAAGGCGATCCGCAAGCTCCGATATGGCTCCCCCGACGTCCTCGAGGTGCACGAGGTCGACCCGCCCGAGGTCCCCGACGATGCCGTGCTCGTCCGCGTTCGCGCCACCTCGGTCAATGCCCACGACTGGCACATGCTTCGTGGTAAGCCATACATGGCGCGGCTGGGCGACGGCTTGAGGCGGCCGAAGAGCCCCCTCGTCGGGATCGACGTGGCCGGAACGGTGGAGGCGGCCGGCGCCGACGTCCGAGATCTGCAGGCGGGCGACCGAGTCTTCGGGGCGCGCTCGGGCGCCTTCGCCGAGTACGTCGCCAGCAAGAACATGGTGCCGATGCCGGCCGACCTGACGTTCGAACAGGCGGCTGCCGTTCCCATCGCCGGGTTCACCGCGCTCCAGGGCATCAGGGATGTGGGCAACCTTCAGCCGGACCATCGCGTGCTCGTGAACGGCGCCGGTGGCGGCGTCGGCAGCTTCGCGGTCCAGATTGCCAGGGCGCTCGGAGCCGATGTCACCGCCGTGACGAACACGGGCAACCTCGAGATGGTCGCGTCGATCGGCGCCGATCGCGTCATCGACTACAGCCGCGAGGACTTCACGCGCGGTCGCGACCGCTACGACCTCATCGTCGACGCGGGCGGCAACCATTCCCTCCGTGCCCTGCGCCGCGCGCTGACGCCGGCCGGAACGGTCGTCATGGTGGCGCCGGGGCCGGGCCAGTGGATCGGTCCGGTGGCTCGCATCGGCTGGGCGATCATCAGCTCCCGCTTCAGCGACCGCAAGGTGCGCCCCTTCCTCGCGGACGCCAGCCGCGATGACATGTTCGTGCTCAGGGAGCTGATCGAGGCCGGCAAGATCACGCCGGTCATCGACCGGACCTTCCCCTTCGACCAGATCCCCGATGCGATCCGGTACGTGGAAGAGGGACGCGCGCGCGGCAAGGTGGTCATCACCGTGTGAGCGTCGCGCGCAGGTCGTCGGCCCGCGCCAGCGCGTCCGCCAGGTCGGCACGGGCCGCATCGGTCAGGGAGGTCGCGGCGACAAGATCGAGGAGCTCGGCCGCTCGACTGTCGTCGCCGGTGGCGATCGCGACGTCCGCGCGCAGGATCCGCGCCCTCACCAGGAGCTCCGGAGGGTCGTCATCGGTCTCCGCCATGGCAGCGTCGAGGACGCGCGCCGCGGTCACGGGGTCGAGCTTGGAGTCGGCCAGCATCGAGGCCGCCTCGAACGCCTTCGCCAGGCGCGATGGCGGGCCATCGGCTGCGGTCTGCGCAGCCTCGATGGGCTGCCCGATCCGAATGATGTTGCCACCCGGATCGGTCATGAGGAACTGGCGCACGCCGTAGGACATGTCCTTGAGCGGACCGATGCGCGGGATGCCGCGCGTCGGGATCCGGCCGAAGAGCTCCTTCAGTCCGATGCGGAACTGCTCGTAGAGATCGTCGATGTTCGCCACGAACACGTAGCACGTGCTGTAGGAGGCCGCGGGGTCGTATCCCTTCATCACGAAGAAGTGCAGCTCGATACGCCCGCGCGCGACCGATGCATACACGTTCGGCGCCTTCTGACGGTACGTCACCTCGAATCCCAGGGCCTCGTAGAAGGCGAGCTGATCGTCGATCAATCGGCATGGCAGGAGCGGGATCATCCGCTCCGCGGGCAGGTCAGTCACCGGCTCAGGGTACCCGGCGTCGGGTACCGCTGGCCGGATCGGGTGGGCGCGGCCCGCCGCGTGGCCCTTCAGTCGAACGGGCTCTGCTGGTGCCGCTGCCGCTCCCATTCGCGCCCCTGCTTCGACAGCGGGTCGAGGTCGCCGCTCTGCAGCCGGGACCGCAGCTCCCACCGGGCGCCGGACTCGAGAAGCGCGGGATTTGGCGCCTGGACCGATGACGGACCGAGGTCCAATGACCCGAACGCGGACCACGCGAGGATCGCCGCGAGCGCGACGCCCGCGACCACGGCGACGACCGCGGTGATGATGTAGACGATGGGCGGCGCGACCGCGCGATCCGCCGACTGTGCCTGAGCCATGAGTTTCGCTCTCCTGTGCTGTCGCCGGATGTGCCCGGCGAACCCTGCGTCGAGCATCGGCTCCGCGGGCGATGAGCGAAATTCCGCGCGTGACCGGATCTATGACCGAGCCGAATCCCGGGGTATCCCGGCCGAATCCCGGGGGTCGCCGAGGGCCGCTCGGAGATCGGTCCGCGATCGGATGCCGAGGGACCGATAGATCGCGGTGAGATGAGCCTCGACGGTGTGAGCGCTCATGGACAGGCGGTTGGCCACCTGCCGGTTCGTCAGGCCGCCGACGACGAGCTCGGCGACGCTGCGCTGGGTCGGCGTGAGGCCGTCGGCCTCGCGATGGGCACCGATGCGGGCAAGTTGGTCGCGCGCCGTATTCGCCCACATCCCGGCGCCGAGGAAGGTGAAGGTCTCGATGGCCTCGCGCAGGGCCGTGCGGGCCTTTGCCCGCCGTCGGGCGCGCCGGTGCACCTCGCCGGCCACGAGGAGGGTGCGGGCCAGCTCCCATGGGTCCTCGATGCGTCGGTAGATGGCCTGCGCCTCGGCGATGGCCGCATCGGCCTCCTCGACGTCGCCACGGGCCGCGAGGATCCGGGCGCGCGCACGAAGGATCTCGGCCTGGAGGCGAGGCGTCGGGTGCGTCCGGGCATGCTGCCCGAGGTCGTCGAGCGCGCGACCCGCGTCTTCGAGCCTGCCAAGGGCCACGAGCGCCTCGACAGCGACGGCCTGTCCCCAGCGGTGGCGATCCGGCTCGTCGGTCGCCCGAGCATCGACCGCCTCGGACACGAGCTGCAAGGCCGCCTCCGCGTCGCCGCGGCTGAGCTCGAGGAGGGCGACGTCGGCGCGCAGCCACCACTCGCCGACCCTCCATTTCGTGGCGTCCATGAGGTCGAACGCTTCACGAGCCGCGGCGAGCGCCCGGTCGGCGTTGCCGAGGCGCGCCTCGAGTCGCGCCTCGCACACGAGCGAGTGGACCTGCGCCGTGCGCTGCCCGGTCGTGTGCGAGAGCCGTGTCGCACGCTCGATCCGCTCGCGAGCAACGCCACCACGGCCGTGGAGGAAATCGGCGCTGGTCATGTTCCCGAGAAGGAAGGGCAGGCTCGAGTAGTCGCCATCGCGCTCGGCGCGCTCGAGCAGCTTCGCCATCCGGGCCTGGGCCGAGGCCGTCTGCCCCTCCAAGGACTCGATGCCCGCGATGTCGAACTCGGGCAGGTCGAGCGTCCGGAACCGACTGGTCCACGGTTCCAGCTCGGCGGCTCGTTGAGCCAGCTCGGGGTCGTAGCCGTGGCCGGTGGCGTAGCGCCAGCTGGCGTATGGGCCGAGCGTCGCCGCCAGCATGCGAGGATCGTCGAGCTGCTCGGCGAGCTCCTTGGCCTCGAAGGCATGCTGCGCGCCCGAGCTCCACTCCCGGCCGGTGATGAAGCTCACGCCCGCCAGCAGCAGCTTGATCTGCACCGTGAGGCGCCGATCGTCGCCAGCATGCTCCAACGCCTCGCGACCGAGCGCCCCGGAGGCGGCAAAGTCGTCCGTGAGCTGCCTCACCATCGCGAGGCGGTAGAGGAGCTCGGCGCGGGCCGGCCCTCGTTTTGCGCCAGAATCGCCCAGGGCGCGCTCCAGGATCTCGCGTGCGCGTCCGGCATCGCCCGCCATGAGCCGATAGCGCCCGGCACTGGCCATCCGGTGCGACCTCGCCACGTCAGCATCGGGCGTCAGGCCGGCGGCCATCTCGCTCAGCTCCGCTCCCGCGTCGAGCGCACCTCGGCCCGCGGCGTGGGTTGCCGCGGCGTCCAGGGCCTCGGCGACGGCGGGATCCGGGCCGGTCGCCGCCAGCGCCAGGTGCCGGGCCAGCTCCTCGGGCTCGGCCACGACCGCCGCCAGCCGCCGATGCAGGCCGCGACGGTTCTCATCGTCGAGCGCGCCGTAGACCTCCGCCGCGAGCAGCGGGTGGGTGAACCGGATCGGATTGTCGCCGGGGGCGAGCACATCGGCCTCTCGTGCGTCGGCGATCCCGGATATCGCGCGCTCGGGGCCGAGGGCCGCCTCGAGGACGGCCGCGCTGGGCTGCGCGAGCGCCGCAGCGTGGGCGGCCACCTCACGGGCATCTGACGACAACGCCGCGAGCCGCGCCCGCACCAGGCCACCGAGCGACTCCAGGTCGATGCCGCCGGCCGAAACCGACCGGCCGATCTCCAGGGCGTAGAACGGATTCCCGCCGGACAGGCGATGGACGCGCCTGAGCATCGTCGGCGAGAGCTGCAGATCGAGCGACTCGTCCAGGAGCCGATCGATCTCCTCGGCACCCAGCGAGGTGACCGGCACCCGAACGACCCGGTCCCCGGGCAGGTCGGCGAGGATCGCCGGCGCCGCAGGCGCCGCATCGGTCCGCTCGGTGGCGACAACGATGACCGGCTCCATCTCGAGGCGGCGCAGCGCGAAGCGCAGGACACCCGCGGACGAGGGGTCGAGCCACTGCACGTCGTCGATCGCGACGGTCACGGGCTGCTTCGCCGACGCCAGGCGCACGAGCTCGAGCACGGCGAGCGCCAGCGCCAGCGGCTGCATCGGTTCACCACCCGCGCTGGATCGCATGAGGGCCACATCGAGCGCGGCCCGCTGCGGCGAGGGCAGCTCCGGCCCGATGGCATCGACCATGTCGCCGAAGAGGTCATTCAGCCCGGCGAACGGCAGGCGCGCCTCAGCTTCAGTGGGTCGTGTGACGAGCACCCGGTGGCCACGTCCGGCAGCCGCGTCCAGCGCCCACTGCCAGATCGCGGTCTTCCCGATCCCCGCCTCGCCATGGAGGAAGAGGGCACGCCGGCCCAGGCCGGCGTCGTCAAGGAATGACTCGACCAGTCTCCGCTCGCCATCGCGGTCGATGAGTGCCACGTGACGAACATGTTCCCGGACGGCGGCCCCGGTCGCATCGGCGGAGTGTCGCGCCCTCGGTACGACCTCTTGACCCCGCGGCGCACGATACCGATACGTCGACGCGCCGCGCCGACGGCGTCACGCTCGAGGAGACGAGGACATGGGCGACAAGGGACCTGGCTCGAAGAGCAAGGGCAAGAAGAAGAAGAGCGCCAAGGACAAGAAGAAGTAGCGACGCCCCTGATGGCGCAGGGGCAGCCATCGGTCGAGACCCTCAGGGGACTCCTCCTGGAAGATCCGCGTGGATCCCGCCTCTTGGTGTCCGCGGCCTGACCCCGATCGGGGCGCGGGGCCGCCGGCGGGCCCTGGTTCAGTCAAATGGCACCGTGGGTGCCGCTAGCATCGATCGGACAGTATCGCCGGACCGAGGTCCGCTCAAATCGGGCCAGGGAGTGGGCAGATGCCACCCAGGGCATCCCGCCTGACGGAACCCGGCGCCCGAGAAGCACACCAATGGCATGGCTGGTGCCATATGGCGGAACCGCAGCGCCGCCGGCCGGGTGAGCGGTCTCCACGAGCACGGGCATTTCGCCCCGCGCAGTGAGGGCTGAGTCCCGTCACGCGGTCCTACGGGGCACGGCCCTATTTGTAACTGCGACGGTTACGAATAGGGGCAGCGTCGCCGGCCCCTGTCAAACGTCGGATTTGACGTGAACACCAGTTCACACTAGGGTTGTGTCTCGAAACGTGAACGGCCGTTCACGCCAAAGCAAGCAGCGGGGCCACGCCGCCCCGAGAACAGGAGACAGACCACATGGCAGCGCCATTCATCCTCATCACCACACACCGCGTCCAGGACGGCCAGCTCGATGCCCTGGAGCAGCTCGGCCAGGCCTTCGTCGCCTCGATCGAGGCCAGCGAGCCCGATGCGCTCGGCTACCAGCTCTACCTCAACGACGAGGGGACGGAGCTCACGCACGTGCTCATCCAGCGCGATTCGGCGGCAATGGACCGACACTTCCAGGTCAGCGGCGAGCTCATCGGCAAGTCGCTCGAGCTGGCGGAGACGACCGCCATTTACGCGCTCGGAGAGCCGGGCCCGGTCCTGCGGCAGGTCCTCACCCGGAACGCCGAAGCCGGCATTCCCGTCAGCATTCGGCCGCGCCGGATGGGCGGCCTCGACCGCTTGGCAGCCTGAACGCAGCTATGAGTGTCCTGTAGACCAATGCCGAAGCGCGACCCCGAAGCCACCGCGGAGCTTCGAACCTCCCTGCTCACGCATGCCAGGCGCCTCGTTGAGCGCGATGGCGCCCGGGCGCTGACGATGCGAGCGCTGGCGACCGAGGCGGGCTGCGCCATCGGTCTGCCCTACAAGGTCTTCGCCAATCGCGAGGAGCTGGTCGCCGAGCTGGTGCTGGAGGAGTTCATCAGGCTCCGAACGGAGCTGGACCGATGGGCCGCCGGCGCCGGCGGCGGCACGGTCGGTGCCAACCTGGCGCGCTACGGCCGCATCATGCTCGACCGCGACATGCCCGCCTGGGAGATGGTCGGCGCCCTCGACGACCGGGCTCTCCAGCAGGCTGCGGCCTCGAAGGCCGGCCCCAGCGGTCTGCTGGCCTCGTTCGACGCCACCGTCCGCGACTACCTGGCCGCCGAGCAGCGCATCGGGCGGATCGCCCCGGACGTCGACGTCGACACATTCGGGTTTCTCATCACCGGGGCGATTCACAACCTGCTCGTGGCCGGACCGGGCTACCCGCGCCCCGAGAAGCATCGACTCGAGGGGATGCTGCGCGCCGCCGCCGACCGTCTGACGCAGCATTAGGGCAGGTACCGCGCGCTCTCGTCGAGCCAGTGTCGGTGCCGCCAGTCCTCGATGACCGTTCGTGCCGGCTCATCGGCGAGCGCCTCGGGCAAGGTCTGTCTCGGCATCTGGCTGACCGCACGCCGCAGCAGCTCCTCCAGCTCTTCCCACTGGTACTCGGTCGGGTATCGAGATAGCGTCGGCGCAATAATAGAACGTATGTTCACTTTCGCAGTGTACGCCGCCCCGCAAGTGGCGATCCGCGAAAGGTACCGGTCGCGCTCAGGCATCGGTTGGATATCGGTCTACTTAGGCTGTGGTGAGAATCGGTCCCGTGAAGACCGAGCTCGAACTGGAGCTTGCGGCGCTGCGCAAGCGACGGCAATCGTCTGGATTCGTGGCGTGGGTGCGCGGCATGCGTCCCTTTGATCGACGGACGATCCGGGAGCCGGACGACCGCGACGCGTACTGGCTCACTGTCCAGCGGCGCCTCGCGGAGAGCGATGCCGCCTTCCTGACCCGCTGGAATCCCTACGGCGGCCACGACCCCGCGGCATAGCGACCCTTCAGATCTCTATCCCTCGGTGGCTGCACCGGGGGCGAACTGCGCCATCGACATCTGCACGGCCTCGGACAACTGCTCGGCCGTCGCGGTGCCGGAGGCCTCGACCGCCGCGGCCCAGGCGTGCACGGACTCCTCGCTGAACGCCAACGCCTCTGGTGAGCTGGCGGCGGCCACGGGGTCCGCGACGACCTCGCCGGCGAGGAACAGCCCGAGAGCCAGCAGCCCGCCGTCCCAGCCGGGGCCGACCCACATGGCGCCCGCGCCGCTCTGCGCCATCTCGATGGGTACCGTGTGCTCGAGCTCCAGCCGGGTGGCGCCGTCTCCATCGGGAGAGAGCCGGACCTCCAGGAAGCTGGTCTCGCCGCCGAAGGTGACGCGGAAGCGGCGGGGCCGGTCGCATTCGAGGATGTCGCCCCCGGCGTTGCCTTCCAGCTGGAAGCTGCCGCCCACCCGCAGGTCGCCGCTGACGGGCATGAACCAGCGGGCGATCCGCGACGGATCCGTGAGCGCGGACCAAATGTCGTCGGGGTCGGCCGCATAGGTCCTGCGGGCCAGCACCGTCACGTTCTCGCCGCCATCCTCGCGCGGCGCGCGGCTGACGGTGCGATCGATGGCTCCAATCTGCGTGGGGATGTCGATCATGACTGCTCCTTCGTGTCGCCTGCGTGGGTGCGGCGCCGATCGCGCTGTCCGCGTGCCAGCTCGGTCGCAAGGGCGTCCATGGGCTGATCCCAGAAGGTGCGGAAGCGATCGAGCCAATCGTCGACCTCGCGCAACGGGCTCGCGTCCACGACGTAGAGCCGCCGGGCGCCCGCTGGATGCACGGTGGCGAACCCGTTCTCGCGCAGGACCCGCAGATGCTGGGACACCGCCGCCTGAGAGATCCCGAATTCGCGGTGGATCACCGCCGTGATCTCGCCGGCGCTCATCTCACCGTCGGCCAGCAGGTGCAGGATCCGGCGCCGGGTGGGGTCGCCGAGGATGTCGAACGCGTGCACGGGGGCGATTATTCATCCGTCACTTATATAAGTCAAGACTTAAGTTCTACCCGCCACCGCTGTCCTTCATCCACCTCGCCACGGCCCGGGGGCCGGCACGCGACAGCCACGCGCCCTCGACGAATCCGGCCAGCTCGTCGCGGCTCAGTTCGCCGACCCGCGAACCGCGAAGCAGGACCGATGGATGACCGTCGAAGTGCGGCGTCGTGAAGAACGGCAGGGACGCATCGGCCAGGATGGCTTCCTTCTCGAGCTCGGAGTCGACCCAGAACACGATGACGTCGGCATATCGCTCACCAGTGTCGGGATCGAACGCGTCCGGGCGCGGGTTGCGGAAAAAGATGAAGCTGCGGCGGCTCACCTGGTAGACCGTCTTGTCACTCTCGGCCAAGGTCGCGCCAGGCAACGCACGCGCGAGCTCGTGAATATCGTCGACGGTCGCCGGATGCGAGCCATCGGCGGCAGCTCGCTTTTGTGTCATTCCCCGATGCTAGCCGACGACGTCGCCGGCAAGAAATATCGAGACGTCGTGCCCCGTCGTGGCGGCCGTCCTCGCAACGAGACTAGGATGCGACGATCGAAGACGACCGACTGACCGAGCGAGTCCACATCCGCAGCACGGCCCGGCCGAGGACCGAGATGAAATATCCCCGCTCGGACCTCGGCTCGGACATCCTCCACCTCCGGGAGTGGCGGCTCGCCGATGCGGAGGCCATTCGCGACGCGTTCGCGGATCCTGCGATCCGGCAATCGATCCCGGACCTGCCGGAATCTCCCTCAGTCCGAGACGGAGGGTCGTACATCCGGCACGCCCGCGCGCAGACCGACGCTGGGACGGCGATCTACCTGGCGATCGCCAGCAGAGAAGATGATGCTGCGATCGGCTCGGTCACGTTTCACATCACCTCGGATCGGCATTGGTTCGTCGGCTACTGGCTGACCCCGGCATGGCGCGGTCGAGGCATCACGACGGCGGCGCTGCGGCTGGCCGCGCGCTGGGCTTTCAGCACGTTCGAGCCGCTGATGCGCATCAGCCTTTTCACGCGCCCGGACAACACGATCTCTCAACGGGTCGCGGTCGGCGCCGGCTTCCTTGAGGAAGGCGTCCTCCGCCGGTGGCACGAGTCCGGTGGCGTCCTCAAGGACGTCGTGATGTTCTCGCTCATCCGCGACGATGTCGCGATCAACCAGGGCTAACCGCGGATGAGCGGGAGGACCTCCTCGACGAGCATCACCACTCGTCCGGCAATTGCATCGACCATCCTGCTTACTGTTCTCACCGCATGGGAGCCGAGTCGTGACCACGCGACCACGCCCCGCAGGAGGAATCGTGATGCCAGACCGGACCGCGAGGCAGAACGCGACTGTGACCACGATGATCGACATAGCGGCGCGCATGGCGATGGAGACCCAGACCATCGCAAGACGCGACATCGTCGAGCTCGGAGAGGTTGATCTCACCGAAGAGGAAGATGCCAGGTTGGCCGATGCCCTCTTGCACATCGAGCACGCGGCGGAGGACCTCCGGCGGCTTCGCAGTTCGAAGAGCGGCAGCTAGGAAACGCCGAAGGGAACCATGATCGCCGATCAATCGGGTGTCACCGTCGTCCAGACGTAACGCCACTCGCCGGGCGCCGTCTCTCGAGCGATGAACATGTATTTTCCGGCGAGAAGGGCCTGGCCGCCGGCTGCGAGCCGATACGCACCGCGCTCCCGGGCCTCCGGTCGGGCGACGACCGTATCCCACGCCTCCATCTGGAGTGAGAGGCCGCCCTGCGCGAAGAGCAGCCGGTACGCGGCACCGATGGCCTCGCGACCGACGATCGCGGACCGCCCCGGCGGCTGCTGCACGGCCTCGTCGACGTAGAGGCCGACCGACCGCTCGACATCTGCCGCCGCATACGCCTCGATGGTCCGCTGCCGAAGTGCGTCGAGCACCTTGCTGTCCGATGAGTCGCTCACGGGAACACCACCACCCTGCTCGAATGAACTTCGCGGAGAGTAGGGCAGCAGCGCAGGGTGAAGCTACCCACCAACGACCTCCACGTGCACACCGAGGCGTGGCCATCCCCGGTCGGGGGTAAGGATTCGATCAGCCTTGAGATGGAGGGCCAGGGCTACGACCAGGGCATCGGGCAGGCGGAGTCGAGCGCCATGCCGCGCTCGAAGCTGCGCGGCCCGGACCGCGACCTGGCGGGTGATCGGCTCGACATCGGCCGCCAGGTCGAAGAGGAAGTCGTCAACCGCCTGCAGCGCATCACGGCCACGGCGCGCCGGCCCCACCTGAGTCTCTGCGTAGGCCGATGCCGGGACGGCGAGCGAATCGCCGCGTTCGGTGGCGTCCACCACCGCCCGCCGGGCCTGCTCGTGGTGCGCATCGTTGGCGTCAAGGACGCCGATGATCACGCCCGCGTCGAGAACGGTCAGCGCCACTCGTCGCGCAGCTCGTCGAGCTCCCCGGGCTGATAGGCGCCCGTCAACGTGCCGGCATGGCGATCCACCGGGCTCTCCTCGCGAATGAGCAGCACGCGCCCCCGGCCCGCGGCCTCGGTGCGCAGCCGATCGCCGGACCGCAGCCCGGCCGTCGTCATCGCCTGCTTCGGGATGGTGACCTGGTGCTTCGAGCTGATCGTCGTGCGCATCCGTGCGATCCGCGGCTTTACCTTTCCGCTCATCGGTAAAGAATACCCGCACACGTCAAGCGACGCGAGGTCGTGGTGGCTCATCGAGTCTCTCGTCGTGAACCGACGCTGAGTTCGCGACGCACGAGCTGACACAATCCGATCCCACGATCCGGGCATGGAAGATCCGCGCCTGGTCAGCGTCAACGCCCGCCTCGCCTCCGAGGAGCTCGGGGTCGATGTCGAGATCCGGCTCCGTCAGCTCGACGGCCGATGGCTGGCGATCGCCGACTTCGGGGACGAACCGGAGGTCGGCATCGGCGCGACGCCACGTGCCGCCCTTACCGCCGCGTTGGCAACGCTCGGGGAACGCGCCGCCGCAGCCCTGATGGCCGACCCGCAACTGTTCGGCGTCAGCGCCGCGATCCGCCGCCCGGCCTGAGCCTCGCCCGCCCTCAGCTCGTCAACTGCCGGAGGGTGCCGAGGTCGTCCTGGTGCAGCCAATAGTTGGTGATCTTGCCGTCGTGGACCTCGTGGATGACGATGCCACGCGTCTCGAATCGCCGGCCCGTCGGCGGGACTCCCATGTGCTCGGACGAATGCGTCGCGCGTCCCACGTATCGCGTCGCGACCTTGTGGCCTTCGGCGATCTGGTCCTCGATCTCCATGGTGAGATCGGGAAATGCGCTCCGCAGCCCGGTGACCCAGCTACGGTAGCCCGCCGGTCCTGGCGCTCCATCCGGGGGCTCGGTCACGAATTCATCGCCGATCAGCTCCTCGAGCAGGTCGTCCTGGCCACCACCAACCACGTCGCGGAGGATCCGCCGCGCGACTCGCTTGTTCTCCTCGATGGCGTCCATATCAATGCCCTGCTGCGAATTGCGTGTCGAGGATAGGCCGATGCCACGTGAGTCACCTGGTGTTGATCTCCCGGTTTGCTAGGCCGGTTTCCGGGTGATCGTGCAGATCCAATTCGTCTCCCAGGTCGCACCTTCATCGGGTGAGAACGCCTGCTCGAAGCGCGCCGACGTGGGAGTGATGTCGGACCATTCATAGCGAACCACGATCGGCCGGCCGTCAAGCTCCTCCTGGTCGAAGAACTCGCCACGTCCGTCATCGGTGAAACGACCGACCGTGGGAGGCATGCTCAGGACGCCGTTGCTGGCGTTGGCCCAGTAGAGGCTCCACTCGCCCGACTCTGCGTTGTACAGGCGCAGCGTCAATCCGTCGATGCTGGCGTCCGCCTCCGCGCTGTAGGCGCACAGCTCGTCGATGTTGGCGCGACCGTCCCAGAGTGGCCGGCAGACCGATGTGCCCTCGTACTCAACCCAATCGATCGAGCCGGTCAACGGACGCAGCAGCCTCTGCAGGCTGACGTCCCAGGAGCCGAAGGCGAAGTCGAAGCCGTGCTGACCGTCCCGCGGCGCGGCGCTGTCGCTGGTTCCAGTCGTGGCCGGGGTGGCGGATGTCGGTGTGCCCATGGGTCCTCTTCGCGGCTGGTTCCAACGCGCATTCGCGTGCACAGTACGCGGGCGCGTGGGCTTGCGACAGGTCCAGTTAGGTTCCGTTCGCCGGTACCGGACGGGCGCATCGAGACCTTGCCACGATGTCCTAGACGACCAGTCCCTCCCACGACCAACGCGGGATGCGCAACCCATCCGGGACATCGTCTGCGGAATGGTGATCGCGGGACATGGTGGTGGTGGTCGCCCAGGCGAAGTAGTCGTGCAGGATCTGCCAAAGACGGTCATCGCGGTCGAGGCCGGCATCGGTCAGGGCCTGGTCGAAACACGCGATCGCTCGACGGTCCATCTCCTCGTGCACGCCGTTTCCGCTGTGCATCCGCACCACCGAAGTTTCGTCACCGTAGGCGTCCGAGTACGTCGGCGGACCCCCGAGCGCCTCCGCCCAGTACGCGGCCAGCCGCTCGGTATGCTCGGGGTGGAACCCGTGGCTGAACGCATGGCTGACCACCTCGTCCGCGATCACCCTGGCATGCCACGCGCCGGCGAGCCGCAGCAGACCGTCAGCGCCGCCCGCGGCCTCGAATACCGTCTGCATCTCTCAGTCCATCAGGATGCGCCGATGTCCCTTCGGGCACGTTCCGGCGGTGTAGTCGTAAAAGCCATCGTCGTCCACGTCGTGCACAAGCCAGTCATCGGCGCAGTAGGGGGCATGGCAGTCGGGGCACCAGACAGGCGCGAACTCGCTGTCCATCCCGTGCAGGCCCTCGACGTCGGCGCTCTCCACCAGGTGACCGATCTCCGGCACTGCCGCGGTCCAGATGGTGACCGACAGGCGCCCCGCGTCGATGGAGAGCCGATGCTGGTCGGCATTGACCGATTCCATCCCGGGCGGCGACGAGTCCGCGGTCCTCGGATCGACTTCCCCCGGCTCGAGCAGCACGAAACGAGCGGCCCGTTTCCCGCACGCCGCGCACGCAACCTCTGCCTCGATCATGGGTCCGTCATCTCGCGATCGATTATCCGCTTCCGAAGCCAACTGTCAGCGGATGAAGGCGACCGCAGGCCCCTCATCCACATCCGCCCAGGCCGCGTCCGCGGTCGCGACGGGAAGGCTCATCCGCAGGCCGAGCGCCAGGCACAGGCGATCGGCGAGCGAGAGCGCGCTGCCCTGGCGCCAGAGATTGGCGGCGATCTCGGCGTCTGCCGCGCTTACGTCGATGACGGTCAGCCCGAACGAGGCGAGCAGCCGGCCGACGGCCTCGGCTGGGCCGCCGTGCTGGCGTGCCTTCTGGAGCACCTCCGACCAGTTCGCCGCGCCGATGACGCCCTCCATGAGCATCGGCTCCGCCTCCTGAGAACCCGGCTCGTCCTGGAGCCAGGCGAGCACGACCGATGCATCGACCACCGTCGTCATCTGACGGCTCTCTGTTCCCGGACGGCTTCGGCGCGACGCTCGGAAATCAGCTCCTGCCGCATGCTGACACCAACCTCCGCGAAGATGGACCGCAGGCGCGCCTTGATGGCGGACCGAGGTACGAGGACGACCGCCTCGCCCTCGACGAGCGCGACGAGCTCGGTCCCCTCCTCGATTCCCAGCCTGTCTCTGATGCCGGCCGGAATGACTACCCGCCCCTTGGGACCCACTGTCACCGCGCGCGTGTCACTCATGACGCGATTGTGCCACTTAGCGTCAAGCAGCTCCCCGATGTACGAGTTGGCACTCAGGGATCCTGGACGGCAACTCCGTAGCGGCGCTGGTCGCGGTCGAACGTCGCGAGCGGAAGCGCATCGGCAGCCAGGCTGGCCGCCACGATCAACGCGTCAGGGATCCGCCGTCCGGGAAGCTGGCGCGCTCTCGCCAGGACCCCGACGAGCACATCGGTGCGCATGCCCAGGACGCGGACGTTCGAGCGCTGGACCAGCCCGATGAGCGCGTCCAGGATCTCCCGCTGCTCCACTCCGTACTGCGTCCGCAGCACGTGCGCGCACTCCGCCAGCGCCACGGGCGAGACACCGATCTCTTCCTCACCATCGATAAGCGCCGCCGCCCGACGCGCCTGGGCGGGTGGCGTGCCGACCAGGTAACGGACGAGCACCGAGGTATCGGTGCCGATCACGCCCGTCGATCCGGATCAGGCGTCTCCCACGCGGAGCGGCGCAACGCCTCCCACGACTCGTCGGAGGGCCGCCGGGACGCCTTTCCCTTCAGACTCCCAGCCAGTGAGCGCCCATGCCGGCCGGGGACGACCTCGACCACGATGCGTCCGTCCTCGATGCGCTGCACCGCCTCGTCACCGGCGTAGATGCCGAGCTCCTCGCGGATCGCCTTCTCGATCGTGATCTGGCCACGTTCTCCTATTCGACTGGTCACAGTATGACTCTAGGCCCACGGTACGTATCGGTCAAGGTGCGCTCAGCTGTTCGAGGCCGTCGAGCATCAGGTCGAGCGCGAACTCGAACTCGACCTGGTCGTCACAGCCGCTGCCGACGACCGACGCATCGTCGTGGACGACCTGCTGCACGATCGCGGTGATGTTCGGGTACTCCGTGGCCATCTGCTGGAGCATCGCCGCCTGCACCTCGGGGCTGGAATCGAGCTCACTGCTGTCGTCGAACAGCTCCTGCGTGAAGCCGAGCACGCGGCTGCCGAGGGCATGGAAGGCGTGGTGCACGAGGTCCACCGAGAAGCCGCCGCGCAGGAGGATCCCGCCGGTCGTGTCCATGTACCTCATCATCACCGGGCTCGCCTGCTTGCGGCCCGTGATCACGGCGGAGGCCCACGGGTGACTCAGCATCGTTTGCCTGGCCGACAGGATCCGGCCGCGCAGTGCCTCCTTCCAACCTCCGTCGTATGCGGCGGGATCGATCTCGCTCACGATCAGATCCACCATGCCGTCGAGGAGGTCCTCCTTGTTCGCGACGTGGTTGTAGAGCGACATCGCCTCCACGCCGAGCTCCCTCCCCACCTGGCGCATGCTCACCGCATCGATCCCTTCGCGGTCGGCCAGCTCGACTGCTGCGCGCAGCACGCGCTCCCGGGACAGCGGGGCGCGTCGATCCGTGGTCGGCTCGGTCGTCGTCGTCATCGTTCTTCACTCTAGTCGAGGCGCTGT
The DNA here is from genome assembly GCA_050695815.1 of Candidatus Limnocylindria bacterium. Taxonomy (GTDB): domain Bacteria; phylum Chloroflexota; class Limnocylindria; order QHBO01; family QHBO01; genus JACDBZ01. The sequence continues at coordinate 983 of JBOGSW010000015.1, read as the reverse complement.
CCACCCTTGACAGACTTACGCCGTACGTACTACCTTACGCCGCAAGTTTACACCGTATGTCCGCTAGGAGCCGATCATGACGCAGACTTCCGCCCAGCCAGCACGGCGCGCCTCCCTGCCTCCGCGATGGTTCATCCGGGCGGCGTGGATCACCCACCGCGCCATCTACAACGTCAGCGGTGGCCGATTCGGCCTGCGGCCGGCATCGGAGGCGAAGTGGGGCATGATGCGTCTGCGGACGACGGGCCGACGATCCGGCCGAGAGCGGATCGCGATCCTGGCGTACTTCGAGGACGGGCCCAACGTCGTCACTCTCGCCATGAACGGCTGGGGCGCGCCGGAGCCGGCTTGGTGGCTCAATCTTCTGGTACAGCCGGACGCCGTGGTCGAGCTCCCCGATGGCGTGCGCACGGTTCGCGGCCGGGCGGCCACCTCCGAGGAGCGCCCGCGCCTCTGGGAACGATGGGTCGCCTACAACGGACCGGACCAGGATGCATTCGCCGCACGCCGCAATCGCGAGACAGCGGTCGTCGTCCTCGAGCCACGGAACGGCTCGCCCGGGCGCTAGGCCTGGGACATCGCGGCGATCTGGATGAGGTTCCCGCAGGTGTCGTCCAGGACGGCGGTCGTGACCGGTCCCATCGAGGCGGGTGCCTGGACGAACGTCACGCCCTTGGCGGTCAGTCGGTTGAACTCGGCCTGGACGTCGTCCACGGCGAACGACGCGGCCGGTATCCCATCGGCCACGATCGCCTGCTGGTACGCCCGTGCCGCTGGGTGGTCGTTCGGCTCAAGGAGCAGCTCGACGCCATCGGGCGCCTCGGGCGAGACGACCGTCAGCCAGCGGTACTCGCCGGCGGGCACATCGGTCTTCTTCACGAAGCCGAGGGCATCGGTGTAGAAGTCGAGCGCCTTCGCCTGGTCGTCGACGTGGATGCTGGTGACGTTGATCCTCATCGTTCTGGTTCTCCCTGTCGCATCGG
>JBOGSW010000014.1:0-11781 GCA_050695815.1 Candidatus Limnocylindria bacterium | reverse complement strand
ACCGGCAGAGACCGTGCAGGCGCCAGATGACCTCTCGCAGGGTGAGGCCGGAGAGGCGTACCAGCCGCGCCATCTCGCGGCCGACGTAGCGGTAGTGCCACGGCTCGTAGTCGTAGCAGGTCGTGTCGAACGAGCCCTTGGGGTAGCTCATCACGAACCCGAAGCGCCAGGCGTTGTCCCGCATCCAGGCGCCGGTCGGATGCGTCGCCCAGTCGTGGTAGCTCCACGGGATCGCACCGCCCGAGTGGGTCACATCCAGCGTCGTCCCGAGCTGGTGCTCCGAGTGGCCGGGGCGTGCGCTGCGGCGAAGGGCCAGCTCCAGCCCGTACCTGGCGACGTTCTGGTTGAAGGTCGTGACCTGCGCGGCATAGCTGCGGAAGGCGGAGACGATGGCGATCGGCCTGCCGGCGGCGCGGGCGGCTGACGCCATGGCCACAAGGTCGGCAGCGGCGATTCGGCGGACGGAGTGACCGCCGTTGACGCCCGCGATTGATGTGCGCACGAGGTCGGCCGGCCCGTAGCCGGACGGCAGCATGAAGATCGTGTCCAGCATCGTGCGGTTCCAGTCGTCGAGCGCGTGGCGGCTCGTCAGGACGTCGTCGTAGCGGCAGGCGGGCAGCGGGCCGACATCGGGCAGGGCGGCCGGCGGCGCCCTCCGCACCTCGACGCGATGGAGGAAGGCGGCCATCTGCTCGCGGCTGACCGATGATCCGCCGCAGAACACGTGCACCTCGCATCCACCGGTGACACCGGCTGCCGCGGCCCGGTTGGTGTCGGGCTCGTGAATGGAGCGCTCGTCATCCAGGAAGTAGTCGTCAGCGGCTCCGGGCAAGCGCGCGGCGCGGGCGATGAACGAGGCCATCTGCTCGCGGGTCACCGAGGCGTGCGGACAGAACGCCCCAGCGCGACAGCCGCCGGTGATGCCAGCCGCGGCGAGGGCGTTGATGGCCGCCTCGTGCTGGCTCGCGTCGTCGTCGCGGAACTTGTCGACCGTCGACGCTGGAAGGTCGAACATGCGCACCAGGAAGGCTGCCATCTGCTCGCGGGTCACCCGTTCGCGCGGGCAGAAGGTCGTGGCGGTGCAGCCGCCGGTGACCCCCCTCTCCGCAAGCCACACGATGTCCGCCCGGAACGGCGATGCGGCGATATCGGTGAACGAAGCAGCCGATGCGGGCGCCGGCGGAGCCACGAGGGCGCCGGCGGACCCGATGACGAGCGCGAGGCACAGCGACCGGGATCGGTGAGGCATTGGTGACTCCCCCTGGTGGGTCGGCGGACGGTGCCACACGGTGCCGGTCACTGTCAACGGGACACGGAAGAGCCCGGGTGGCGGACCACCCGGGCTCTCGTCAGTGCTTCAGGATTTATGCGAGGGCCGTCACGTCGGCCGACCCGCGTGCGGGGGCGGCCCCGCATTCGATGGACGGCCGGTGACGTGAACCCTGGCGTCATCGGTCACGTCGAACAGCGACGCCATGATGCTGGTCCTGCCGCCGCCGACCGCGGTGGCGAATCCGGCGGCGTCGATGACGACGATCTCCTCATCGTCCGACGACCACGTGGCCACGTCGGTCACGTCCATCGTCGCACCGTCGGAGAACTCGGCCGTGGCCGTGAACTGCTGGGTGTCATCCCCAGCCTTCAGCTTCAGCTTCACCGATGACGGCTCGACGCTGATCGCATCGAGATTCTCGATCACTTCGAGGTCGACGCTCGCCACCGCCGGCTGGCTGCCGGGGTTGTCGGTGTCATGCACCGCCTCGTTGGTGAGCGTGGCGCCCAGGCTCGGGCTGTCCACCGTCACCTGGTAGGTGATGACGTGCGGATCGAACGACGGGCCCTCGTACGTGAAGCACACGAGGGTGTCGTCCGTGATCGTCCCCGTCGCCGGACCATTGTTGACGAGGCTCGTTGCAGCCACGCCAGCGTGGTCCTCGACCCCGATCGTGAGCGGGAGCTCAAGCGAGCCGAGACCATGGTAGGCGTACACGATCGATGGGCCGCTCGAGGCAGGCGTGCGGCGGATCCACTGCTGGACGCTCCAGCTGTCGGCACTGCCGCCGTAGCGCTGCAATCCCTCGTGGTCGAGGACGGCCCAGCTATCTGGCGGGGGCGGTCCCGGCGGACTCAGGACGATGGCGCGGAATCCGGTACCGGCGGCCTGGTCCTCGACCCACTCGAAGTCGCCCCACAGGCCCGCAACGACCGCATTCGGAGCGGTTGGATCGGGAATCGCCTGCGGAATCCACCACTGCCCGAAGTCACCGGTGTCGAACATCCCTGTGCCGACAGGCGCCGCGATGAGCCCGGTGTACATCTGGTCGTAGTAGCGGAATTGAGCACCGCTCGTGAAGAGCGGCGCGGAGGTAAAGTCTCCGCCGTCGAATCCTGGAATCGGACCGAGGCCGAACGCGTCGAAGTCCACCCACGTGCCGTCCGCGAACGGAACAGCGCAGGACGGATCGGTCGCGTTCGTGGTTAGCAGGTAGTCACCCTGCGCGCCCACCGAGGTCGGCATCGTGCCGGTCCAGCTGAGCACGCCATCGGTCACCGTGGCGCCGCCCGTGGCGGAGCCATCCACGTAGGTCAGACCTTCGGGGACGGTGTCGGTGATCGTGTACGCCAGATCCTCCGGTGTCACGTTGGGTGCCACCGTGATCGTGTAGGTGACCGTGTTACCCGGATCGGCGGTTGCCACGTCGGCGGTCTTGGTGACGTCGTCGTCGTGACGGATGAGGTTGACCGCCACGCGGCCGATGTCACCCGGCGTGCTCGACGTGCTGCCCAGGCCGAAGGCGCCGTACCAGTGGTCGCCCGCCTCCAGGTCCTCCTCGTCCCAGAAGACGCGAACGTCGAACGGCTCGCGCTGGCCGACGCTGGCCGGCGCATCGACCGTCATGTTGCCCTGGTCCGCGAACGGCACCACGGCAATGGCGAGGGAGGTCGCGTCCGGCTGGGCGTCGCTGCCGTCCCAGTTCTGGAGCAGCACCCACCACGTCCCATCGGCAGGATCGGTGATGTCACAGAGCTCGGCCGACGTCGGGGAATGGCTGGCGCACACCTCGGTTGCCAATGATGGCGTCGGACCGGTCCCCACAAAGAGGTCGGCGTCCGGCGCCTCGCTGGCGAGGACCTCGGCCACGAGCCGGGCCGAGCTGCTCGCCTCGACCGTCGTCCAGAACACCTCGCCGAGGGTGTCGTAGGGATCGTCTCGGTTCGAGTCCTGGTTGAGCTCGGAGTCGTGGATGGTTCCCTCGACCAGGCCGTGGACGTCCACGGTCAGCTCGGGGCTCGCCTTGACCTCGAAGCCGCTGACCAGCTGGGAGCCGGCGTCGCGGCGCGTGTTGATCTCGACCTCGTCCGGCAGGACGCCGGCGCTGGCCATGACGGCCATCGGGAAGTGAGCCCGTGGCGCCGTCGTCGAGGTGAAGGCCACCTCACCGAACATCCACTCGCCGATCGTCGCACCCGCGACGTCGGCCGTGATCGTCAGCTCCTGCGTCTGGCCGGCCGTCAGGCTGAAGGCCGACGGCGTGACGCTGATCGCCAGGCCGGGGCCGCCCGTCGTCGAGGCGGTCCAGCTGGCATCGGTCGTGGCCGTGACGGTTCGCGTCCACGAGCACGTGCCGAGGCACTGGCTGTCCGCCAGGTTCGGCAGGTTGAGGGTCTTGGGATCGCCGCCCGTCGTCGGATCGGCGGCCAGGTAGTTGGCGGTCGTCTCGTCAAGGACCAGGCCGGCATTGGCGGCCGAAGCCAGGTCGATGCGGCCGGCGCCGACGTCGAACGGAGTGGCGGGGGTGACCCCGTCCTCCTGGACGACCCCGGATGCGGCCGTGGTCATCAGGGCCGCCTGGATCTCGTCGGGAGTCCAGTCGGGGTGCAGGGCTGTGAGCAGCGCCGCGGACCCCGCGGCGTGCGGGCTCGCCATCGACGTGCCGCTGACGATGTCCCACACCGGGGGACTCGGGTCCCCCTGGCCATGGGCCGCGATGATGTCGAGACCCGGTGCCCCGACGCTCGGAATGATGACGTCCATCTGCGGGTTCGGCCCGCGCGAGCTGAACGAGGCCATGATGTCCGCGAAGCTGGGGTCTTCGTCGACGCCGTCGACCCCCGAGATCGAGACCATGGGATCGGTCGCCGTCGCCAGCCATGCCTTCAGCACCTCGGCGTCGGCGAAGCTGATGTGGACGCCCGGAAGGACGTGCGGATCGCTGTTGAGCGTGCTGGCACTGGCCTCATCATTGGCCAGGATGTAGCCACCGGCGCCGCCGGCAAGGACGTTCGCGCCCTTCTCGACGCGCCCGGCAATGCCGCGATCGCACAGGACGATCTGACCGGAGAAGGTGCCCGCCGGGAACGGCTCGAGGCACAGGTTGTCGCCGAAGTCCGCGGCGAGGACGATCGGCGCCGGGCCGAATGGCCCGGTAAATCCCTTGCCGACGATGTCGGCCAGCGCCGAGGCGCCGCCGGTGAACCCGGTCAGCGTGTTCGAGATGTTGCGGTCATGGGTCGTAGCGGCCACCGTCAGGATCCAGGGCGCATCGCCCGGCGATCCCGCCGTGCCCGCGCCCGGACCGTCGTTGCCGGCCGAGGTGGCCACGAAGACGCCCGCCTCGCGGGCATTCAGGAAGCCGATGGCCACGCTGTCAGCCCACGGATTGGTGCTGCCGCCGCCGATCGAGAAGTTGATGACGTCGACCTCGTCGATGACCGCCTGCTGGATGCCGCCGTTGAGTCCGCTGCTGGTGCAGCAGGCGCGGTAGGCGATGATGTTCGCGTGCGGCGCCACGCCGCTGATCTGGCGGGTGATGGAGAGGCCCGGCGTCGCAGGCGCGAAGACGGTGGCGTCGACGACGTTGCCGGCCGCGGTGCTCGCGGTATGCGAGCCATGACCGACGGTGTCTCGCGCATCGTTGTCCGGCGAGTCCTGCGGAAGAATCGTGTCCCAGGCGCCGATCAGCTTGTCGTTGCACGGGAAGGTCGGGTCGAACGCCGGCTCGGCAGGATCGCAGACGCCGACGAAGGCTCCCTTCGGGTTGGTGTGGTCGAAGCCATCCACCGGACCGATGTCGGCGAACGACGGGTTGCTGGGATTGATGCCGGTGTCGATGACGCCGACGATGACGCCCTCGCCCTGCGTCGCAACCCCGGTGGCATCGCCGCTCCAGATCGACGGCGCACCGATCCATCCCGGTCCGTTATCGGTGTGAAGCTCGTGGATCTCGTCGGGCTCGACGTTCGCGACGCCGCGAAGTCCCGCCACGGTGATCGCCTCCTCGGGCATGAAGTAGGCGGCGAAGCCGTTGATGATGACGTCGTAGACGTAGTCGACCTCGACCTGGCGGCCGATGGCCTCCTCGATCCTGGCCATCGCCTCGGCACGCTCATCACCGAGGTGGCTGAGGTACGCCCGGGCAGGCGCGCTCTCCACGTTGAGCTGCTCGCCACGCGCGGCGTTCGGCTTGGTACGTGCCAGGCCGGCGGTGCCGCCCTCGTAGCTGGCGAGTGGCTCTTCCGCGAAACGCACGATGAAGATGCCCGCCTCGGCATCCTTCAGGCGCGCCGTGGCGGCGCTGGCCGGCGAGGCTTCGACGGCGCGAAGCTCATCCTCCTGCCCGACGGCGGTCGAGCGGTCCTGGGTGTCGCTCCGGGGGCGGTTGACCGCCCCGGCCGGCAGGACGGCCGTCATCAACAGGACAGCGGCCGACAAGATGGCGAGGATCCGTCTCACGAGCGTGGTCTCCCTCTCTTGCCCAGGAGGGCGACCGACCGCGAAGGGGCGCGAGGTGAGGGCGCGCGGGGTCGAGCGACCGCCGAGGGCGTTACCTGGATGCACGAAACCCTACATCCTCACGCAACCCCCTGGCCGGAGTTTTCCACACCCTCGGTGCGGCTGCGCACCGCTTACCCCGGCGACGAATCCGCCGGCTCCAGGACGACGATCGGGATCCGTCGGGCCGTGTGATCCATCCGCGCCTAGACGAAGCGGAGCTCATCGGCCTCGGGCTCGTCGAGCGTGCGGGCGCAGGTCGGGCACCACAGGCGAGCCTCGACCGGCGTGCCGCACAGCGCGTGGCGCATCGGCTCAGCGTCGGCCGAGCCCCGGGAGCCCCAATCGGCCAGCAGGCGCAGCACCCCGGCGAGCTCCTGGCCCTCATCGGTCAATGCGTAGGTGAAGCGTGGCGGACGCTCGGAGTAGGGCGACGCGCGCACGATGCGCTCTCCCTCCAGGCGCTTGAGCCGCTCGGAGAGGATGTTCGGCGCGATCCCGTCGACCGCCTCCGAGAGCTCGCCGAAGCGGCGCGGGCCTTCGAGCAGAGCCTCGATCAGGAGGAGGCTCCATCGGTCGCCGACCCGTTCGAGGGCGGCGGCGAGGGGCGTCTGCGCTGCGGCCATGCGCTGATCGTACGCGAAGCGTCAGAATTCATACGAGGTGTGCATTACTCACTCCCACCGCTTCCAGCGACCGCCACACCGGCCATTGGAGCGTCCGTATCCACACACCGCGTGAAATCGGACCGTTCGAGCGCCGTGATCGACGCACATCGCACGCCCCATGTGAATTCGGACGCTTCGGGCGGTAACCCACTTGACGGCTCCATCCAAGAGAGTAACTTGTGCATTGCAAGTCACATACTACTCAAGGAGCGACAACGATGGCAGCCCTGGCTGAGCTGGGCACGGAGATCGGCGGCATCGCGGAGACGGTCGGACCGTCGGTGGTCGGGATCGGCAACCGATGGCGCGGCGGCTCCGGCGTGGTGATCGGCGAGAACCGGATCCTGACCAACGCCCACAACCTGCACGGTGACGAGGTGACGATCACCTTCGCCGATGGACGAAATGCCGATGCGACCGTCGTCGGCGTCGACGCCGATGGCGACCTGGCCGTCCTGGAGGCACTCACCGAGGGCGCGAAGGCGCTCGAGCTCGGGACCGATGCCCCCGGCGTCGGCACGCCGGTCGTCGCGCTCGGCAACCCGAACGGCCACGGGCCGCGCGTCACGTTCGGCTTCGTGAGCGGCGTCGGCCGCTCCTTCCGCGGCCCGCGTGGCCGGCGCGTGGCCGGCGCCGTCGAGCACACCGCGCCGCTCATGCCGGGGAGCTCCGGCGGGCCGGTGGTCGACCTCGAGGGTAACCTCCTCGGCGTCAACACGAACCGGCTGGGGAATGGCTTCTACCTGGCGATTGCCGCCGATGCGTCGCTGCGCGACCGCGTGGCTGAGCTCGGTCGCGGCGAGTCGCCCACGCGACGCCGCCTGGGCGTAGGCTTGGCTCCGTCGCACGTTGCACGGCGCCTGCGTCGCGCGGTCGGCCTGCCCGAGCGCGACGGCCTCCTCGTCCGCGAGGTCGAGGACGGCTCCCCCGCCGCGAAGGCCGGCATCGCCGAGGGCGACCTCATCGTGGCCGTCGGGGACCGGCAGATCACCAGTGCCGACGACCTGTTCGATGCGCTCGGAGCCACGGGCGACCTCCAGATCACGCTGGTCCGCGGTGCGGACGAGCAGACCATGACGGTGGCAGAATGATCGCCATGGATCCGGGGGTCGCGACCGTGCTCGAGCGCGGCGAAACGATCGACATCACCACCACCGGCCGCCGCAGCGACCAGCCGCGGCGGATCGAGATGGTCTACCACAACGTGGAGGGACGCATCCTCATCAGCGGCCATCCCGGCCGTCCGCGATCGTGGCTGGCGAACGTGTGGGCGCAACCGCGGTTCACGTTCCACCTGAAGCGGACCGTCAGTGCGGACCTGCCAGCCACGGCCCGTGTCATCACCGATCGGGAGGAGCGCGAGCGGTTGCTGCGCCCCATCGCCGATGGCTGGCGGATCGACCACGCGCTCATGGTTCGATCGGCGCCGCTCGTGGAGGTCACCTTCGACTGACGTTGATCGCATGACCGATGCCGTCGTCGTCGGCGCCGGACCGAACGGACTGGCCGCCGCGATCGAGCTGGCGCGCCACGGTCGCTCGGTGCACGTGGTCGAGCGCAACGAGACGGTGGGCGGAGGCTCGCGATCGGCGGAGCTGACGATTCCGGGCTTCACCCACGACGTGTGCAGTGCCATCCATCCGCTGGGACGCGCGTCGCCGTTCTTCGCCCGGCTCCCGCTCGACGAGCACGGATTGGAGTGGATCGAGCCGCCGATCCAGATCGCGCACCCGCTCGACGACGGCTCCGCGGCGCTTGTGTGGCGCGACCTCGATCGGACGGCCGATGGGCTCGGCCGGGACGCTCGGCGTTATCGGCGGCTGATGGGACCGATCGTGGAGGACTGGGAGATCATCATGGATGCCCTGCTGGGCCCGGTCCGCCCATTGCGGGTCGCCCGCCACCCGGTGGCGCTCGGGCGCTACGGCCTGCTCAGCCTGCTCTCGACGAAGATCCTGGCCGGGCGCTTCCGTGACCGGCGCACCCGGGCCCTGCTGGCGGGCACGTCCGCGCACTCGATGCTGCGCCTCGACCAGCCCGGCAGCGCGGCCTTCGGCCTCACCCTGACATCGAGCGCCCACGCCATCGGCTGGCCGATGCCACGGCGCGGCTCGCAGTCGATCGCCGACGCCCTCGCGTCGTATCTGCGCAGCATCGGAGGCACGATCGAGACGGGGCACGAGGTGTCGAGCCTGCGCGATCTGCCGGAGCATAAGGCGGTCATGCTCGACCTGGCGCCAAAGGGCGTCCTGGCGATCTCCGACGGACGCCTGGGCGGACGCTACGCGACGCAGCTGCGGCGGTATCGGTACGGTCCGGGGTCGTTCAAGGTCGACCTGGCCCTGGATGGACCGATCCCGTGGCGCAACCCCGACCTGCTCGAGGCCGGCACGGTGCACCTGGGTGGCACCCTCGAGGAGATCGCTGCCTCCGAGGCCGATGTCGCCCGCGGGCGCATCCCTGAGCGGCCGTTCGTGCTCCTGGCGCAGCAGTCGCTCTTCGACCGGTCCCGCGCCCCCGAGGGGAGGCACACGGCCTGGGCCTACTGCCACGTGCCGAACGGCGCGTCCGTGGACATGACCGATCGGATCCTGGCCCAGATCGAGCGCTTTGCGCCCGGGGTGCGGGACCGGATCCTGGCCATGAGCACCAGGGGGCCGGCGGACATGGAGGCAGAGAACCCCAACTACGTTGGTGGCGACATCAACGGCGGGCTCCAGGACCTGCGACAGCTCTTCACGCGGCCGGCGCTGCGGCTGGATCCGTACTCGACCCCCGATCCGAGGATCTTCATCTGCTCGTCGTCGACCCCGCCGGGCGGTGGCGTCCACGGCCTGTGTGGCATGCACGCGGCGCGATCGGCGTTGCGCGGCGCGCTGCGTTGAGCGCCATCCACGTGCCCGTCTAGACTGCCGTCCATGGTGGAGGCCGTGCACATCATCGGCACCGGGAGAGCCGGCGGCGCCATTCGTGCGCGACTTGCCCAACGCGGACTGCGGGTGACCGACGGCCGCGACCTGGACCCGGCGGCCGAGCTCGTCCTGATCTGCGTCCCGGACTCGGTGATCGGCGAAGTGGCTGCAAAGGTCCGCATCGGTCCATGGGTGGCTCACGTGAGCGGCGCGACCCGGTTGATCGCCCTCGACCCGCATGTGAAGCGCTTCAGCGTGCATCCGCTCCAGACGCTGACCAGGGAACGTGGGGCGGATCAGCTCGACGGTGCCTGGGGCGCCATCAGCGGCGAGACCGATGACGCCCTCGCGCGCGCCCGCTGGCTGGCGGAGGTCCTGGGATTGCGCCCGTTCGAGATCGCCGATACGGATCGCACGCTCTACCACGCGGCCGCGGTCATCGGCGGCAATTTCGTCGTGACGCTGTACCGGGTGGCTGCGCGGCTGCTCGAGCAGACGGGGGCTCCGCCGGAGGCGATCGTGCCGCTCATGACGCGCACGATCGAGAACGGGTTCGACCTCACCGGGCCGATCGCGCGCGGCGACTGGTCGACGGTCGAGGCCCACTTGGCCGTCCTGGCGGAGCGCGATCCCGACCTGGTGCCACTCTACCGCGCGCTGGCCGAGGCGACGCGGCCGTGAGGATCGTGCGGACCGTGGCCGAGATGCGTGCCGCGCTGGCCGAGGCGCATCGGCGCGGCGATCGCATGGGCCTGGTCCCGACCATGGGCGCCTTCCACGAAGGGCATCTCGCGCTCATGCGAGCGGCCCGCGACTCGAGCGACGTCGTGGTGGTCAGCCTCTTCGTCAATCCCGCCCAGTTCAACGCCGCCGATGACCTCGAGCGGTATCCGCGGGACGAAGAGACCGACGCGCGGCTGGCCGAAGAGGCCGGCGTGGACCTGCTCTTCGTGCCGGCGGCGGAGGAGATGTATCCCGACGGCTTCGACACCTGGGTCGAGCCGGGCGAGCTCGCCGACGTCCTGGAGGGCGCCGCCCGGCCGGGGCACTTTCGGGCCGTGGCGACGGTGTGTACCAAGCTCTTCTCGATCGTTCGGCCATCGGTCGCGTTCTTCGGCCGCAAGGACGCCCAGCAGGTCGCCGTCATCCAGCGCGTAGTGGCGGACCTCGACCTCGCGCTGCAGGTGGTGGCGCTGCCGACCGTCCGCGACGCCGACGGTCTCGCCCTCTCGTCGCGCAACCACTTCCTCTCTCTCGCCGAGCGCGCTGCTGCATTGGCCCTGCCGCGGGCGCTCGAGACAGGCCTCGCGGCGCATCGGTCCGGAGCCGATGCGGTCGCGGCCGCCCGGGCGGTGCTCGACGCCGAGCGCGGCCTGACCGTCGACTACGTGGCCGTCGCCGATCTCGACGGACCCACCCTGGCGGCGGCCGTGCACGTTGGCGCCACGCGCCTGATCGACAACGTGTCGCTCAGCAGCGACCGATGACTCGTTGACAACCGCGCACGCGGAGAGGACGCTTCGCTCATGACCGAGCTGCGTGCCCGTGAGCCGTTGACCCTGCCCGAGATCGGCGCCATGAAGGGCGCCGGGACGAAGATCGTGATGGTCACCGCATATGACCATCCGTCGGCGCGGCTGGCCTCCGAGGCCGGCGTGGACCTGATCCTGATCGGCGACTCCGCCGGCAACAATATGCTCGGCTACGAGACGACCGTGCCGGTGACCATGGACGAGGCCGTCATGCTCACCGCGGCCGTGGCGCGCGCCAAGCCGCGCGCGCTGGTCATCGGCGACATGCCGTTCGGCTCCTTCCAGGCGTCCGATGCCGATGCGGTCGCCAACGCGGTCCGCCTGGTGAAGGCCGGGGCAGATGCGGTCAAGCTCGAGGGCGCCGGACCGATGACGTCGCGCGCCCGGGCCATCGTTGGTGCCGGCATCCCGGTGCAGGGACACCTGGGCCTCACGCCTCAATCGGCCACGATGCTTGGCGGCATGAAGGCGCAGGGGCGCACCGCAACGGCGGCAGCGCGCCTCGTGGCCGATGCGCGCGAGCTCGAGGAGGCCGGGTGCTTCTCATTGGTGCTCGAGGCGGTCCCGGCCCGCATCGCCGGCCATGTGACCGAAGCGCTCCGCATCCCGACCATCGGGATCGGTGCAGGTGGAGCATGCGACGGGCAGGTGCTCGTCTGGCACGATCTGCTCGGCATCAACGAGGGTCCCGCGCCGCGCTTCGTGAAGCGCTACGCCGACGTCGCCGGCGAGATCCGGCGCGGCCTCGAGGCCTTCGCCGCCGACGTCCGCTCTGGCGCGTACCCTGCCGACGAGCACGTCTACAAGATCGGCGAGGACGAGCTGCAGGCCTTCGAGGCCGAGCTCGCGGACGAGCAGGACGCGAGCCGCTAGAAGCCCACGCTGCGCTCGATCGC
>JBOGSW010000013.1:0-6788 GCA_050695815.1 Candidatus Limnocylindria bacterium | reverse complement strand
CGCGGCGAGCCCACCGATCGGCTCCTGGCCGACCTGCGCAGCGACGGCGCGTCGAGCGACGAGCTGCGGCTCATGACCGAGGCGGCGCGCGAGATCCGGCGCGTCGACGAGCTCTTCCGGCCGTACCTGCCACAGCAGTACGCGGAGCGGCTGCGATCCGAGCCGGAGCTTGGCAGGCCGGGCGGCGAGGAGAGGACCGTATCGGTCCTGTTCGCCGACCTCGCTGACTTCACGGGTTTCAGCGAGCGGCACGAGCCGACCGAGGTGATCGGCATGCTCAACGAATACTGGGCGTCCGCCGTCCCGGTCATCGATGCGGCGGGCGGCTCGATCGAGCACTTCGCCGGCGACGGCATTCTCGTCCTCTTCAACGCGCTCGTCGATCAGCCCGACCACGCCGCTCGAGCGGCGCGGTGCGCGCTCGACCTGGTGTTGGCCACGGATCGCATCGCCGCATCGCGCGAGGGCTGGCCCCGTTTCAGGGTCGGCGTGAACACCGGCCCCGCGGTGGTCGGGACCGTCGGAGCGGCGCAGCGCCGAAGCTTCGCGACCATCGGGGACACCACCAACCTCGGCTCGCGCCTGATGAGCGCGGGCGAGCCGGGCCAGGTGGTCGTGTCAGGCCGGACCCACGAGGCACTCACCGATCTGCTGGCATCGGGCAGCCTGGCCGCCCGCTCCCTTGGCCGCGTGCGGGTCAAGGGCAAGCGCGACGCGGTCGAGGCGTGGGAGCTGGGCCGCGAGGCGCCGGCCGCCTGACGGGCGACCCCGCCGGGGGCCACTACACTCGGCGCCATGCTCCGCAGCGTCGATATCACCCGGTACGTCACGCCCCTGCGCGAGGGCAGCTCGCTGCCGGCGTTGGTCGAGGCCGATGACGGGCGCGAGTACGTCATCAAGTTCCGCGGCGCCGGGCATGGTGAGAAGGCGCTCGTGGCGGAGCTCATCGCCGGCGAGATCGGACGCGCCCTCGGCCTTGCCGTGCCCGAGCTGGTCCTGGCCACGCTGCCGCAGGAGATCGCGCGCGGCGAGTCCCACGACGAGATCCGCGACCTGCTCGGCTGGTCGATCGGCGTCAACGTCGGTCTCTCGTTCGTCACCGGCGCCCTGGCGCCGGACATGACGCGGGTCCCGCCCGAGGGCCCCGAGTGGGCCGCCGACGTCGTCTGGTTCGACGATCTCGTCGTCAACCCGGATCGGACGCCGCGCAACGCCAACCTCATCGTGCAGGGCGGTCGCACGTCGCTGATCGACCATGGCTCGGCGCTCTACGTCCACCATGCCTGGAACGACCCGGACGAGCACGCGCGGCGGCCCTTCGAGCGCATCGCCGATCACGTCCTGCTGCCCTTCGCGGCGTCCATCTGGGAAGCCGATGCGCGCCTGGCGCCACGGCTGGACCGCCCGACCCTGGATGCGATCGTCGATACGGTGCCCGATGCCTGGCTGGGCGATGCCCGCTTCGGCGGCCCGGCCGACGAGCGCGACGGCTACCGCCGCTACCTGGCAGCGCGTCTCGAGGCTCGGCCGGCCTGGGTCGGCGAGGCCGAGCGGGCGCGGCAGGAGGTGCAGCGTGGCGCCGTCGCGTAGCGCGTTCTCATACGCCGTCGTGCGGATCGTTCCCGACATCGAGCGCGAGGAGTTCCTCAACGCCGGCCTGATCCTCTTCGTGCGCCCCGAGCGCTTTCTCCAGGCGCGTTCTTTCCTCGACGCCGAGGCGCTCGACGCGATGCACCCCGGCTGCGACCACGAGGCGATTCGTGCGCAGCTGGTGCTGGTCGAGCGGATCGCCGGCGGCGACATCGCGGCCGCCCCCTTCGCGACCATGAGCCAGTCCGAGCGATTTCACTGGCTCACGACACCCCGCAGCACCCTCGTCCAGCCCGGACCGCTGCACGCGGGCACGACGGACGACCCGGGCGCCACCTTCGAGCACCTGTTTCAGACGCTGGTGAACCGATGACCGAGCGACGCTACTGCGTCGTGCGGCGGTTGTAGAGCCACAGCCCGAGCGGGAAGGCGACGACCAGGATCCCGACGCACCACGCGACCGCCGCCAGCTCGGCCTGGTAGACGTCGATGCCGAGGGTGAAGTCGCGCACCTCGTTCATGACGAGCGTCATCGGCTGGCGCTCGGCGAACCATTGCAGCCAGTCCGGCATCGTGTCGGTCGGGACGAACGCGCTGCTGACGAACGTCAGCGGGAAGACGACGGCGAAGATGATGCCCTGCAGGGCCTCCGGGGTGCGGACGAGGGCTCCGGCCGCCACTCCCAGCCACGACAGCGCGAAGCCGAAGAGGAGCATGAGCCCGATGGCGGCCAGGTTGCCAAGCAGGCCGCCCTCCGGGCGGAACCCGACGAGCGTGCCGACCACCCACATAATCGCGATGGCGAGCATCGCCCGCAGCAGGTCGGTCAGGGTGCGGCCAACGAGTACGGCCGATTGCGACATCGGCAGCGAGCGGAAGCGATCGATCATGCCCTTCTGGAGGTCATTGGCCAGCAGGACCGAGGTGTAGATGCCGGCGAAGGCGATGGTCTGGACGAAGATGCCGGACATCATGTAGTTGATGTAGTTCGCCTCGTCGCCGCCCTCGGCCCCCACCAGCCCGCCGATCGCGCCGCCGAACACGTAGTTGAAGAGCAGCACGAACATGATCGGACTGAGGGTCACGTCGAGGAGCAGCTCAGGCGTGCGTCTAATGTGAAGGAGGTTGCGCCGCATCATCTCCCACGAGTCGCCGAACCAGGCAGCGACGCTCATGCCGGCACCTCCTCGGTCTCCGGCACCTCCTCGGCCGGCCGGCCCGTGAGCGCCAGGAAGACCTCGTCGAGGGTCGGCCGTCGGAAGCCGACATCGTCGACTTCGATCCCGGCCGCGTCGAGCTCACGGATGGCGCTGGTCAGCACGCCCCGATGCGACACAACCGGCACGCTCGCGTGGCGCGCCGCGGCATCGACGTGGACCTTGCCCTCGCCGATGGCCTCGAGCACGGCCGCGGCCCGCGCCGGGTCCTGGCCCTCGCTGACGGTGACCTCGAGCCGCTCGCCGGCGGTCTGGCGTTTCAGCTCGTCCGCCGTGCCTCGGGCGATCACGCGACCGTGGTCGATCACGATGATGTCATTGGCCAGGCGATCGGCCTCCTCGAGATACTGCGTCGTCATGAGCACGGTGGTGCCGCCCTTCGCGAGGCCGGCGATCAGATCCCACATCGACAGGCGCCCCTTGGGATCCAGGCCAGTGGTCGGCTCGTCCAGGAAGACGACCGGCGGCTGTGCCATGAGGGCCGCGCCGAGGTCGAGGCGTCGCCGCATGCCGCCCGAGTAGGTCTTCACGACCCGATCGGCGGCGTCGTTGAGCTCGAAGTGCTCGAGGAGCTCATCGGCGCGCGTCCTCGCCGCTGACGAGCTCAGCCCGTACAGGCGGCCGACCATGCCGAGGTTCTCTCGACCGGTGAGCAGCTCGTCGAGCGCGGCGTACTGCCCGGCGACACCGAACTTCGCGCGTGCCTCGGCTGGATGGCGCAGGACGTCGATGCCTGCCACCGTGGCACTCCCGGAATCGGGATGCGTGAGCGTGGTCAGGACGCGCACCGCCGTCGTCTTGCCCGCGCCGTTCGGCCCGAGCATGCCGAGGATGGTGCCCTCTTTCGCGTCGAGATCCAGCCCGGCGAGGGCATGGGTCTCGCCGAAGGACTTGTGGAGGCCGACGGCCTCGATCATGGTTTTGGGCATGGCTCGCCACTGCGGTTGTTTCCTGGGCGGGCGGAATCGTACACCGATCGACGGCGGAACGCGCGGGGCGGCCGATTCCGTGAGCATCCACCGTACGGAAGGTGCCGGATCCCCGACACCGGCGAACGACCCGAGACGGGCTACGTCATTCGGCCGTAGGATCGCCGCATGTCACGCGTCGCGATCATCTTCACCGGCGGCACGATCTCGATGCGCGAGTCGGCCGGCGGGAACGTCCCCTCGCTGAGCGGGACGGACCTGCTCGCTGCCGTTCCCGGACTCGAGGGGATCGCCGAGGTCGAACCGATCGAGTGGGGGCTCGTGCCCGCCTCGCATCTTTCCTTCGACCAGGTGCTCGAGATCGGCCGCATCCTCGCCGAGCAGCTGGGCCGGCCGGAGATCGACGGTGCGGTGGTCGTCCAGGGAACCGACGTCATCGAGGAGACCGCGTTCGCCTGGGACCTGCTGCCGTTGCCATCGAAGCCCGTGGTGGTGGTCGGAGCCATGCGCTCGGCGTCGCAGGACGGCTACGACGGTCCGGAGAACCTGCGCAACGCCGTCGCCGTCGCCGCGGATGGCGCGATGGCCGGGCAGGGCGTGGTGGTCGCCATGGCCGGCGAGATTCACGGGGCCGATGACGTGCGCAAGACCCACACCCACGCCTACGCCACCTTCCAGAGCCCGAACGCCGGCCGTCTTGGCGTCGTCGCCGATGGACGGGTGACGCTCCTGCGGAGCCGCCGGCCGGGGCCGCTCCCGTCCATCCCCGAGGCTGCCGCCCTGCCGGTTCCGTTGGTTTCGGTGGTCCTCGACGCTCAACCGGCGCTGCCCGATGACCCGGCCGGCCTGGTGGTCGCGGCGGCCGGCGGTGGGAACACGCCGCCCGCCTACCTGGAGATGGCCCGGCCGTTGATCGCCGCCGGCAGGCCGGTCGTGCTCACTACGCGCTGCCCATCCGGGCGTCCGCTGCCCGGGTACGGGTTCCCCGGCGGCAGCTCCCGGTGGTGGGAGGCGGGAGCCATCTTCTCGGGCACGCTCGATGGGCTGAAGGCGCGGGTGCTGCTGGCACTCGGACTCGGTGCCGGTCTATCCGTCCCGGATCTGGCTCACCTGCTCGAGACCCACGGGGGCGGAGCTAATCTGTAACTGCAATGGTTACAAATAGGGGTAGCCGCCTGGCGGTCGTGGCGCAGGCGCTCATCGTGCTCGCCGAGGCGCCGCGCGGCATGGCGACGTCGTCCGAAATCGCCGATCACCTCGAGGTCCATCCGGTCGTCGTGCGCCGCCTGCTCGCGACGCTCCGCAGCGAGGGAATCGCGGAGTCTCGGTCGGGACCGACCGGTGGGTGGGCCATCGCCCGCGATCCTGCCACGATCACGCTTGGCGCGCTCCACCGCTGCTGGCGCCGGATCCCGAGATCGTCACCCCGGCCGCGCTGGACGAGGCATTGATCGGGGCCGATGAAGCCTATGCCCAGCGCCTGGAGTCGGTGACCATTTCCTCGCTCACAGGCTGACCCCTATTTGTAACAACACAAGTTACGAATTCGCCCCGGTACCCACCCGAAGCACCTCGAGCAGGTTCGGTCCGGTCCCCGGCTCGGCGGTCGACGCCACCAGCACCACTGCGGCGCCCGCCGGCACCCCTCCATCCTCGCCGACCAGCCGGGCCATGAGCTCCAGGCGCCCACCCCGAGCCGATGGAGGAACGCACGAACGCGGCTCGACCCCGTGCACGAGCGACAATCGCGCCACCACCGAGGCGCTCGGTGAGAAGGCAATGATCGGGACGCGCGGCCGCAGCGAGCTGAGGATCCGTGCCGTGCGGCCGCTGCGCGTATAGCAGGCGATGGCCGCGACGTCGCGATCGGTCTGGGCCAGCACGACGGCCGAGTAGGCCAGCGCGTCGGCATCGGTGTCGTCGGTGGCGGGCGCGCCATCGGCCAGGTACTCGCTGCCCTGGTCCTCGCAAAGCACCGCCACGCGCACCGCGGCCTCCGCCGCGAGGATCGGATACTCGCCGATGGCGGTCTCTCCCGAGAGCAGGATCGCGTCGGCGCCATCGAAGATCGCGTTGGCCACGTCGCTCGTCTCCGCTCGCGTGGGGCGAGGCGACGTGATCATCGATTCGAGCATCTGCGTGGCCACGATCGTCGGCACGCCACGATCGAGCGCCCGTCGCACGAGCTGCTTCTGGAGGATCGGCACCTCCTCGTAGGGCAGCTCGACCCCCAGGTCACCGCGGGCGATCATCACCGCGTCCGCCACCCCGAGGATGGCGTCGAAGTCGTCGACCGCGGAGCGGGTCTCGATCTTCGCCACGATCGGCGCTCCGTCCGGCCCGAGCAGGGCACGCAGCTCCGCCACGTCGTCCGCGCGCCGGACGAACGACTGCGCGATGTGGTCGGCGCCGAGCGACGCGGCGCGAGGGAGCGAGGCACGATCCGCATCGGTCAGGGCTGGCCGCGAGAGGCGGTCCGAGGGCACGCTGACCCCGGCCCGCGGTCGGATCGTCCCTCCGCGAACGACCTCGGTCCGCACGTCGTCGCCCGTCGCCACGACCCGCAGCTCGACGGCTCCATCGGCGAGGAGGATGCGGTCGCCGGGACGCACATCAGCGGCGAGGCCGGCGTAAGTCACGTGCGCTCCGCTGGCGTCGGCCGGTCGCTCATCGGCCGGTCGCAGCGCGAACGGCTCGCCGGCCTCCAGCGTCAACGTCTCATCGGCCAGGTCGCCGATGCGGATCTTCGGGCCGGGCAGGTCGATGAGCACCGAGACCACCCGGTCGGCCTCGCGCACTCGACCCGCGGCGCGCGCATGCTCGTCGGGCGTGCCGTGCGAGAAGTTGATCCGGGCCACGTCCATGCCGGCCGCCACGAGCTCGTCCACCCGGTCCAGCGTGGCCGGGCCGATGGTGCAGACGAGCTTCGTGCGGCGGCTCACGACACCCCGGCCTTGTAGGCGGCACCCGCGGCCCGGCGTCGGTCGTGCTGGGAGAGGCGGCGCTTGCGCAGGCGGATGGCGGTCGGGGTAATCTCGACCAGCTCATCGGC
>JBOGSW010000012.1:0-5335 GCA_050695815.1 Candidatus Limnocylindria bacterium | reverse complement strand
GCGCCGTTCGAGGCGGTCGTCCAGCGAGCGCGCGCCGCGGTCGAGCAGGTCGGCGGCACGCTGGCGGGCGGCACCGATGTCCGGCGACAGCCCCGTGAGCGCCCGGCGCTCGGCGTCCACGAAGCGTCGCCGTTCGGCGGCGCGGCCGAGCAGCGCGGTGGAGGCACGATCGCGGAGCCGCCCCAGGATGGTGACCAACTGGGTCCCATCGGGCGTCGCGAGCTCGGCGGCGGCGCTCGGCGTCGGGGCGCGAAGATCGGCCGCAAAGTCGGCCAGCGTCGTGTCCGACTCGTGGCCGACCCCGACGATGATCGGCACCGGTGCGTCCGCCACGGCGCGCACCACCCGCTCGTCGTTGAAGCTCCACAGGTTCTCGAGCGAACCGCCGCCTCGTGCGAGGATGATCGTATCGAGCCCATCCTGGGAGTAGAGGCGCTGGAGCGCGCGGACGATGGCCGGCGCCGATGTCGCGCCCTGCACGACGCTCGGGCTCAGCACCAGCTCGACCAGCGGGTAGCGGCGACGCAGCACGTTGTTGATGTCACGCCACACGGCGCCGACCGGCGAGGTGACGACCCCGATCCGTCGTGGCCAGCGCGGGATCTGCCGCTTGCGTGACTCCTCGAACAGGCCTGCGGACGCGAGCTGCTTGCGGAGCGCCTCGTAGCGGGCGTGGAGGTCGCCGGCACCGGCCGGCGTGATCGACTCGACGTACAGCTGGTAGACGCCCTGCGGCTCGTACGCGCGGACTCGCCCGTGGACGATGACGTTCATGCCGTGCTCGGGTCGCACGACCGCTCGCGCCAGCTCTTCGCGGAAGAGCGCCGCCCGCAGTTGGCTGTTGGCGTCCTTCAGCGTGAAGAAGCAGTGCCCGCTGGCCGGGAACGACGGCTGGCTGACCTCGCCCTCGACCCACACGTCGGCGAGGGTCGCATCGGCGTCCAGGAGCGAGCGCACCCGACGGTTGAGGTCGGTGACGCGCAGGATGCGCGGTGCGGGACGCATCGGCCGCTGCGGCTCAGGCTCGGGCTCGGGCTCGGGCTCTGGCGCGGGCTCGGGCTCGGGCTCGGGCGCCTGGTCCCACAGGGACCGCTGATCGGGACTCATCTCGCCAGCCTACCCTTCAAGCGCTTCACCCGGTGGAGGTATCGGCCAGGCAGAGGCGTCTGCGTGACCGCCGCGTGCGCCGCGTGAAGCTGGCGGCCATCCAGGGGCCGAAATCGGGCGGAACATGTCCATTACCTTCGCCCGGTGCAATGGCGGGGCTGCGGCCCGGGCCCCGGCCCCGAAAGCTACTGCACCCGGGTGACGTACTCGCCCGTGCGGGTGTCGATCCGCAGCAGGTCACCCTCGTTCACGAAGAGCGGCACCAGCACGACGAGGCCGGTCTGGAGCGTCGCCGCCTTCTTCGCGCCGGTGGCAGTGTCGCCGGCAAAGCCGGGATCGGTCTGGCTCACCAGCAGGTCGACGGTGACCGGCAGGTCGACGCCCAGGATCTCGTTCTCGTGCGAGCTGACGAAGACGTCGGTGTTCTCGACGAGGTACTGCGCGTCGTCGCCGAGCATCGCCCGGCTCACCGCGAACTGGTCATACGTCTCGCTGTCCATGAAGTGGTAGATGTCGCCGTCGCTGTACAGGTACTGCACCCTGCGCTGCTCGACGCGAGCGCGCGGCCAGCGGGTCCCGGCCTGAAAGGTGCGCTCGACGATGTCGCCCTTGCGCACGTTCTGGAGCTTCATGCGGACCTGCGCTGATCCCCGGGCCATCTTGATGTGGCTCCAGTCGAGGACCTTCATGAGCTGGCCATCGAGCTCGATGATGACGCCCTTCTTGACGTCGCCGGTGCTGATCAAATGGTGTGCTCCTGCTGATGGACCGATGCGTTCGGCGGTCAGGATACGGCACGGACCAGAAGCGGCCCGCCGCCGCTCGTCGTGGTCGGCGGTCGGCCGCCAGAGGTCGCCGGGTCCTGCGGTTACGCGGCATCGCCTAGCCTGGCCCGTCGCGTCAAGTTGCTCGCTGGAGTATCCGGAATCCACGCGCCCGCATGACACGCTCGACATCTTCGGCGAACGGAAGACCGTCCAGGTTGACACCGATCCGGGCTGGCGATAGCAACTCAATTCCGATCACTGATCCGTCCGCAGCGAAGTTGATGCCCCTCGCCTCATCCAGTCGCTCCTGGCGGACCCAAGACGCATCTGACACCTGGAGATACGCCGCATCGACGGATTCGTCGTACTCCAGCAGCAGATGTGTCATCGCCTTTCGCCCTTGCGCCACACGGTCACCACTCGACCATCGATTCTATCAACCACCACCTCGATCGCTCCGCTCCCGATGTAGCGGGTCCGTATCTCACGCTCTTGGTCATGTTCCGATCCGCGTGTCTCGTCCGGCCAGAGATACGTCGTCTCGACGTCCTCCAGCGCAATGTGCTCACGCGCAGCTTCCCGTCGAGCATGACGACTGATGAGATCCAGAAACGGCACCCGGCAAGTGTTGTGCGCGCCGCTTATCCGGCCATTACCGGCCGCTTACGGGTGCTCGTGATGGCGCCGTGCCGCGGAGGCACGCCGTACTATCTCGGCATGGGGATCCGAGCTTGACCGGGGACGCGCAGCGCGCGGAACTTCACAAGACCATCTGGCGCATCGCCAACGACCTGCGCGGCTCGGTCGACGGGTGGGACTTCAAGGCCTACGTGCTCGGCATGCTCTTCTACCGATTCATCTCGGAGAACCTGGCGGCCTACCTCAACGCCGCCGAGCGCCAAGTGGACCCCGATTTCGACTACGCCGCCCTTCTCGACGAGGACGCCGAGATCGCCCGCGCCGAGACCGTCAACGAGAAGGGCTTCTTCATCTACCCCAGCCAGCTCTTCGTCAACGTGCGCCAACGAGCCCGCAGTGACGAGAACCTGAACGAGACGCTGGCGAAGGTGTTCCGCGGCATCGAGGGATCCGCCGTGGGCGCGCAAAGCGAGGACGACTTCAAGGGGCTGTTCGACGACCTGGACGTCAACAGCCAGAGGCTGGGTCCGACCGTCGCCAGGCGCAACGAGAGGCTCGTCAAGCTGCTCGACGCCATCGGCGACCTCAAGCTCGGCGACTTCACCGACCACGCCATCGATGCGTTCGGCGACGCCTACGAATACCTCATGACCATGTACGCCTCGAGCGCCGGCAAGTCCGGCGGCGAGTTCTTCACCCCGCAGGAGGTCTCGGAGCTGCTGGCGCGCATGACGGTCGTGGGGAAGACCGAGGTCAACAAGGTCTACGACCCCGCGTGCGGATCCGGCTCGCTGCTGCTCAAGTTCGCCAAGGTGCTGGGTCGCGACAACGTCCGGCTGGGGTTCTTCGGCCAGGAGATCAACCTGACCACCTACAACCTGTGCCGGATCAACATGTTCCTGCACGACATCAACTACACCAAGTTCGACATCGCGCACGGCGACACCCTGCTGAACCCTGCGCACGAGATCGACGAGCCATTCGAGGCCATCGTGTCGAATCCTCCGTACTCGACGCGGTGGGAGGGCGACGGCAACCCGCTACTCATCAACGACGAGCGCTTCGCCCCCGCGGGCGTGCTCGCGCCCAAGAGCAAGGCGGATCTGGCGTTCACCATGCACATGCTCAGCTGGCTGGCGGTGAACGGCACGGCGGCCATCGTCGAGTTTCCCGGCGTGCTCTACCGAGGCGGGGCCGAGCAGAAGATCCGCCGCTACCTGGTCGACAACAACTACGTCGACACGGTGATCCAGCTGCCGCCCGACCTGTTCTTCGGCACCACCATCGCCACCTGCGTCATCGTCCTGAAGAAGTCAAAGCGCGACAACGCCGTCCTGTTCATCGACGCGTCAGCCCAGTTCGTCCGGACCGGCAACAAGAACCGCCTGACCGATGCGAACCGCCAGGCCATCCTGGACGCCTTCACCTCCAGGACCGATGCGGACCATTTCTCGCACCTGGTCGAGGCCGCCGACATCGCCGCCAACGGCTACAACCTGTCGGTCTCTTCCTACGTCGAGCAGGCCGATACCCGCGAGACGGTCGACATCACCGAGCTCAACGCCGAGATCGCGCGCATCGTGGCCCGCCAGCACGAGCTGCGCTCGCAGATCGATGCCATCGTCGCGGACCTGGAGAGTTAGGAATGAGCAGCCTTCCAGCCTGGGAAGATTTCATGGTCCCCGTACTGACCGTTCTGGCTGACGGGAAGACGCGAACATTGCGCGAACTACGACTCGAGGTGGCTGATCGGGTCGCGCGCGCCAGGTCCAGGACTACCAGAGCGTCTATCTCGACCTCTACGAGGCGTTCCGCGGCACGCAGGACGCCGAGAAGGAGCCGATCGTCGACGACCTGGTGTTCGAGATCGAGCTCATCAAGCAGGTCGAGATCAACGTCGACTACATCCTGATGCTGGTCGGCAAGTACCGCGACGCCAAGCGCGACGGCGAGGACCGCGAGGTGCGAGCGCAGATCGAGCGCGCGGTCGACTCCAGCCCGTCGCTGCGCAACAAGAAGGACCTCATCGAGGCCTTCGTGGACTCGCTCTCGGTGGACGCCGACGTGGACGGCCAGTGGCGCACATTCATCGAGGGCAGGCGCAGGGAGGAGCTCGACCGGATCATCGCCGAGGAGAACCTCGATCCGGACGCCACCCGCGCCTACATGGAGCGCGCGTTCGGGGACGGCGTAATCCAGCAGACGGGCACGGAGATCACACGCGTGCTGCCCCCGGTGTCGCGCTTCTCACCGACGGGCGAACACGCCGCCAAGAAGCAGACGGTGATCAAGAAGCTCGGCGACTTCTTCGAGCGCTTCTTCGGGCTGAGCTGAACGGGTAGGCTCGCGGCGAGAAGCTAACTGAGTACGATGGCCTCGCGCGGCGACAACGTCAGCAGCCGAGGTCCGCCGGGCTCGAGCACGACGATGTCCTCGATCCGGATGCCGGTGACGCCCGGCAGGTAGATCCCCGGCTCGATGCTGAAGACCATGCCCGCCTCGAGCGTGTAGGCCTCCGACTTCCGCAGGCGCGGTGGCTCGTGCGTCTCGAGGCCGATCCCATGGCCGAGGCCGTGGCCGTACGACTCGACGCCCTCCGCCTCGATGCGTCGCCGGGCGATGGCGTCGATCTCCTGGCCATTCACCCCGACCTCGACCGCGTCGATCGCCGCGGCCTGGCCTTCGCGCACGGCATCGTGGTAGCGATGGATCTCGTCTGGCACATCGCCGACGAAGAAGGTGCGCGTCATGTCGGACCGATAGCCGTCCACGATGCAGCCGAAGTCGATGAGCAGGACGTTGCCGCGCTCGACGACCGCCTC
>JBOGSW010000011.1:0-3492 GCA_050695815.1 Candidatus Limnocylindria bacterium | reverse complement strand
GCCTCGGCCTGCGCGGCCTCGTGCGCGCCGGCGCCGTGGCCATGGCCGCGGGCCCCACCCCATCCGAATCCCCCACCACCGAGAACGGAGCGACCCAGGCATGACCAGGCTCATCTACGACGCCGATATCGACGGCTCGGCCCTCGACGGGCAGACCGTGGCCGTCATCGGCTACGGCAGCCAGGGGGAGGCGCACTCGCGCAACCTCGCCGAGTCCGGCGTCGAAGTGGTCGTCGGGCTGCGGCCGGATTCAACCTCGGCCGACCGCGCGCGCGAGGCGGGCCTGCGCGTCACCGACGCCGCCACCGCGACGGCCGAGGCGAACGTGGTGATGGTGCTCGTGCCGGACACGGCGGCGCCATCGGTCTATCACGCCGAGATCCAGCCGACCCTGCGTGATGGCGCGCTGCTGATGTTCGCCCACGGCTTCAACATCCACTTCGGCGAGGTCGACCCGCCCGGCGGCACCGATGTCGGCATGGTCGCGCCGAAGGGCCCCGGGCACCTGGTGCGTCGCCTGTACGAGGGAGGCGGCGGCGTCCCGGCGCTCTTCGCCGTCCATCGCGACGCGACCGGCACCGCCCGGCAGCGAACGCTGGCGTACGCCGCGGCCATCGGTGCCGGAAAGGCCGGCATCCTGGAGACGACCTTCGCCGAGGAGACCGAGACCGACCTGTTCGGCGAGCAGGCGGTCCTCTGCGGCGGCGTCACGGCCCTGGTCAACGCGGGCTTCGAGACGCTGGTGGACGCCGGCTACCAGCCCGAGCTCGCCTACTTCGAGACGATGCACGAGCTCAAGCTCATCGTCGACCTCATGTACCAGGGCGGCCTGCAGTACATGCGCTACTCGATCAGCGACACGGCCGAATACGGCGACTACGTCTCCGGCCCGCGCATCGTCGACGAGCGTGTGCGCGCCGAGATGAAGCGGATCCTGGGCGAGATCCAGGACGGGACCTTCGCGAAGCGCTGGATCGAGGAGGGACGCCAGGGGGCCCCAGAGTTCCACCGTCTGCGCGCGCAGAACGCTCGCTCGCGGATCGAGGAGGTCGGCGCCGAGCTGCGCGGCCACATGGCCTTCATCGATCCGAGAGGCGCGCCGGATGGATGGGCCGATGCAGGACGCGGCAAGGCCGAAGCGATCCCCGGCGAGGGCGTGGCCTGATGCCGCGCATCCGCGTCTTCGACACCACCCTGCGCGACGGCGAGCAGACGCCCGGCGCCGCGCTCACCGTCGACGAGAAGGTCACCGTCGCGCGCCAGCTTGGCCGCGCCCGCGTCGACGTGATCGAGGCAGGCTTCCCGGCCGCATCGCCCGGCGAGGCGGAGGCCGTGCGCCGCATCGCGGCGGAGGTGGGAGCGCAGGACGGAGCGCCGGCGATCGCCGCCCTGGCGCGCTGCGTCCCGAACGACGTGACCGTGGCCGCGGCGGCGCTGGAGCCCGCTCGGCGCCGGCAGCTGCACGTCTTCATCGCCACCAGCGACATCCACATCACCCACAAGCTACGCTCGACGCGCGAGGAGGTGCTCGAGCGCATCCGCAGCTGCGTGGCGCAGGCGCGCCGCCTGATCGGTCCCGACCAGCAGGTGGAGTTCAGCGCCGAGGACGCCTCGCGCACCGAGCTCCCGTTCCTGCTCGAGGCGTACGCCGCCGCCGTCACGGCGGGCGCATCGGTCATCAACGTGCCGGACACCGTCGGCTACACCGAGCCGAAGGAGTACGCCGGCGTCATCCGCCAGGTCGTGAAGCTGGTCGGGCGGCGGGCCATCGTCAGCACCCACTGCCACAACGACCTGGGCCTGGCCACGGCCAACACGCTGGCCGCCATCCAGGCCGGCGCGCGCCAGGTCGAGGTGACCGTCAACGGCCTCGGCGAGCGCGCCGGCAATGCCTCGCTGGAGGAGGTCGTGATGGCGCTGCGCACCCGGCCGGGCCAGTTCCGCACGGCGACCACGAACGTGGCAACCGAGCAGCTGACCGCCACCAGCCGGCTGGTCAGCTTCCTGACCGGCATCGCGGTGCAGCCGAACAAGAGCGTGGTCGGCACGAACGCCTTCGCGCACGAGTCGGGCATTCACCAGGATGGCTTCCTGAAGAACCCGCTCACCTACGAGATCATGACGCCCGAGTCGGTGGGCCTCTCCGGCTCGACGCTGACGCTCGGCAAGCTGTCCGGGCGAGCCGGCTTCGACGAGCGGCTGCGACGCCTGGGGATCCATGTCGAGCCCGATGCCCTCGACGCGCTCTACGCCGAGGCGATCAGCCTGGCGGACCAGAAGAAGCAGGTGACCGATGCGGACCTGCTCGCCCTGGCGGAGCAGCACGCCGACCCGGTGCCACAGCTGGTCGAGCTCGAGCACTGGGCCACGGCCAGCCGGCAGGGAGAATCGAGCAGCGGCAACGTGTCGCTCTTTTACGAGGGGCAGACGTTCCGCGCCTTCGCCGGCGGCAACGGTCCGGTCGACGCGCTGCTCAAGGCGGTCGACAACGCGCTCGAGCAGATCATCAGCGAGCGGCCACGGCTGATCGACTATTCGCTGCGCAGCATCGGTGCCGGCGAGGACGCCCAGGGCGAGGCGACCATCAAGATCGCGGCCCCCGTGGGCGAGGGCGACGTGCCGCAGGTCTTCACCGGACACGGCCTCTCGACCAACGTGGTCGAGGCGTCGCTGCGGGCGTACGTCGCGGCGGTGAACAAGCTGATCGCCGAGCATCCGGTCGCCGCCGAGGCGATCGCCGCGGCGCGCAAGCGCCAGCCGCCGAACGCAAAGGCGACGAACGGCAAGCCGGCCGTGGCCACGGGGAGCGGCACGTGAGGCACCATCGCGTCGCCTACCTGCCCGGAGACGGCATCGGTCCGGAAGTGTGCGCCGTCGCCCGCCGCTGCGTGGATGCGGCTGGCGACCGCTTCGGCTTCGAGGTCGCCTGGGACGAGCGGTCGGTCGGGGGTGCGGCCATCGACGCGACCGGCAACGCCCTCCCGGCGGAGACCCTGGACGCCTGTCGAATGGCCGATGCGGTCCTGCTCGGCGCCGTGGGCGGCCCGCGCTGGGACGACCCCTCGGCATCGGCACGACCGGAGGACGCCCTGCTCGGACTGCGCTCCGCGCTCGAGCTGTTCGCCAACCTGCGGCCGGTGCACGCCCACGCGGCGCTCGCATCGGCCTCGCCGCTGAGGCCCGAGGTGCGGGAGGGGTCGGACCTGCTCATCGTGCGCGAGCTGACCGGTGGCCTCTACTTCGGACGGCCGCAGGGACGCGAGGTGGTCGACGGGGTCGAGACGGCCGTCGACACCCTGCGCTACACGCGCGACGAGATCGCGCGGATCGTCGAGCTTGCCTTCGGGCTGGCTGCCGAACGCAATGGACGCCTCACCAGCGTCGACAAGGCGAACGTGCTGGCCAGCAGCCGCCTGTGGCGCGAGGTGACCGACGAGGTCGCGACCCGGCACCCATCGGTCACGGTCGAGCACGCGCTGGTCGACTCGACCG
>JBOGSW010000010.1:0-4319 GCA_050695815.1 Candidatus Limnocylindria bacterium | reverse complement strand
CGGTCACCGCGGACGGTGCCGGGCTCTTCGAGCTGACGGTCGTGCCGCAGGCCGGCGAGGAGGGGCTCTGGAGCGTCGATGCGGCCGTGGGCGGCGAGGGCTGCACGGCGACCACCGGATTCCTCGTGCTCCCGGGGCCAACGCCGGCACCCACCGTGGCCCCGACCACGGTGCCGAGCGCCGCGCCGACGGCGTCGGCTGAAGCGCTGCCCAACGTTGCGCTACCGCACGGCGGGCCACAGGCTCCGGTCGTCCTCCTCGGCGCCTTGCTGCTTGCCGCAGCCGCGGCGGCCGTAGGGCTCGGGCGCCGCTGGATGCGGCTCGGCTAGGACCGCCGACTCCGCCGACGAGGGCTCAGCGGTGACCGGTGAGGCGGCGCATCAGCCGCGAGAGCCGGCCGGGCTCCCGTGCTTCGTCGTCGCGCACGCGGCGCCACGCAAGCTCCTGGCCCACGACGGCGTCAAGGTTGCGGGAGCTCTCCTCCGGTTCGATCGGGATCGCCGCCCGTCCCCCCGCAAGGACGCGTTCGCGCTCGGCGGTCGCTTCCTCGTACGCCTCCTGTGCGATGGCGAGCGAGGCCAGGTCGGAGGCCTGACCACTCGAGGCTCGGCGCATGGCTGCGGTCCAGGCGTCGCGAGCGGCGAGATACGTCGCCTCGACCTCCTCGCGGCTGTGCGGAGCAGCGATCGCGTGGCCGAGGCGGCGAGGCGGGGGTGCGGACCTCCGGCCACCGGCTGGATCGGCGGTCGGTGGCGGCGCCTCGATCCGCTTGGGGTCCTTAACGCTTCTCCGTCGGGTGGTCATCGGGGCATCCTCGGCGCGCGAACCCACCGCTCGGGGTCGAAGGAATGTTCCAGGAGGCCGGTCAATTGCACGCTCACGATCACCTGCCCGAGGATGCACGAGACGGCGCGAGTGAGGTGCGACTGCCCCCATCCCCGAACGCGTCGTCATCGCCGGGTGCTCTCAGGATGGCAGACCGATGCAAGTCTGACTAGGGGCTTTTCCCGCGATCGGCCTTGCGCTCGGCCCTCGCGGCGGCCCTATCGGCCTTGCGCTGCTCCTTGGCCGAGAGCGTTTCGTCCACGACCGCGCCGCTGGGCTCACCGGCCTCGACGCCTTCGTCGGTCTCCCAGCAGGTCTCTCGGGCGGCCTCGCTGACGGCACCGCCGTGGTTGTCGTTCTTGCCACCGATGGCGTTCTTGTCGCGGGCGACCTCGGAGACGCAGGCGCCATGCGAGCTCGCCTCTTCGTCAAGCGGCTCCTCTTCGATCGGCTCCTCTTCCTCGCCTTCGGCATCCTCCCGGCACGTCACCCGCGCGGCCTCGCTGACGGCACCGCCGTGGTTCTCGTTGCGGCCGCCGACGGCATCCGACTGCGCGACCTCGGAGACACAGGCGCCATGGGTGTCGGACTCCTCGGTCTCGATGGCTTCCTCGCCTTCGAGCTCGGACTCATCCTCCAGCTCCTCCTCTGGCTCGTTCGCGCCGAACAGCAGCTCGTGGACGAATGCCGAGATGGTCTGGCCCCGATTCTCGCCCTGTGCCGGGTCGGCGCCGAACGCGGTGGAGACGCTGAGGGTGAGGAGCAGGATGCCCCCCATCATGGCCAACCAGCGGCCGCGGAAGCGTTGCATCGTCGACAGGTCCTCCTGTGGGCGACGCCGCGGGCAGCGCGGGCGCCTGGAATTCAGTGGACAGTATGCGCCCCGCACGACCGACGCGCGGCCAGTACATGGGTGCCTCGCCAGCCGGACCTTTGGCGACGGTCGGGGCGCAGGTGACGGACAAATGAGCTTGTGGCGGCGCCTAACGGCGGTGAGACCGGGTGCACAGGTGACGTGGGCGCGGCTGGCGCCTCGTAAGTCACCGCCGGAGGCCCATTTCGGACCCGAGACCCTCGCTTCGCTGTCCGAACGCTCACCAGGCGCCCATTTGTCATCGGCGCGCGGGCGGCGTCATAGACCTATTTCTTGCGCGCCGCTCGCAGGAGGACGTCGATCGCGTCGCGGTACCGCGCGCCTGAGGCGTGACGGCGCAGCCAGGCGAGGTAGTCGGGGTCGCGACGCACGACCTCGCCGAGCGTCCATCCCTGGTACCGACCGAAGTCCAGCCGCAAGCCCGCTCCATCGGCTCCGAGTGGGCCTCGCGGCGCACCGTGAGTCGCGTCCTCGGCCGGCGTCGGCGGGGCAGCGCGCCGGCGATCGGTCTCCCATTGCTGCCGCTTCACGGGGTCGCGCACGAGCGCGTACGCCCAGTTGAGGTCGGTCATCCGCTGCTCCCCGGCCTCGTCGAGGGGCACCCCGGCGTCGGGATGGAGCTTGCGCGCCAGCACGCGGTAGGCCGCGCGGACGACGTCCGGATGAGCGTCGGGCTGGACCTGGAGGATTCGATACGGATCGCGCCGCTCCATCGGTCCGGCTCAGGTGAGCTCCCGCTCGACGACCTGCCGCAGGACCGGGAGCGGGAGGGCGCCATCGCCCAGGACGACGTCGTGGAAACGCTTGATGTCGAACCGATCGCCCTGCCGGGCGCGGGCCTCGGATCGCAGGCGCGACAGCTCGAGCTGGCCGAGCTTGTAGGCGAGCGCCTGGCCGGCGTAGGCGATGTAGCGGTCCACCTCGTTGGCGATGTTGTTCTCGCCCAGCGCCGTGTGCGCGACCATGAAGTCGATGGCCTGCTGTCGCGTCCATCCCAGGGCGTGGATGCCGGTGTCGACCACCAGCCGCGAGGCGCGCCACGCGTCGAAGGAGAGGACGCCGAAGCGATCGAGCTCGCCGGAGAGCAGGCCCATCTCCTCCGACAGGCGCTCTGTGTACAGGCCCCAGCCCTCGATGAAGGCGGTGCTGCCGTTGAAGCGCCGGAACGCGGGCAGGTGCGTGAGCTCCTGCGCGATGGCGATCTGCAGGTGATGCCCCGGCACCGATTCGTGGAAGGCGAGCGTCTCGGCCTCGTAGCGCGGCCGCGTCTCGGGAGCGAATGTGTTGATGAAGTACTGCCCCGGACGCGAGCCGTCGCCCGCCGGCTCGCGGTAGTAGGCGATGGTGGTGTGCTTCTCCTCGTGCTCGGGGATGCGCACGACCTCGCAGGGCGCCTTCGGCAGGCGCCCGAACCAGTCGCCGATGGCCGCGTTCGCGCGCGCCAACGACGCATCGGCCACCGCGGCGACCTCGTCGCGCGTCGTGAAATGCAGCGCAGGGTCATCCCGCAGGGCTCTCAGGGTGGGTTCCAAACCATCGGTGCGCAGGAGCCGAGCGCCCAGCTCGACGAACTCGGCGTCGATGCGCCGGATCTCCTCGAGGCCAATGGCGTGGACCTCCTCGGGCACGACCTCGATCGAGGTGTGCGCCCGGGCGAGCATGCGGTACACATTGGCTCCGTCGGGGACGTGCGAGAGGCCCGGCCGTTCGTCCGGGCGGGCATTCGGCGCAATCTCGTCCGCGATCACGGACCGATAGCGCTCGTAGGCCGGACGAATCCGCTGCCCGATGACCTCCAGCAGCGCGTTCTCGATCTGCGGCGCCGACTTCGCCGGCTCCATCAGCGGCCAGGCCGCGTCCGGGCGGGCCAGGAGCTCATCGATCTGCTCGAGCACCTTCGTGCACAGCATCCGCACGCCGATGCGCCCCTCCGCCGCTCCCCGCCGCAGGTTCTCCCCGGCGACATGGAGGTATGCGGGCATCGCGCGCCAGCGCTCGACGAGCGCATCGGCCTCCGTGGAGGAGCGGATCGGCTGGAAGGACGGGATGTTGAGGAGGTCGACCTGCGGGCCGTCCATGGGGTCGACGTTGAAGGCCACGAGATCGGCCTCCAAGAATGCCCGATCCGTGGCGAGCGCCTCGGCCATGGCGGCATGCGTGACGGGCGCTTCACCGGCATCGGCTTCGCGCAGGCGCGCCTCGAACCCGTTGAGCTGCATCGCCCAGGCAGCACGACCGGCGGGCGAGTCATCCTCCAGGCGCTCGTCGAAGCGGCGATCGCCGATTGCCGTCGCAAAGGTGGGATGGCGCTCCAGGAACGCGTCCCAGTAGTCGGCGGCGAGCTGATCGAGCGCGGTGGCCGTGGCGGTCGTCACCGAGCCATCGTACCCAGTGCCGTCACCTCGCCGCGGCTATCGCGGCATCTGGGTCGTATGGGGTGCAGGCCCTTCCGCCTCGTCCTTGTCGCGCTCCGGCTCCTCGCCCTGCGGGCCCTGCGCATCCCCGGCCTCGCCGAGGGTGGCGTCCTCATCGGTGATCGGATTGCGGATCTCCTGGTCCTCGAGCTGCTCGATGCTGTCCTTGGTTCGATCGGTCTCCATCGGTTCACCTCCTGGTGCAC
>JBOGSW010000009.1:0-33038 GCA_050695815.1 Candidatus Limnocylindria bacterium | reverse complement strand
CTGCTCATCGGCGCCGCGGCCGCCGCCCCGGGCGGAGACGCACCCGGCGCCGAAGGGGCCGCGCGCGTCCTGCTCGAGGCCGACGTGCAACCCCGCGCGATCCAGCAGCTGCTCACGACCGTGTACGGGATGAAGCGGCGGGACGCGTACGCGCTCCTGCTTCGCCTGCAGGGCAAGGACCCGTGACCGACGAGGTGGTCGCGCGCATCTCGCGCTCGTCCCGCTACCGCGATGTCGACCCGGTCCTCGTCAACCGCCTGGCGAGCGAGGAGCTGCCGCACGCGCGAAGCACCGATGACGCGGTGAAGCGGGTAAAGCGCCGCCTGCACCAGGCCGTTGGCGCCTTTCGCGGCGCGTCGGACGTCGAGCGCGTGATCGCGCCGATCCGCACGGCCTGGTCCGGCGACCCGACGGATTCGGCCTTCCGGGACGCCTGCCGCGTGGCGCTTGCCGGCCACGCCTCGACACGCGAGCGCGTTGGGCATCTGGACCGCTTCTACGCCTCCATCTGGCGCGAGACCGGTGGTCCCCCGGCCAGCCTGCTCGATCTCGGCTGCGGCCTGGCGCCGCTCGCCCTGCCCTGGATGGACCTGGAGCCGGATGCGGCGTACCTGGCGGTGGACGTGGACCACCGGCCGCTCGCCGCGGTCGATGCATTCCTGTCGCTGGTCGCCCAGCCGCATCGTGTCGAGATCCGTGATCTCGTGGCGCAGGAACCGCCCCCGGACGAGGTCGGGGTTGCCTTCCTCCTCAAGACGGTGACGACGCTCGACAGACAGGATCCCGACGCCGTGGCCCGGCTCATCCGTAATCTGCGCGCCAGGCACGCCGTGGTGAGCTTCGCCGCGCGCTCGCTGAGCGGGCACGACAGGGGAATGGAGCGGACCTATCGGTCCCGGATGGATCGGCTTACTCAAGAGCTCGGCGCTCGGGTCGCGGCCGTCGCCGAGGCATCGGTCCCGAACGAGCTCGCCTTCGTGCTGACGCTCGATGGCGATGGGTGATCCGCTCGTCACCCGCCGCGGCACCCTTGCCGTGCCGACCTTCCTTCCCGACGCGACGCGCGCCGGCGTGCGCGGGGTCAGCTCCGAAGACCTGAGAGCCATCGGTATCGAAGGGGTGGTGGTCAATGCTTTCCACCTCCTGCGGCGGCCGGGAGCGCGGGTGGTGCAGGCGGCGGGAGGGATCCATCGGTTCATGGACTGGGAGGGACCGGTGCTGTCGGACTCGGGTGGGTTCCAGGTCTGGTCGCTCATCCGCCAGGATCCGGCCCACGGGCTGATCCGCGACAACGAGGTGATCTTTCGCGAGCCGTCGACCGGCGAGAGGTGGAACCTGACGCCGGAGCGCGTGATTCAGATGCAGCTGCAGATCGGGTCGGACATCGTGGTCTGCCTCGACGACTGCACCGACGCCGAGGCGCCCGAGGCCGAGCAGGAGCGAAGCGTGGAGCGCACGGTGCGATGGGCGCGCCGGTGCCGTGACGAGCTCGACCGGCTGGCCGGCGATACACGCGACGGCGCCCAGCCGCTCATCTTCGCCGTCGTCCAGGGCGGTGGCATCGAGCGCCTGCGCCGAGAATGCGCGGCGGCCCTGGCCGAAATCGGGTTCGACGGGTACGGGTTCGGCGGCTGGCCCCTTGCCGCCGACGGCGCGCTCCTGGCGGACGCGCTGCGCTGGGTCGCCGAGTCGCTGCCGGTGGCGGCACCGAAGCACGGACTGGGGATCGGGCGACCGGATCATCTCGTCGCCGCCGCGGCGCTGGGCTACTCGATGTTCGACTGCGCGCTGCCGACCCGCGACGCGCGGCACGGTCGGCTGTACGCCTTTCGGCCCGGTTGGGCCAGGCGCCGCCCGAAGCCCGGCGACGACTTCTTCAGGGCGGTACGGATCCACGACGCTCGGTATCGGACCGATCACGGACGGATCGAGGACGGCTGTGACTGCCCCGCCTGCGGGCGGCACAGCCGCTCCTACCTGCACCACCTGTTCAAGGTCGGTGATCTCTCGGCCGAGCGCCTGGCGACCTTGCACAACCTCCGCTTCTACGTTCGCCTGGTGGAGCTCCTGCGCTAGCGCCCGCTGCCCTCCATCGAGCCCTCGAGCGTGCCGTCGGGCAGGTACAGCGCGCACAGCACCTCCCGGTCGCCGACGGTCCAGGTGTTCTCCGAGGGCTGCAGGTAGTAGATGAAGAGCTCGGAGTCCTCGTAGGTCTCGCCCACGAAGCCCTCGAAGGCGCCGATGCACTCCTGCTCCGCGAACGTGGCCAGCTCGGCGTCGCCCGGGTACGCGTCGTCGTTGCCACCGGGATGATCGATGGTGGCGTACAGCTCGTACTCATGTGGCGCGGCGCAGTCGACCTGGTCGACCTCCTCCACGACGTCCTCCTGCTCGGTATCGAAGCAGTCCCCGATCTCCAGCTCGAAGACCGACGTCGCCTCCCCCTCGGCTGGAGGTGCCGTGCCGGTATCGGCAGGGGTTTCGGCGGCGCCCGTGGGCGACGGTTCGGGCGTAGACGGTTCGGGCGTATCGGTCCCGTCCGCGTCACCGCCGCCACACGCGGCCAGCGCCAGGATCAGCGCGGTCATCAACGGCAGCAGTCGAATGGTCATGTCTGGCCGCTCCCAAGGGTGGATTCGCGTCAGCGTACCGCACAACCGTCGCGATTCAAGATGTCCGAGGTGCAGTGCCATGTGGCGTGGCGTCAAGCCGCGGATCAGTCGTCGGCGAGCATCGGGATGCGCACGCCGCGCTCGTTGGCGACCTCGAGGGCGCGCTCATACCCGGCATCGGCGTGGCGGATGACGCCCATTCCCGGATCCGTGGTCAGGACACGCTCGATGCGCGCGGCGGCCTGATCGGTCCCGTCGGCGACGATGACCATGCCGGCGTGGAGCGAGTAGCCGATGCCGACCCCGCCACCGTGATGGAAGCTGACCCAGGTGGCCCCGGCGGCGGTGTTCAGCAGCGCATTGAGTATGGGCCAGTCGGCGATCGCGTCGGAGCCGTCACGCATGCCCTCGGTCTCGCGGTACGGCGAGGCTACCGAGCCGGCGTCGAGGTGGTCGCGCCCGATGACGATCGGCGCCGCCAGCTCTCCCGACGCGACCATCTCGTTGATGCGCAGCCCGGCCCGTGCCCGCTCGCCGTAGCCCAGCCAGCAGATGCGGGCCGGCAGGCCCTGGAACGGGACCTTCTCCTCGGCCAGGCGCAGCCATCGGTGCAGGCTCTCGTTCTCCGGGAAGAGCTCGGCCAGGGCCGTATCGGTCCTGATGATGTCGTCCGGCTCGCCGGAGAGGGCCGCCCAGCGAAATGGTCCCTTGCCCTCGCAGAACAGGGGCCGGATGAAGGCCGGCACGAAGCCGGGGAAGTCGAACGCGTTCGCGACACCGGCGTCGCGCGCATGCGCACGAATGTTGTTGCCGTAGTCGAAGACGACGGCGCCCGCCGCCCGGAAGGCGAGCATGGCCCGCACGTGGTCCGCCATGGACTGCATGGACCGATGCGTGTACGCCGCCGGGTCCGCCTCGCGCAGCGCCAGCGCCTCCTCGAGGCCGATGCCGCCGGGGACGTAGCCGCCCAGCGGATCGTGGGCGGATGTCTGGTCGGTGACCACGTCCGGACGCCAGGCGCGACGCACCAGCTCCGGCTCGACGTCGGCGGCGTTGGCGACCAGCGCGATGGAGCGGCCGATGCCGTCGGCCCGCCAGCGGTCGACGCCCGACACGGCCTCGTCGAGATCGTGGGTCAGCTCGTCGACGTAGCCCGCCGCCAGTCGACGCTCCGCGCGTTTCGGGTCCACCTCGACGACTAGCGCCGCTCCCTCGTTCATGGTGATCGCCAGTGGCTGCGCGCCTCCCATCCCGCCGAGGCCAGCGGTCAGCGTGGCGGTGCCGCGCAGGGTGCCGCCGAAATGCTGGCGCGCCAGCTCGGCGAACGTCTCGTACGTGCCCTGGATGATGCCCTGGGTGGCGATGTAGATCCACGAGCCGGCGGTCATCTGGCCGTACATCGTCAGTCCGGCGCGTTCCAGCTCCCGAAAGTTCTCCCAGGTCGCCCAGTGCGGCACCAGGTTGGCGTTGGCGATCAGGACGCGTGGCGCATCGGTCGTGGTGCGGAAAACCCCGACCGGCTTGCCGGAAGCGACGAGCAGGGTTTCGTCGTTCCCGAGTGCCTGGAGCTCGGCGACGATGGCGTCGAAGGCCTCCCAGCTGCGTGCGGCCCGGCCGGTGCCGCCATACACGACCAGGTGGTCGGGATCCTCGGCGACCTCGGGGTCGATGTTGTTCATCAGCATCCGCAGCGCCGCCTCCTGCTGCCATCCCTTGCAGGAGAGCTCGATGCCACGTGGCGCGCGCACCTTGCGCGGACCGCTTGCCGGTTGGACGGCCGTCATGCCGGGAATCATAGGGCGTCACCGTTCCCCATCAGGCGCGCGAAAGGAGGAACGCGGTCGCGAAGCCGAGCGCCGTGGCAAGGCCGACCCGGTCGCCACCGGTCTCGTACGCCTCGGGGAACATCGTGTCGGCCAGCATGGTGATGATGGCGCCGGCGGCGAAGCTCTGGGCGACAGCGAGCGGCGTCGTCCCCATGGCACCGAGCGCTGCGTTGCCGATCGCGGCAGCCAGCCCGGATGCCGCGGCGATGCCGACCCACAGCCCGAGGATCCAGCGGACGGAGTGGCCCTCGTCGGCCAGGTCGCGCGAGCCGGCAAGCCCCTCCGGCAGGTTCGAGACGAGGACGGCGGCGAGGAAGGATGGGCTGATTCCTGCGCTGCCGATGAGGGTCGCGCCCAGCACCAGCGACTCGGGCAGGCCGTCCAGCAGCGCTCCGAGCACGATCGCCGCGCCGCCGGTCTGGCCCTCGTGGCTCGTGCCGGTGCCGCTCATCCGGTCGATCAGGCGGTCGCCCGCGAAGTAGGCCATGGCCCCCGCGGCGAGCCCGAGACCGAACACGAGCGTCCCGCCGACCCGGAACGCTTCATCGGCAAGGTCGAAGGCCAGCGCGCTGACGAGCGCGCCGGCACCGAACGCCATGACGAGCGCGACGATCCGGCGTGGAATGCGCAGCGTGAGCGCGGCCACGGCACCGAGCACCAGCGACGAGCCGGCAAGGGCGCCCCACAGCCCGGCCTGGATCGGCTCGGGCATCGGCTCAGTCGTCGCCGAAGGGGTTGGGGCGTGTCGGCTTCTCGGGTGGCAGGCGGAAGAAGTCATCCTCGTCGCGCGACGGCGTCAGTGGGGGCCAATCGTCATCGGCGGGTGCGCTCGCTTCGAGCAGCGCCGACCAGGCGTCGGCATCGGTCTCGCCGGAGAGCTCTCGTCGGTAGACCGGGAAACGCTCGTCGCCGGCCGCGCGCTCGAAGGACGCATCCTCGTAGACCGATGCCGGCCCGGCCGAGGGATGCCACGCGTTCTCCGCGCGCTCGGGATAGGCCTCGACCGCGATGATGCCGCGCCGGTCGAGCTCGGTGCAGACCGACTCGAGGAGGTCGACGCCGGACGCGTGGCGCTCCTCCGGGTCGCTCACCGCGGGCGAGACCTGGAGGCAGGTGATGACCCAGGGGGCGGGCGACTCGGGCAGCTCGGGGTAGCGCTCGCGGATCGACAGCGCCCTCGGGTAGGCGCTCAACGGGCCGAACTGGGCGTAGCCGATGGCGACGCGGTCGACCGCATCGGTCCGGTACGCGAGCACCGCATACGAGCCCGCCAGCGCGCGACCCGCGAGGAGGCGACGCCGCTTCAGGGAGGCGCGCGCGGCGGCGTCCGGCGCGTCGGATTCGGGTGCGGCACGGCCGCCGTCGATGCGCTCCCAGTAGTCGCAGGTCTGGCAGCGCGCCCCGGGCTGCGCCGGATCTGGGATCTCGTCGAAGGTCGTCTCGTCGACGAGGACGAACTCGAGCTCAGCCATGGGCCCTTCCCGTGGCCGGGTTGGCCAGGATCCGCCCGGAGGCGATGATCTCGCGGGCCACGGCGATGTCGGTGGCCGGCGAACGGTCGGCGTCGAGGTGCGGGATGCGCTCGCGCAGCATGGCGTGGGCGGCGACCACCCCAGCGCCAGGTCGCATGGGCGCGCGGAAGTCGAGGCCCTGCGCCGCGCAGAGTGCCTCGATGGCGAGGACCTGCTCGACCCGATCGACCGCCTCGCGCAGCTGGAGCGCGCTGG
The DNA here is from genome assembly GCA_050695815.1 of Candidatus Limnocylindria bacterium. Classification (GTDB taxonomy): domain Bacteria; phylum Chloroflexota; class Limnocylindria; order QHBO01; family QHBO01; genus JACDBZ01. The sequence goes on along the minus strand of JBOGSW010000009.1, from coordinate 26,873 downwards.
TGGCGCCCATGCTCACGTGATCCTCCTGGTTGGCACTGGTCGGGATGCTGTCGGCCGATGCGGGATATGCGAGCGTGCGCAGCTCGTTGACGAGGGCCGCGGCCGTGTAATGGGCGATCATCAGCCCGCTCTCGACGCCGGGGTGCTCGGTCAGGAACGGCGGTAGGCCGGAGAGATGCGCGTCCACCAGGCGTGCGGTGCGACGCTCGGAGATCGAGGCGATCTCGGCCAGCGCGAGGGTCGCGTAGTCGAGGGCCATCGCGAGCGGCTCGCCGTGGAAGTTGCCGCCGGAGATGACCGCCCCCGACGGGAAGACGAGCGGGTTGTCGGTGGCGGCGTTGAGCTCGACCCGCAGGACGCGCTCCAGCTCCGCGATCGCGTCGCGCGCGGCGCCGTGCACCTGCGGCATGCAGCGCAGGCTGTAGGCGTCCTGCACGCGGTGGTCGCTGAGGGCGTGCGAGGCCCCGATCTCGCTCCCGGCCAGGAGCTCGCGCAGGTGTCGTGCCGATGCGACCTGTCCGGGGTGCGGACGCGCGGCCACCAGCTCCTCCGCGAAGGCGGCGCCAGTGCCGAGCATGGCCTCGAGGCTCATGGCCCCGGTGACATCGGCGGCGAGAGCGAGGCGCAGCGCGTCGTGGTGGGCGAGCGCGCCGATCCCGGCCATCAGCTGCGTCCCGTTGAGCAGGGCCAGCCCCTCCTTGGCGCTCAGCGTCAGCGGGGTGAGGCGGGCGCGGCTCAGCGCATCGGCGCCGGGTCCGGGGCCGGCGCCATCGACGGTCGCCTCGCCCTCGCCGATGAGGACCAGCGCCAGGTGCGCGAGCGGGGCGAGGTCGCCCGATGCGCCCAGGCTGCCGCGGGAAGGGACGACCGGGTGGACGGCGCCGTTCAGCATGCCGATCAGCAGCTCGACGATCTCGACGCGGACGCCGGAGAGTCCGACCGCCAGGGCGTTCGCCCGGAGCAGGAGCATCGCGCGCACGACGTCGTCGGCGAGGGGCGGGCCGACGCCCGCCGCGTGCGAGCGGACGAGGTTGCGCTGGAGCTCCTCGGTCTGCGACGGCTCGATCCGCACGTCGGCGAGGTCGCCGAAGCCGGTCGTGACGCCGTAGACCGTGGCGCCGTCGCTCACCAACCGCTCGATCACCGCGCGCGACGCACGCATCCGCTCGGCGGCGTCGGGGTCCAGGGAGACCTCGCGGCGGCCGCGCGCCACCTCGATGACGTTGTCGATCGTGAGGTCGCGGCCGGTGAGGGGGAGCGGCGGCATCGGTCCCTATACTACGCACCGTGCGACGGCTGCCGGACCCCATGAGCCGCCTCGTCGTCCATGACGACGCGGCGCACCGACTTGGGGGAGCCGTACCCACGCCCGCCGTCGCCTTCCTCCTCGCCATGATCGCCTTGCCGGCGCTCTTCTGGCTGGTGATGCTCAAGCGGACCACGATCTACACCGCGCCCGAGGAGTGGCTGATGGCCAACGCGGTGCCGTCGGTGCACCGATGGGTGGAAGCCAACCTTCCACCGGTGGAGACCCTGATCGTCGGCATCAGCGGGCTCGGCAGCGGCTGGTTCGTCGCGCTCGCCTTCGCGGCGCTCGGCCTGCTGGCGTTGGCGCGCGGCCGGCGCGACCTCGCGCTGCTCCTCGCCCTCGGGACCCTCTGCTTCCCGATGGAGTGGGCGCTCAAGTACTTCACCTCGTCGGACGCGATCAACCTTGCGGCCCTCGTGAACGCCATCTTCAACGTGAACAATGTCGGGCTCGACGACATCGCCGACTTCCCGGCCGGCCATGCCCTGCGCGCGACCGCCCTCTACGGTCTGACCGCCTTCTGCGTCGCGCGACTCGCGCACGACCACCGCCAGGGCAAGGTCGCGTACGTCGTCGCCGCGATCCTCATCGGCGCCATCAGCCTGACCCGCATCTACCTCCAGGCCCACTTCCCGATGGACGTGCTGGGCGGCTGGATGGCCGGTGGGTCGCTGGTCGCCATCCTCGTCGCAATTCACGTCCTCGGCGTTGACGAGCGGCATCGAGCGCGGGACCTGGCCGAGGCCGCCGCCGCCCCGATCGCGCGCAGCCGGCGCGTCGCTGTGCCACGTCGCGAGCCCGAGGTCTGATCACTGCTCGACTTCATCGACGACGAGGTCATCCCGTTCGTCCTGACGATGTACGACGCCGTTGGCTACCTTGGCGTGGCCGCGGCCGTGGCGCTCGAGACGATCGTGGCGCCCATCCCGTCCGAGGTGATCCTGCCGATGGCGGGCTGGAAGGTGAGCCAATCGGCGGCGGATGCCTCGATCGTCGAGCCGCTCACCGGCCTTGCCTGGAACATCCCGCTGGCCGTGGCGCTCGCGACGGTGGGGAGCGTGGTCGGGGCCCTCGTCGGCTACGCCATCGGCGCCTGGGGTGGACGTCCGCTGCTCGACCGATACGGCCGCTACGTCGGAATCGGCGCCGGCGACCTCGACCGAGCCGACCGCTGGTTCGAGCGCTGGGGCAACTGGGCCGTCTTCTTCGGCCGCATGGTGCCCCTGGTGCGGACCTTCGTCAGCTACCCCGCAGGCATCAGTCGCATGCCGATGGGCCGCTTCCTCCTGTTCAGCACGCTCGGCTCGCTGCCGTGGAACGCGGCCCTCATCTACGCCGGCTTCGTGGTCGGCGAGAACTATCCGCAGATCGAGGCTGTGCTCAAGCCGTGGGAGTACGTGATCTACGCGATCGTGCTCCTGGTCGTGGCCTACTTCATCGTCCGCTGGTGGCTCGCGAAACGGTCGTCTCGGGGCGACTTCACGGGGTGAAGGTATCGGCCACGAGGTCTCGCGGCGCTTTCACGGGGTGAAGGTATCGGCCAAGTGGTCTTCTCGCGGCGATTTCACGGGGTGAAGGTATCGGCCAAGTTGGGGTCAAGATCGCGCCCTGGATGGCCGGGCGTTGCGCCCGATGACGGTGACGGCCAGGAAGCTGCCAGGAAGCGGCGTCTTCGTGACCGATACCTTCACGCGGTGAAACGCGTGCCGCGACGCGACGCGGCTCGATTGACGGAGCGGGATGAACGAGCGTGTGTGGTTGACCGCGCCGAGCCGTCGTGACACGATCGGCCCCAATCGAACCAATCATCGTCTTCGGGGCGGGGTGAGAGTCCCCACCGGCGGTCGGCTCACGCGATGAGCCAGCCCGCGAACCGCATCGGTCATGGACCGATGCGGCCGACCTGACCCTCGGCGCTCGCCGGGGCAGACAGGGCCGACGGTCACAGTCCGGAAGGGAGAAGACGACCGCCTGACCGATGACGGCTGCGCCGTCGTGGGCCTGGCGGACGAGGTCGGCGACGCCCGATGGCGTCCGCTGCGGCCATGCCCCGTGCGCGATGACCCGGACCGCGACACGAGAGGAACCATGGCCGATCGATCATTCGCGAGCCAGCCGGCGCTCGGCATCTCGCTGCGCGGCGTCGGCGTGCGTTTCGAGACGCCGGGCGGTGGCGTGCAGGCGCTGGACGAATGCAGCGTCGACGTGCCGGCCGGGTCGTTCACCGCGGTGATCGGGCCGAACGGATGCGGCAAGAGCACCCTCCTCCGTCTCGTGGCGGGGCTGCTTGCCCCGACCGTTGGCGAGGTGCGGGTCGGGGACCGCGCGCCGGCCGCCGGTGACGGCCGCGTCGGCCTCGCCTTCCAGCAGCCGCGCCTCGTCCCGTGGCGGTCGACGCTCGAGAACGTCGCCCTGCCGCTGGAGGTGCTGGGGATCGACGCCGCCGAGCGGCGCGAACGGGCACACCACGCGCTCGAGCGTGTCGGCCTCGTGAACGCCGCATCTCTCAGGCCGCGAGAGCTCTCGGGCGGCATGGCGCAGCGGGCGGCACTGGCGCGCGCGCTCATCACCGACCCCGCCGTGCTGCTGCTCGACGAGCCATTCAGCGCGCTCGATGCCCTGACCCGAGAGACCTTCGACGCCGAGCTCCAGCGCCTCTGGCTCGAGCGGCGCCGGACGGTGGTGCTCGTCACCCACAGCGTCGCGGAGGCCGTGGCCCTGGCCGATCGAATCGTGGTCATGACTCCGCGCCCCGGCCGCGTCGCGAGCGTCGTCGAGGTCGAGCTGCCCCGTCCGCGACCGGCCGAGCTGATGGGCGATGCCGGGGCGGCCGAGGTGGCGGCGGAGGTGCGCGCCACGCTCGCGGCCGCACACGCCGTCGACCTGCGGCCGTGGGCCGAGCAGGGGGTGGTGGCGTGAGACGCATCGGCGCCGCGCTCGTCAGCCTGGCGGCCTTCGGGGTCGTCTGGAAGCTGGCCACCGTTGTCGGCGGCTATCCGGAGTACATCCTCCCGGCGCCCGAGGTGGTTGTCGAGCGGGGAGCTCGTGCCATCGGCTCCGGAATCCTGTGGGAGCACACGGGCGTCACGCTCCTCGAGATCGTGCTCGGCTTCGCGGTCGGGGCCATCGCCGCCGTCGTGACCGGCATCGCCCTGGGCAAGAGCATCCTGGTGGAGCGGGTGCTGTCGCCCTACATCGTCGCGGCGCAGGCGGTGCCGATCCTGGCCCTGGCTCCGCTGCTCGACATCTGGTTCGGGGGCGGGCTGCTGGCGCGCGTGGTGATCTGCGCGCTCATCGTCTTCTTCCCGATCGCGATCGCCACCATGGTCGGCATCCGCTCGACCGATCCGCTGCTGGACGAGATGCTGCGCAGCCTCGGCGCCAGCGCGCCGCAGCGCACCCGACTGCTCGACATCCCCTCCGCCCTGCCGGTGATCTTCGGCGGCCTGCGCGTCGGCGTCACGCTCGCCGTCATCGGCGCCGTGGTCGCCGAGTGGGCGGGCGCATCGGTCGGGCTCGGCGTCCTCATCAACATCGCCAACCAGGGACTCTTCGACACCCCCCTCATGTTCGTCGCCCTCGCCACGCTTGCCGTCATCGGCCTCGTCTTCTACGGCCTGGTGGTGCTGGTCGAGCGCAGATTGCTTAGCCGATGAAAGGAAGACCGATGTCACCGTCGCGCCCTCTTGTCCTGGTCCTCGCCCTCATCCTGGCCGCCTGCCAGGCGCCACCCGCCGCATCGGAGGCGCCCGTCGAATCCGGAGAGCTGCGCGAGGTGACGCTCGCCCTCGGCTACCGGCCGGATGTCCAGTTCGCGCCGTTCTACGTCGCACAGCTCGACGGCTTCTACGCCGATGCGGGCCTCTCGGTCACGATCGAGCATCACCAGGCACCCGACGTCCAGCGGCTGGTGGCCACCGGTGAGGCCGAGTTCGGCGTCGCCGATGCGACCGACGTCATGATCGCGCGGACCTCCGCCATTCCGGTCCGCTATGTGTCGACGCTGTACCAGAGCTTCCCGGTGGCAATCATCGGTGCCGCGGAGGACGTTCCGGACGGGCCTTCCGGCCTCGAGGGAACCACGATCGGGACGCCGGGACGCTTCGGCTCGTCGTGGCACGCGCTGCTGGCGCTGCTCGATGCCGGCGGCCTGAGCGAGGACGACGTCGCGTTGCGCGAGTACCCGCAGTTCAATCAGGTCGATGGCCTCTCGAACGGGGACGTGGAGCTGATCACCGGCTTCCGCAACAACGAGCCGCTGCGCCTGGAGGCACGGGGGGTCGAGGTGGGGATGCTGACGCTGGACGAGGTGGCGCCGCTGCCAGGCCCGGGCGTCATCGTCGGCGACGATCTGCTGGCCGACGATCCGGACCTGGTCGCTGCCTTCGCCGAGGCGACGGCCGCGGCCCAGGCGGCGGTGATCGCCGACCCGGCGCTCGGCTTCGCCGCCGCGGAGGAGACGGTGCCGACGATCGCGGAGGATCCCGAGGTCGCGCGGGCCGTCCTCGATGCGACCGTCGAGCTGTGGCAGGGTGAAGGCTTCGCGCACGGAGCCGTGGATGCCGATCTGTGGACCTCGGCCTACGCCACGATGGAGCGCCTGGGATTCATCGACGGCACCGTCCCGCTCGAGGAGATGATCGCCCCGGAGGTGATCGACGGCTCGTGAACGTGTCGGAACGATGACGCGGGGGACATCGGCCGCATGACTGCGTCTGGAACGGCGCTTGCCATGATGGTTGGCATGAATGCGACGCCCATCGACGAACCGCGCCTCTTCGAGCGGCTCTGCCTGCTGCGGGCGCTCTACGCTCGTCGCGGACCGCGCGATCGCGACGCCGTGATGTCGGTCGCCGACGCGTTGCGCTACGCGGAGGCTCTCCTCGCGCGTTCGGCAGCCTCCACCGTCTGACGCAGCACCATCATCGGGGTGACCGGTCCGATGCCGCCGGGAACCGGGGTGATGGCCCCGGCGATGGGCGCAACCGTCGCGAACTCGACGTCGCCCGTGACCCCGCTCGCCACCGTGTTGATGCCGCAGTCGACGACGACGGCGCCCGAGCCGACCATCTCTGGTCCGACGAGGCCGGGAACGCCGGCCGCGGCCACCAGGATCTCGGCGCGGCTGGTCTCGGTGGCCAGGTCGCGCGTGGCGCGGTGGCAGATGACGACCGTTGCGTCGCGGGCCACGAGCGCCGAGGCCACCGGGCGTCCGACGACCGCCGAGCGACCGATGATCACCGCGCGGCGGCCGGCGACCGGCACCCCGTAGGCCTCGAGCAGGGCGATCACCGCCAGGGCCGTGGCCGGCACGAAGGCCGGCTCGCCGCGCGCCAGCCAGCCCGCGTTGGTGGGTGTTGCCCCGTCCACGTCCTTGAGCGGGTCGATCCGCTCCACCAGGCGCGCTCCTTCGACCGGATCGGGGAGCGGCGTGGCGATCACGATCCCGGCGACGTGATCATCCGCGTTCAGGCGGTCGATGGTGGCATCGAGCGGACCGTCTTCATCCGTGATGAGCCGCGGCTGAATTCCGATCCCGCGCGCCGCGCGCTCGAGGCTGGCGGCGTACATGGCGGCGCTCTCGCTCCCGCCGGAGCGGATGATCGCCAGCCGTGGCGTGTGCTCGCTGCCGTCGACTGATAGGCGTCCCACCCGCTCTCCGAGGTCGCGCCGCAGCTGGCCGGCCAGCTCGCGGCCGTCGAGGATGCGCGCCGTCACGCCATGCGCTCCGCGACAGCCGCCCTGACGCGCAGGTCGCGCTCGTCGAGCCCGGCCAGCAGCCGCTCGAGCTCGGCCTCCGCGTCGTTGCGCATCGGCTCGTCGTCGGGGAGGTGGGGCAGGTTGATGCGGACGTTGAGTGCCGCCCCGCGCAGGGCGGTGGTGGCCAGCATGGCGGCGACGCCGACGTCGCTGATCGCATGGCTGTTGCCGATCGTCGCGAGCGCCTCCGTCAGATCGAGCACGGCGGCCGCGGCCCGTGCCGTCTCGAGCGGGATGCGCGTGGCGTCGCGCGTGGCTGCGGCGACCTGCACGGCTCGCGCCTCGCGCTCGCGGTCGGAGGCTCGTGGCAGCCGCCGCGCCCGGATGACCGCGTCGTAGGCGGCGGCGTCCAGCTCGGCGAGGTTGAGCAGCTCCGCCTGCAGTGACGATGCGGTCATCCCGATCTCGCCCAGCTGTCCGGCGTGCTCGCCGGCGGCCGGCCGCCCGATGGTGAGCTCGACGACCATGTGCGCCAGGGCCGCACCCATCGCCCCGGCCAGGGCGGCGGCGCTGCCTCCGCCGGGCACCGGATCACTGGTGGCCAGGCGCTCGACGAGGCGTCGGACGCTGAGGTCATTGAGTCGGTCGCTCATCTGCGGCGGTTGGCCTCGTGCGGGCTGTCCCGGACATGCGAATCGGCCCGGACGGTGCCGGGCCGATTGTAGGCGGGGAGCGCCCCTCTCAGGCTGATGTGTCAGGCGGCCTGCTCGACGGCCTCGAGGAACCACCGGCGCCTGCGGCCATCGAACGCGACCGACGCGCTCCCGCCATCCGCGGTCTTCAGCAGGAACGTGACGCGCGGCCCGCGGTCCGCCGGGTAGGCCGATCGCTCGTCGCGCACGGAGGTCAGGCCGATGACTCGCAGGTGGTGGCCGTCCCACCGGACGTCGGCTGGCCGGTCGGCGCGTCGGTCCCAGCGGACGTGGGCCTCGATGGGTGAGGTCGTGGTGAGTGCCATTCGCTTTCGTATGCTCCTCAACGCTGCTCACCTGGTCGGGCACTCGAACAGGTGTTCGATATGGAGGCAGCATACCGAACAGGCGTTCGATCCGTCAAGGGGGCTCCTCGTCCACGGGAGCCGCTGGGCGTTCGCCGAAGTCGAAGCGCCGATGCGGACGCTCGGTGAGCAGCCGCGCGCGCGTGATCGCCCGTTCCCCGAATCGCTCACGCACGACGTCGATCGACTGCGCGAGGCGATCGTTGCGGCCGGCACCGTCGAAGAGGGTGAGCTGTTGCGCCTCGCTCAGGGAGATCGCGGTCAGGCCGATGAGCCGGACTCCGCGTCCTTCGACCAGCGTCTTCCCCAGCAGCGCCACCGCCGTCTCGTAGAGCGGTTCCGACTCGCGGGCCTGGTGCGAGAGCGCCGCCTGGCGCGTGAGCGTCTCGAATCCCTCGTAGCGCAGCTTTAGCTGCAGCGCGCCGGCGGCCAGATGGTGGCGCCGCAGGCGGCTCGCAACCGACTCGGCGAGATCGAGCAGCGTCGCCTCGAGGCGCCGTCGGTCCGCCGTGTCGACCTCGAAGGTGTGCTCGTGGCCGATGCTCTTGGGTGCCTGCAGGGGCTGGACCGCCGCCTCGTCGACGCCGCGCGCCCGGGCGCCGATGTCGTCCCCGTGCCGACCGAAGCGCCGATGCAGCGTTCCCGGTGGCAACGCCGCCAGCTGGCCGATCGTCGTCACCCCGTAGTCGGCGAGGGCGGCCTGGGCCTTGGGACCGACCCCCCACAGGCGACGGATCGGCAGCGGGGCGAGGAACTCGGCCTCGCCGGCGGGCGGCACGACCACGAGCGCGTCCGGCTTGCGCAGGTCCGATGCGACCTTGGCGCACAGCTTGTTCGTCGCCACGCCCACCGAGACGACGAGACCGATCTCGTCGCGCACCCGTTCCTTGATGCGTCGAGCGATCTCCTCCCCGTCGCCGAAGGCCGTGGCGCTGGCGGTCACGTCGAGAAACGCCTCGTCGAGGCTGATCGGCTCCACGAGCGGCGTGTACGACGCGAAGATGGCCATCACTCGGTCCGAGAGCTCGCGGTAGCGCTCCGGCCGTCCCGGCAGGAACGCTCCGTGCGGACAGAGGCGGCCCGCCGTGCGCAGGGGCATGGCCGAGTGCACCCCGAAGCGGCGCGCCTCGTACGAGGCGGCCATCACCACCCCGCGCCGATCGGGCCCGCCTCCCACGATCACCGGCTTGCCGCGGAGCGATGGATCGTCCAGGACCTCGACGCTCGCGTAGAACGCGTCCATGTCCGCGTGGAGGATCGTTCGTCGCACGACGAGGACCCTACTCGCCGGCGACGGCCGCCGCGCGGTCGGTGGCGTCCGGCGCCACGTGCGCCAGGATGCGCTCGGCCTCGTCGATGAGCACGGCCCGATCGGGACGGCTCAGAGGGGCGAACGGCCTCAGCTCGATCCTCGCGCGCGCATCGCGACGCGCGAGGTCCCAGGTGCCGGCGACGAAACCGTCGATCAGGATCGTCGGGAGCACGTCGGCGTTCTTCGTGTAGACGGCCGAGCGATGTGCGTCCGCGATCACCCGGTCCCGCCGCTTCGTCTCGTGGGAGAGCAGGATGCTGTCCCAGCGGGCAAGCAGACGCGGCGGTGCCGGAGCGTCGGCCGGTGGACGGGGCGCGGCCTCGAGGTCATATAGCGTCCGCCCTGCCCCGTCATGGAGAGTGATGAGCTCGCCGGCCAGCGATTCGATGGCCGCCCGCCAGATCCCGATGCCGCCCTTGCCACGCCCTACGTAGGCGGCGAGATCCGCGACGCTCGCCGGGCCGAACGCCGCGAGGTAGCGCCTCGCCAGGTGGACGCGGGCGTCGGCCTCGTCCATCTCCGGATGCTCCTCCCCGAGCCAGTCGCCGGCGATCGCGTAGAGCGACCGGCCGTAGCCCTCCCTGGCGTGCGGGACGTGGACGAGCGGAACGAAGGCGGCGAAATGCCGCCAGGCGACGCGGGCCACGACGCGGACCTCGGGCTCTCGCCACGCGGGGCGCGAGGTGGCGGTGGCGTCGAGCCCCACCTCCGCGGCCATCATGCCGTCGAGCTCGAGCGAGGATCGCGGCCGCTCTCGCAGTGCCGCGATGGCGAGGGCGTGGGCTGCCCGCAGCCTGCGGCCCAGCGGGGAGTCGATCGGATCGGTCTTCATGAGGAGGCGCCATTGGCCCAGCCGGAGCGGCTGGCAGACCGTGAACATCGGCCACAGGTCCTGAGCGTCGACCACGTGGATGGTGTTGCGCATCAGCGAGCTGCGCACGACCTGGCGTCGATCGAGCGCGCCGGCCAGGTCGGCGACCCGTGGCGTCGCGGCACGCGCAGCGAGGGCGACCGGCGGCCACTCCGGATGCTGGGCCTGCAGCGAACCCAGCCGCTCGACCGCTGCGGCGGCGTTCCGCGTTCGGATCGGCTCGAGCAGGCCCTGCCGCGCCAGTGTCGCGCGGTTGAGCTCTCGCGCCGTGATCGGCGCCATCGGCGGTCGGCTGTCGGCTAGGAGAGGCGGCGGATGACGCCGACCACCTTGCCCTGGATCTGGACCTCGGTGGCGTAAATCGGCTCCATCTCCGCGTTCGCCGGCTGGAGGCGGATCCGGTCCTTCTCGCGGAAGTAGCGCTTGAGCGTGACGCCGTTGTCCTCGAGCAGGGCGACCACGATGTCGCCGTCGTGCGCGGTGGCCTGCGGCTGCACGATCACGAAGTCACCGTCGTCGATGAGTGCGTCGATCATGCTCTTGCCGCGCACGCGCAGGACGTAGGAATCCTCACGTGCCTGGAGGGAGCGGGGCACGTCGAGCGTCTCGGCAGCATCGGCATAGGCCTCGATCGGCTGGCCGGCGGCGATCTCGCCCATCACCGGCAGCGCCAGCGTGTCGCGGTCGACCGGCATCCGGAACGGCGTCACCTTGCTCGGTGCGGGCTGCCCCACGCGGCGGGCGCGGTCGGTCAGCCGGAGCGCGCGAGACGAGTGCGTTCCTCGCTCGATGAGCCCGTCGCGCTCCAGTGCGATCAGGTGATGATGCACCGCGCTGGTCGAGGCCAGGCCCACCATCTCAGCGATCTCGCGCACCGATGGTGGATAGCCTCGCTCATCCACGGTCTGCCCGATGCATTCGAGGATGCGCTGTCGGCGTTCGGCGTCGTGCCTGGTCACGTGCTCCCTTCGCGCTCGGTGGGCGCTTCTATCGTGACGCCCACGGTAGCAGAACGGATGTTCTAATGTCAAACCGCGAGGATCGGCCGCTCTGCTATCATGCCCACCCCATTTCCTCAGGCGGAATCCGCGTGAACCTGTCCAATCGCTGGCGCTATCTGCGCATGGCACGCCTCGTCGTCAGGCTCCCGACCTACGCCCGCGTGGTGTGGGGGATCCTGCGCGATCCCCGCACCCCCATCGGACTCAAGGGCATCCTGGCCGCGGCCCTTGCGTACGTGGCGCTGCCGGTGGATCTGATCCCTGACGTGATTCCGATCCTCGGCCAGGCGGACGATCTGACGGTCCTCCTGCTCGTGCTCGACCTGTTCATCCAGAACGCGCCGGCCGAGGTGCGTGCCGAGCACACCGCGCGGGCACGCAACGGCACCGCCGATCTCGACCGCGACCTCGCAAAGGCCCGCCTGCTCATGGGCGATCGGTTCGATCACATCCGCGACGACCTGCCGGAGCTGCTCGAGCGCTACGGACGCCTGCGCGATCCCGATGAGCTGAAGCGCGCCCTCGCCTCATGGCGGCGCCGGCGCACGAATCCCACCACCAAGGAGATCGAATGAAGGTCATCCTCAAGCGCGACGTGAAGGGCCTCGGCCGCGAGGGAGACCTCAAGGTCGTCAAGGACGGCTACGCGCGCAATTTCCTCCTGCCGACCGGGGCGGTCGTCGTCGCCGACAAGGGCGCGCTGGCCAACTGGGAGCGACATCGCGAGGAGCGCGAGGAGCGCGACCGATCGGTGAAGGCCGATGCGGAGGCGACCGCCGAGAAGCTGCGAGAGCTGAAGCTCGAGATCCCGGTCAAGGCCGGCGAGCGTGGCCGTCTCTTCGGTGCCGTGACGTCGCACCAGATCGGGGATGCCATCAACCGCAGCGGGATCGAGCTGGACCGGCACGCCCTCCACCTGCGCGAGCCGATCAAGGCGCTCGGCGACTACCGCATCGACGTGAAGCTCATGCCCGGCGTCGAGGCCACCGTCAGCGTGAGCGTGGTCGCCGCCGAAGCCTGACCCCGTCCGTCAGCGGGGCGGTACCCGCCCCGGCCGCCCGGCCGCCCCGGCCGCCCGGCGTGCCATCGCGCGATCTATCGGGCCGATTCTGTCACGAGGGTCCTGTCGGGCCTCTTCATAGTGATCTATCGGTCAGGTGGTGGCGTGGGAGCGCCCGTCAGGCACCTTCACGCCATCGGGCCGTGGATAGATCGCGGATCCGCGACGTGGCGAGGGGCTCTTGCCAATCGGAGTCGATAGACCGGCGGGGATGGCGCGGCGTCGTCCCGGGACCCTCTCTCTTGATGCTTGCGCGCTGGAACGGCGACCCGTTCGACATCCGACACGCGAGCTGTCGCGTAAGCGGGCGGTAATGGCCGGGTAAGCAGGCACCGATAGGATCGGCTTATCCACAACTGCGGCGATTTTCCACAGATGGGCCGAGTTATCCCCGACGCGGACCGATGTTCGCGTCCACGCGACGCATCGGCTTCCATAGGCTCGGCTGCGACATGAGCATCGACAAGCTGGCGCCCCAGGCGGTCGAGGCAGAGCAGAGCGTGCTCGGCTCGATCCTGATCGATGGCGACGCCATCCTCCGCGTCGGCGACTTCCTGAAGCCGTCCGACTTCTATCGCGCGCAGCACTCCGACATCTACGAGGCCATGCTGGTCCTGCACGGTCAGCGCGAGCCGATCGACCTCGTCACGCTCGGCGATGAGCTGCGGCGCCGGGATCGGCTGGATGCCATCGGCGGGCCGGCGTACCTGACGAGCCTGATGAACGCGGTCCCGACCGCGGTGCACGCCGAGCACTACGGGCGGATCGTCGAGCGCAAGGCGGTGCTGCGCAACCTGATCGGCGCGGCGGGCAAGATCGCCGCGGTCGGCTACGAGGAGGCGAACGACGCCGAGGTGGCCATCGATCGGGCCGAGTCGATCCTGTTCGAGATCAGCCAGCGCCGGACCGATGGCGGCTTCGAGGCGCTCTCGATCCTGCTCGGCCAGGCGTACGACCGCCTCGAGTACCTCCACGAGCACCGCGGGCAGATCCTCGGCGTTCCGACCGGGCTCAGCCAGCTCGATGCGCTGCTCGGAGGCCTGCAGCCTTCGGACCTGATCATCCTGGCCGCCCGCCCATCGGTCGGGAAGACCTCGATGGCCCTGAACATCGCGCAGCATGCGGCGGTGCGCGAGAAGAAGAAGGTGGCCGTCTTCAGCCTCGAGATGAGCAAGGAGCAGCTCGCCATCCGCCTGCTCAGCGCGGAGAGCGGGATCAACCCGCGTCCACTCCAGACCGGGTTCGTGGACGAGACCGACTGGAGCAAGATCGCGACGGTCATGAACGATATGGCCACCGCCACGATGTGGATCGACGACTCGCCGGCGCTGTCGGTCATGGAGCTCCGCACGAAAGCGCGCCGTCTCGAGGCGGAGCAGCATGGGCTCGACCTCGTGATCGTCGACTACCTCCAGCTCATGCAGGCTTCGACGCCGAACAAGGACGCCAACCGCGTCCAGGAGGTCTCCGAGATCAGCCGCGGCCTGAAGCAGCTGTCACGCGAGCTGAAGGTGCCGGTGGTCGCGCTGTCTCAGCTCTCGCGCGGCGTCGAGCAGCGCGGTACGGCCGAGCCTCGCCTCTCCGACCTGAGGGAATCGGGTTCGATTGAGCAAGATTCGGACGTCGTGATCTTCCTATACCGCGACGGCGAGCAGAATCCCGAGGCCGAGGTGGAGCTGATCAAGGCCAAGGTCGCGAAGCATCGCAACGGACCCATCGGCGAGGTGCCGCTCCAGTTCCGCAAGTCGAACACGCGCTTCTACACGGTCGCCGCGCGCGAGGAGGTCGCGGCGTACTGACGTCCCCGCCTCCAGGGCGATCGTTCACCCGACATATGGCCCTCGTGGTGAGCGCAACGCAGGCGAGTGAGACCAATCGGACGACATATGCGCGGTGGAGCAAACCGCATGTCACCCTCGACGGCCATTTCCGGGCACGATCGAGCTGGTTCGCCAACGTAAGGTGCCGCTGGGCGTGCATTTGTCGGGAATTGGCCTCCGAACCGGGCTCCGGACCGGCCTCCGAACCGGGCTCGGAACCGGGCTCCGAACCGGCGCAAGCTCGTGCCCGGGAAGCGGAGGTTGGCGGGCAAGCGATCGGGCGGCTACCCAACAGGCTTGAAAGTGGGTGTACACTCGGGCGCTAGTAACGGCCGGTCCAAATCGCCCGACCCGAGTTCGCTCGATCCGCGCCCACATGTTCGCACGCGATCGCGCCCCCTCGAGGGTGGTGACGTCCAAAACCGACTCGGTCGTGCGGGACACAGGAGGCACTGGGAAGGGTGTACGCCGACAAGACCATCCACTGTCGCGACTGCGGCATGGACTTCGTCTTCTCTGCAGGCGAGCAGGAGTTCTACGCCAGCAAGGGGCTGGTCAATGAGCCTCAGCGCTGCCAGAGCTGCCGGGCCATCGCCAAGCAGAACCGCGCGCTGGGCATCGGTTCCGGTGGCGGCAACGGGAGCGGCCAACGAGAGATGCACGCGGCCGTGTGCGCGGAGTGCGGAGGGCAGGCGCTGGTGCCGTTCCTGCCGCGCAACGACCGCCCCGTCTACTGCTCCAACTGCTTCGACAGGGTGCGTGCTCGGGCCTGACCCGCTGGCACCCAACCGTGGACCGATAGCGGCGCCGCCGAGCAGGCGGCGCCTTCGGTACAGGGCGGCGCCATTCGTGCCTTCGTACGCCGCGCCCCCGAGTTGTCGTCATGAGGCACTGCTGGTGCCACTAGCCAGCGCCCGGCCCGGACCCCTCGTCAAACGTGCCGTTGCGGTGCCATTGGACAAGATCCGCCAGCCTCGCTCATCCTCGGCGTGGCGGTCCAAGCGCCATCTCGAGCTCCCTGAGCCGCCTTGCGGCACTGGTGGTGCCATCTGACGACATCTCCGTCCGGGCGCGCACTTGCCCAGCCGGGGTTCCAGCGGCGCCCGTCGCTCGTGAGCGCCGTGACGCTAGGATGGACCGATCCCACCCGAAGCTCGAGGTCGTTGTCGCCCCGTCATGTCCGTCATCGCCGTCGTCGGTGCCCAGTGGGGCGACGAGGGAAAGGGTCGGGTGGTCGACTACCTGGCCGATGATGCGAACCTCGTCATCCGCTATGGCGGCGGAAACAACGCGGGCCACACCGTCGTCAATCCGCACGGCCATTTCAAGCTTCACCTGATCCCGTCGGGCATCTTCCATAGGGGCACGCGCAACTTGCTCGGCAACGGGGTGGTGATCCATCCGCCCGCGCTGGTTGCCGAGCTTGACGGCCTGGGTGCCGCCGGCTTCGAATGCGAGAACCTGTTCATCAGCGACCGGGCGCACCTCGTCATGCCGTACCACGTCCTGTTCGATCAGCTCGAGGAGCGCGAGCGTGGCGCCGCGAAGCTGGGCACGACCTCGCGCGGCATCGGCCCGGCCTACGTCGACAAAGTGGCGCGCCGCGGGATCCGGGTGGTCGACCTCATGGAGCCCGATGGATTCCGCCGGCGCCTCGCGGCCACCCTGCCTCGCATTCGCCGCCTGGCCCATGGCTACGCCGATCCCGAGATGGCAGGTGCGATCGCCGAGGCCACCGACGGAGATCGCATCGCCGATGCCTACCTCGCCGCCGGGGAGCGGCTGCGTCCGCACGTGGTGGACGGCGCCGATCTCGTCGACCAGGCACTCGAGGCGGGCGAGCGGATCCTGCTCGAGGGTCAGCTGGGCACGATGCGCGATATCGACTGGGGCATCTACCCGTACGTCACCAGCTCCTCGCCGATCCCCGGTGGCGCGAGCCTGGGGGCCGGATTGCCAGCGGTGAAGATCGATCAGGTGCTCGGCGTGGCGAAGGCGTACACCACCGCCGTCGGCTCCGGGCCGCTGCCGACCGAGCTGGAGGACGCGGATGGTGAACGGTTGCGCGAGCGTGGCGCCGAGTACGGCACCTCCACCGGACGCCCTCGCCGCTGTGGCTGGTACGACGCCGTCGCGGTCCGCTTCAGCGTTCGGCTGGCGGGGTACTCGGGCATCGCGCTCACGAAGCTCGACGTGCTCGATGGCTTCGAGCGCCTCCGCATTGCGCGCGCCTACCGTGATCCGGCCGATGGACGCGAGTGGAGCACCGTCCCGGCGTCGACATCGGTCTATGAGCGGCTGGAGCCGGTCTACGAAGAGCTTCCAGGATGGCAGACCGATACGACCGCCTGCCGTTCCTGGGCCGACCTGCCGGCAGCCGCGCGCGCCTATGTCCAGCGGCTCGAGCAGCTGGCCGGCGCGCCGATCTCGCACGTTTCGGTGGGTCCGGAGCGTGCCCAGATGATCGTCCGATGATGTGATGCGCAGCGACGAAGGGGATGCAGGATGAAGCTCGGGGTCATCGTTCCACAGGGATGGACGGGGGAGTACGACGGTTGGGAGCCGGAGCGTGCATGGGCACGCACGGTGGACATCGCGCAGCAGGCGGAGCGCCTCGGAGCCGAGTCGGTCTGGCTCTTCGACCACTTCCACACCGTCCCGAAGCCGACCGACGAGATCACCTTCGAGTCGTTTACGACGCTCTCGGCGCTCGCGGCTGTGACCGAGCGCGTGCGGCTGGGACAGATCGTCATCTGCAACGGGTTCCGCAACCCGGCGCTGACCGCGAAGATGGCTGCCACCCTCGATACCATCAGCGGCGGCCGCTTCGAGCTGGGCATCGGCGCCGGCTGGAAGAAGGACGAGTGGCTCGCCTACGGGTACGGCTTCCCCGAGACGAAGGAGCGCCTCGCCATGCTCCACGACGCGCTCGAGGTGATCAGCCGCATGCTGGAGCCGGGTCGGACGATCCGTGCCACCTACGAGGGCGCCCACCACGGCGTCAACGATGCGCGCAACCTGCCGAAGCCGATCCAGGCCAGCGGCATGCCGATCATGGTCGGCGGCAACGGGCCGAAGGTCACGTGGCGCCTCGCCGCGCGCTACGCGGACGAGCTCAACCTCGACGGCCTCTCGCCGGACGAGGTGCGCGAGGTAATGCCGACCATCCGGGCTCGCTGCGAGGAGATCGGCCGCGACCCGGACAGCCTGTCCGTATCGGTCCACGCCTGGTGGGGCATGCCCGATTGGCGTGAGCCGGGACCGGCGCGACAGGCGTTCCTGGCGGACTACGCCGATGCGGGCGTCTCGCGCGTGATCGGCCTGCTGCAGGCATCGGCCGAGTCGGACTCGGCGCTGGACGAGCTCGTGGCCGATGCGCGCGAGGCGGGGGTCGAGCTCGCCTGACGGGACCATCGGCCCATTCGGCTCGGCCGGCTCGGTCGGCATCTTGCTGACGGTCTATCGATCCAGATTGGCAAGAGCCCCTCGCCACGTCGCGGATCCGCGATCTATCCACGGCTCGATGGCGTGAAGGTGCCTGACGGGCGCTCCCACGCCACCACCTGACCGATACATCGGCCCCACGACGCCCAAGAGGACCCTCGTGACAGAATCGGCCGATAGATCGCCCCGAGGCGGTTGACGCGGACCGATAGACTGCACGCTCCGTTGACAGTGCGCACAGGAGCGTGAATGGCAGGTCCCTTCAGCCAGACGGTGATCGCGGTCGTCTGGGACTTCGACAAGACCCTCATCCCGGGCAACATGCAGTCGCCGCTCTTCGATCGGTACGGCGTGGACGAGCGCGTCTTCTGGGACGAGGTCGATGCCCTGCACGCGTTCTACCTGGCCCACGGTGCCCACCGTGTCGCCGATGACTCGCTCTACCTCAATCACATGCTCGAGTACGTGCGCGCCGGCGCCTTCAAGGGGCTTTCGAACACGATCCTCCACGAGCTCGGCGCCGAGCTGACCTTCCATCCGGGCATGCCGGAGTTCCTCGCCACCCTGCGCGCCGGGGTGGAGGATGAGCCGGACTTCGAACGCGCCGATATCACGCTCGAGCATTACGTCGTCAGCACCGGCCTGCGACCGATGATCGACGGCAGCGCCGTCCGCCCGCTCGTCGAGGACGTGTGGGCCTGCGAGTTCATCGAGGCTCACCATCCGCCCGGGTTCGACCGGCCGGAGCAGAGGCACCTCTTCGGGTCCAGCGAGATCACGGCGCTGGGCTACCAAATCGACAACACGTCGAAGACGCGGGCGCTGTTCGAGATCAACAAGGGAACGAACAAGCACCCCGAGATCCACGTCAACTCGCACCTGCCCCCGGAGCTTCGTCGCGTGCCGTTCGAGAACATGATCTACGTCGCCGATGGGCCATCCGACGTTCCCGCCTGGTCGGTGGTCAGTGCCAACGGCGGCCGGGCCTTTGGCGTCTACCAGCGTGGGTCGCAGGCCCAGTTTGAGCAGATCAACTCGCTCCTCCGCGACGGCCGCATCCACGCCTTCGCCGAGGCCGATTACACGCACGACTCGACCGCGCACCTGTGGCTGACGACCGAGGTACGACGCATCGCCGAACGGATGGTGGAGGATCGCGAGCTCACCCTGCGCCGGGCGGTGCGCTCGGCGCCGCGCCACGTCTCCGACGAGCCGTCCCCCGCACCCATGGATGCACCGATGGAAGGTCCGGAGCAGGAGCCAGAGCAGGAGCCGATGCCGGCGCGCTCGCGCGCCGATGAGATCCGCGACTCCGTCCGACGCGGCCTCGCCGATCATCAGTCGGCATCGGAAGCCGAGGATCGCGTCGTTCACGCACCCGGGGATCCGAAGCCATGACCCGAAATTCATCCGACTCCCTGACCTTGCGTCGGCGGTTCGGTGCGGGGGCCGCGGTCCTCTTCACGCTCGCCGGCTTCCTCGGGGCAAGCGGATCGGCCGGCGCATTGATCCTCTTCGGGGCGGCATGGCCCTACTCGCGCTCGGGCTCACCTGGGATTGAACCTGCCGCACCGCGCCCCGCAGACCAATCCCACGGCCGGGCGCTGCGCCGCCACATGACGATCGCGGCGAGCACGCCGAGGACCACCGGCACGGCACCGATGAGAAGCTCGAACGGCCCCGGGGTGGCCTCGTAGTACGCGAAGACGGCGACCACCAGCCCCAACGGAACGAAGCTGGCGAGCATGCCGGCGACGATGCCGATGCTGGCAAGCGTTCCGCGCACCAGTCCCGGACTCGTGACCCAGGCAGCGGCCGCGAGCGCAAGGAGGCCGACCGCGATGGCCGCCGTGGTCGTGAACGGGTCGAGATACTGCACGCATCCGGACGACCCCAGGCCCATATCGGCCTGGCTCAATGCGATGCGGCAGCCGCCGAGGAGCGGGCCGAGGATGGCTGATCCAGCGTAGAGGAGCGCGGCGGCGGCAAGGATCCAGTACCAGAGCCGGGCAAGCGTGAATCGCGTGTTCATGGCGGGATCTTCGCGCGCCCGGCCTACGGACGGACTGCGGTAGCCGAATCCTTCCCGGAAAGCCCGCGGCGACTCGCAGACCAGCTCAAGCTGACGGCGAATGAGCCTGGCAGCTCTCCCGCCGGCGAGGTGCGCGAGCGGGAGTGCCGATCACTCTCAGCCACGGAAGAGAACGCGGACGCTTGCGAGTCACCGATGCCGTGCGGGCCCTCCCCGCAAGCCTGACGGTCAGCTGCGATCCACGTAGTGATCGAGGCAGAACTGCCTCAGATCCTCCGGATCCGGATCGGTGAACGTGGTGCTCTGGAATTGTCCGAGGAACTCGCTCGTCTCGCTGAGGTAGGTGCAAGTGGTGTTCGTCGTCTTCTTGCCCTTGTCCTTGGAGGCGACGTACAGGTGACCGGTCGTTCTGTCCGAGAAGGCTACCGGCTCGAACTCGAAGGACACGTTGAAGCCCTTGGCGGCAGCCGCCGGCGCGGCCAGCGCAACAGCGAGCAGCGCGGTAACGGTCGCGAGCAGGATGGGGCGTGGACGTCGAGTCATTTCGCGGATCCTCCAATGCTTATGCGTGTCTACGGAGAAGGCCACAGGGGTCGTTGGTGTCCGACCCCGATCGTGCCGCGAACGACCGTCCGGGGCACCGGTCTGCCTGATACACTTCCCCAAACCG
Organism: Candidatus Limnocylindria bacterium; assembly: GCA_050695815.1. Lineage (GTDB taxonomy): Bacteria > Chloroflexota > Limnocylindria > QHBO01 > QHBO01 > JACDBZ01. The sequence goes on along the minus strand of JBOGSW010000009.1, from coordinate 6,597 downwards.
CAGCGACATCGACGTGCACCCGATCCGCGCCGTCAATCGACCCCGCGACGTCCATCACCCGCGCCGCCTTGCCGCGCGGGTTTTTCGTACTCGAGGAGGCCCCGAGTGATCGAGCAGGTCATCGCCCGCGACGCCACGGAGACCAGGCTCCGACGAGCCTATGGGTTCGAGGAGATCGCGCTCGTGCCTGGCGCGGTCACGGCCGATCCCGCCGAGGTCGACCTGTCCACCGATATCGGCGGTTTCCGCCTGGAGATCCCATTCCTGGCGGCCGCCATGGACGCGGTGGCCGATGCCGACTTCGCGGTGCGCCTCGGCCGGCACGGTGGCGTCGCGGTCGTCAACCTCGAGGGCCTTTACACCCGGTACGAGGACGCGTCGTCGATCATCGATCGCGTCGCCGCCGCAGAGACCCCGCAGCAGGCGGCGCATGTCCTGGCCGAGGCATACGAGCAGCCGATCCGCGATGAGCTGATCACTGCGCTCATCACGCGCATCAAGGCGCAGGGAGCCATCGCGGCGGTCGCCACCACGCCGGCATCGGCCTGGCATCACGCCGAGCTGGCAGCCGAGGCTGGAGCCGACCTCTTCCTGGTCCAGTCCCAGGTGAGCAGCGCGCGCCACATCTCGACGTCGACGCGCGTTCTCTCCCTGTCCGACCTCATCGGCGGCCTCCAGCTCCCGGTCCTGGTGGGGAACACGGTCAGCGGCGAAGCCGCCTACCAGCTCATGCACCAGGGCGCCGCCGCCGTCTTCGTGGGTGTCGGTCCGGGCGCGGCGTGCACGACGCGCGAGGTGCTCGGCATCGGCGTCCCTCAGGTATCGGCCACCCTGGAGGTCGCCTCCGCACGCGACCGATACGAGCGCGAGACCGGTCGCTACGTCCCGGTCGTCACCGATGGCGGCATGAAGACCGGCGGCGACATCGCCAAGGCGATCGCGTCAGGAGCCGATGCGGTCATGCTCGGCTCGCCCTTCGCGGGCGCGATCGAAGCCCCGGGTCGCGGCTTCAACTGGGGCATGGCCGCGCCGTCGCCCACGCTGCCGCGCGGGACGCGCATCCGGATCGGCGAACGGCTGCCGCTCGAGCAGATCCTGTTCGGCCCGGCCGAGACGACCCACGGAACGCAGAACCTCGTCGGCGCGCTGCGCGCCTCGATGGCCGCTCTCGGCGTGCGAACCATCCGCGAGATGCACTCCGTCGAGATGGTGATCGCGCCGTCGATCGCCACCGAGGGCAAATCCTGGCAGCTCGCCGGTCACGAGTAGCGCCGCCGCTCCGTCGTGACGCTTGGGGCCGCAGGTTTGCCATGACACAAGGGCGCGTGAGCGCTCCTTACGTCCGTGAACGCCGCTGCTCTCGTGACATCTGCACCACGGTCGGCCCACATGTCATCTGAACGCGGCCGATTCCGGCCGCTGGCACCGCATTCGCCCGCGCAACGTTCACCAGCGGCCCATATGTCATCCGAACGCCGAGGGCCGCGAATACGTCCCATTCGAGCCCCCGCGAGCACGAGCCACCAGGCTCCGCCAGTTCAGCCGAGTTCGGCGAACGCCGCGCCTAGGTAGCGGTAGGTCCACTCCTCGGCGAGCGGGCGCGTCTCGCAGAAGACGATCGGTATCTCCGGGTATCGAACCTGGACGCGCGCGACGAGGTCGGGCAGGAAGCCGCTTGCGCCGAACCGATACGCGATCAGCCGCGAGTATCGGTCCTCGACGACCACTGCGGCGCGCGGCAGCTCCGCCAGCTTGCCGAGCTCTTGCCGAGCTCGAACACCAGCGACCCGTTGTTGAGGGATCCCGCCAGGTCGGCCAACGACTTGCGCTCGACCGAAGCGAGCAGTGGCCGGTCCAGGACGAGGTCGATGGCCACGCCGCGGCGCACGCAGCCCAGCACCGGCACCTCCTCGAGAATCTCGGCGTCTTCTGGCCACTCGTCGGTGCGGTGGCAGAAGACGCGTGCCGTGCGCGGCCAGGTATCGGGCGCCTTGAGGATCGGTGGATCGGCCATTGGCAGGCGCAGAAGGTAGGGCAGCCGGCTATCTGGTTCCGGGTTGCGGGCGACGATGAAGACGCGCGACGCGTTTGGCACAGTGTCCATCCTACGGCGTCGCTTCGCCGGGAGAATTAAACGATCGAGCCCATTTCGTATAAGTTCACGGAGAGAGTTGTACTTCTGTTGAGGTCTCCGCTCATCATGCCGAAGTCATGACTCACATCATCCAGTCCGGTCGCGTCTTCCTCCGCCCGATGGAGCGATCCGATGCGGAGCTGTACCGACGCTGGCGTGCCCACGCCAGGGTCGCCACGGCCGCCAGCCTCGGGCGGCCGCTCAGCCTTGCCGAGGTCGAGGTCCGTATCGGTCGCTCGGCGGAGCACGAGGATGGCTACGCCTTCCTCATCTGCCTTCTCGACGACGAACGGCCGATCGGCGAGGCCAGCCTGTTCGCCCTGGATGTCGCGCACGGAAACGCCGAGCTCGGCATCTTCATCGGCGAGCCGGACGAGTGGGGCAAGGGATACGGCACCGACGCGGTGAACGCGCTCGTCGACTTCGGGTTCGGCGAGCTGCGGCTGGAGCGCATCTGGCTCAACGTGTGGACCGAGAACGAGCGCGCGCGCCGGTCGTACGAGAAGGCCGGCTTCGTCCACGAGGGAACGCTGCGCCACGACCGCTTCGAGGGCGGCCGCTTCACGGACGGCCACATCATGTCGCTCCTGCGCGACGAGTGGCTGGCGCTCCCCCGCCGTGGTTGACCAGCGGCTGACCGCGCGGCACCTCAACCGGGCGCTGCTCGCTCGGCAGCACCTGCTCGAGCGATCGCCACTCGGCCTGATCCGAGTCATGGAGCGAATGGCTGGCATCCAGACGCAATACGCCCCGGCCGGCTACATCGGCCTCTGGTCGCGCATGCGCGACTTCACCAGGCCGATGCTGACGCGGGCGCTCGCCGACCGCACGGCCATCCAGGCCACCATCATGCGCGCAACGATCCACATGGTCTCCGCCGCCGACTACTGGCCGATGACCGCGGGCATCCGTCGCATCCGGCGCGAGTGGTTCGAGCGCGTCAACCGCGAGGTCGATGACCTCGACACCGATGCCGTCGCCACCGCGGTCCGCGCCGAGCTGGCGGCCGGCCCTCTGCCGATGAAGGAGCTCATCGCCCGCATGGTCGCGAGGGGGCTCCCGCGGAACGCCGCCAGGTGGGCCGGGCTGTGGATCGACCTGGTCCGCGTCCCGCCGTCGGGCACCTGGGAGCGGCGACGCGCGGACGTCTACGGCCTCGCCGACGCCTGGCTGCCGGAGGTGGCGGTCACCGAGGCCGAGGGCATGGCGCACCTCGTGCGCCGCCACTTCGGCGCATTCGGGCCGGCGCCGCTGAAGGACGTCGCGAGCTGGATGGGGGTGAGCGTCGGTCAGGTGCGCGCGGCGGCGGAGTCGATGGAGCTGCTCCGGCTGCGGGACGACGCCGGCGGCGAGCTCTTCGACCTGCCCGACGGTCGGCTGCCGGATCCCGACACGCCGGCCCCGCCGCGCTTCATCGCCGTGTGGGACGCGATGCTGCTCGTCCACGCTCGCCGCACGCAGGTGCTGCCCGAGGCGTTCCGTCCGCTCGTCTTCAACACGAAGACGCCGCACTCGGTCAACACCTTCCTGATCGATGGGCAGGTCGCCGGCACGTGGCGGGCGGACCGCGGCGAGATCCAGCTGTCGCCCCTCCGACCGCTGTCCGCCGAAGAGCGGCGCGACCTCGACGAGGAGGCGCACGGCCTGACCGCTCTCCACCGCTGACGGTTGTACCCACCGCCGCGAGCGGGTCGCTGCGCCGGCGTAGGATTGGCCGATGACACGATCGGATGTCCAGGCATGGCTGGACCGATACATCGAGGCGTGGCGGTTGAACCAGCGGGAGCTCGTCGAGGCGCTCTTCACCGAGGACGCCACCTACCGCTGGCGCCCCTACGGCGGAGAGGACCGTCGAGCCCAGGGTCTCGTTGCCATCGTCGACGGCTGGCTCGATCAGGGTGACGAACCGGGCTCCTGGGAGGCGGAGTACGAGCCGTACGCGGTCGATGGCGACCGCGCCGCCGCCGCCACCGGCTACAGCCGCTACTTCGCCTCCGCCGACGAGCCGGAGCGAACGTATCACAACGTCTTCCTGCTGCGCTTCGCCGACGATGGCCGCTGCTCGGAGTTCACCGAGTACTACATGCTCGAGGAGGAGTGACCCGTGATCCAGACCACCACCCCGGGCGTCGAGGGCCGGAAGATCAGTGAGTACCTCGGCATCGTGACCGGCGAGGCAATCCTGGGTGCCAACATCGTGAAGGACCTGTTCGCCGGCATCCGCGACATCGTGGGCGGGCGCTCGGCCGCATACGAGGAAGAGCTGCGCCGCGCGCGTGAGCTCGCCCTCGGCGAGATGCAGGCCGAAGCGTCGTCCAGGGGCGCCGACGCCGTCGTCGGCGTCGACCTTGACTACGAGACGGTCGGGGGCGGAGGCATGCTCATGGTCAGCGCCTCCGGAACTGCGGTCCGCCTCGGCTGACGCCCCTAATGGATCCCTAACGCCTCAGGCGGATTCTTCCGCGAGGCGGCCGGCCCTGGTCGCCGCGACAAGGGAGAATCCGATGCGTCAGCGTGGAGTAGTCCTCACGATCGCAGCCGCTCTCCTGGCACTCACGACCGCGACCGCCATGGCCGCGATCCCGAGCGACGGGACGGGCGTCATCAGCGCGTGCTATAAGGCGTCGAATGGAGCGATCCGCATCATCGATGCCGAAGCGGGTTCGAGCTGCAAATCCTCCGAGGTCAGCCTCGACTGGAACCAGGTCGGCCCCACGGGACCACAGGGTCCGCCAGGGCCCGATGGCGCTCCCGGACCAGCGGGAGCTGCCGGGCCGCCGGGATCCACCGGACCGGCCGGACCGGCCGGACCGGCGGGACCTGCTGGACCTGCTGGACCTCCAGGGGCTGTCGGTCCCCAGGGTCCCGCCGGAGCAACAGGCGCCCAGGGGCCACCAGGGCCACAGGGGCTACAGGGGCCGCCTGGCACGGGCGGGACGGTCAGCGTCAACGACGTTATGGTCAACTTCGAGATCCTGCCGGGCGAGCGCACAGCTTCGGCGACGTGCCCGGCCGGGAGTGTCGCCGTCGGTGGTGGCTATCGGGTGACGGGCTTTCCAATCGACTGGCAGAATCCGTACGTCAGCGCCGATCGGCCGTTGATCGAGACCGACCCGTTCGGAGTTTCCACCCCCGTCGGATGGGCCGTCGACATCTTCAACGGGAGCGCCGGCGGTTTTAACATCAGCGTCCAGATCTGGGCATTGTGCGTCTGAGCGCCTCCGCGACGAAGTGATGCGCTCCAGGGGCACGGCTGGAGGTGGAGTGAGTAAACTTCCTCATGGTGCTGAGTAATTTTGCTCGGACGAGTGAGTGAATGAGCCGCAAGCCACAGGTCTATCGGCGACCGATCTACGACGAGATCCTCGGGCGCGCGCACGAGCCGCGGCAGTTCATCCAGGTGCTTGCCGGCCCGCGCCAGGTGGGCAAGACCACCGTTGCGCGGCAGGTCATGGACGCCATCGGTATCCCTGGGCACTTCGCATCGGCGGACGCGCCCGACCCCGAGGACATCGGCTGGATCTATACCCAGTGGGCGATCGGCCGCCAGGCTGCCCGCGACGGCGGTCGAGCCGGCGGACTCCTGGTCCTCGACGAGGTCCAGAAGGTCCGCGACTGGTCGGACGTCGTGAAGCAGCTGTGGGACGAGGACACCGCATCCGGCATCGGTCTCAGGGTGATGCTGCTCGGATCGGCGCCATTGCTGGTCCGGCAGGGGCTGAGCGACAGCCTGGCCGGTCGATTCGAGGTCGTCAGGATCACGCATTGGACCTTCGCCGAGATGCGGGACGCCTTCGGGTGGGATCTCGACACCTATCTCTTTTACGGCGGCTATCCCGGAGCCGCTCGGCTGATCAAGCGCCATGACCGATGGGAGGAGTACATCCTCGACGCGATCGTCGAGACGAACCTGTCGCGCGACATCCTCATGCTCAACCGGGTGGAGAAGCCGGCACTGCTGCGGCAGCTCTTCCGCCTGGCGTGCTCCTATTCGGGACAGGTCCTGTCCTACACGAAGATGCTTGGCACCCTGACCGATGCGGGCAACACCGTGACGCTCGCCCACTACCTCGAGCTGTTGGGCGGCGCCGGCATGGTCACGGGGATCGGCAAATACTCCGGCTCGGCGGTCCGTCGCCGGGCATCGAGCCCCAAGCTGCTGGCCCTGAACACGGCGCTCATGACGGCGACAGCCCGCACCTCCTTCGCACGCGCAAAGGCCGATCACGAGGCGTGGTCGCGCTTGGTGGAGACCGCGATCGGCGCCCACCTGTGGGCTCATGCCGATCCGGATGAGCTCGGCTGGTGGCGCGAGGGCAACAACGAGGTCGACTGGGTGATCCGCCCCGGCAAGCTGCTGCGCGGGCTCGAGGCGCCGATCGCGCTGGAGGTGCGGACCGGCCACCCGCGCGGGTCCCGCGGCACGGTGGCCTTCACCCAGACCCACCGCGGCGCTCGATCCC
>JBOGSW010000008.1:0-14998 GCA_050695815.1 Candidatus Limnocylindria bacterium | reverse complement strand
CCGCCATGACACTCAACAGGATGATGATCATCGGCAACCTCGGCGCCGATCCGGAGCTGCGCTACACGCCCGGCGGAAAGGCCGTGACCGATCTGCGCGTCGCGGTCAACGACAACCGAAAGGGCCCGGACGGCGAGTGGATCGAGGAGACGCTGTGGTTCCGCGTGAGCGTCTGGGAGCAGGCCGCCGAGCGGATGGCCGAGCAGCTGCGCAAGGGGAACAAGATCTACGCCGAGGGGCAGCTGCGCGCCCGAGAGTACGAGGCCCGCGATGGCCAGAAGAAGACGTCGCTCGAGCTCGCCTTCGCCCGGGTGCAGAACCTGGAACGCCGGCCGCGAGACGAGGACGGCGGCCAGGGTGGAGGCAGTGGCGGGTCCTACGGCGATGCACCCCCCGCCGTCCGCCCGCGCGGAGCGGAGAAGCCTTCATCGTCGCCGGGCGCCGAGATGGACGTCGACGACATCCCCTTCTGATGCCCGCTGAGCCCTCCTGAACCCAAGAGGAACCGATACCGATGGCAAGTCCACGATCCCGCCGCGAGTCGGCGGACTACTACCGCGATCGACGTCGCCGCAAGGTCTGCAACTTCTGCGTCGACAAGGCCGAGAGCATCGACTACAAGGAGGTCAACCGCCTCCGCCGTTACCTGAGCGAGCGGGCGAAGATCGAGCCGCGCCGTAAGACCGGCACCTGCGCACGCCACCAGCGCATGCTCGGCACCGCGCTGAAGCGCGCCAGGCACGTCGCCCTGCTGCCGTACGCGCCACAGCATCTGCGCCCGTAGTCCGGCGCGCACCTGGTTCAACTGAAGACCGATGCCGACCGAGCTCCTCCTCGTTCTCAGCGGCCTGGCAGCCGGTGCGTTCGGTGCGCTGCTCGGCCTCGGCGGCGGCATCCTCATCGTTCCGATCCTGACCCTCGGCTTCGGCGTGCCGTTGACGGCGGCCGTGGGCACGAGCCTCGTGTGCGTCATCGCCACGTCGACCGGCGCCGCGGCGGTGAACGTGCGGGCCGGTCGCGCGGACGTGCGTCTCGGCCTGACCATCGGAGCCGGGACGGCGGTGGGTGCATTGACCGGGGGAGTCGTTGCCGGCGTGCTGCCCGATCGGATCCTGGCCGGCCTGTTCGCCGCGCTGCTCGTCTACACCGCCATCACCATGGTGCGTGGCCTCCTGCGCGGCGGAACGCAGGACGCCGATGGCGCCCCGGACGATCCATCCGCACCGGACGGTCCCCGGGCACCGGCATATCGCACCCGCCGCCTGCCGTTGGCCATGGGCGGATCGTTCGTGGCCGGCAACGTATCCGGGCTGCTCGGCATCGGCGGCGGGGTGGTGACTGTACCGCTTCTCCACCTGGTGATGGAGGCGCCGATGCGGATCTCCGTCGCCACCTCGAACTACATTATCGGGATCACCTCAGCGGCCGGGGCCTACGCCTACCTGTTCCGTGGCGACGTGGATCCGCGACTTGCGGCGCCGGTCGTGCTCGGCGTCGTCGGCGGGGCGGCACTCGGGGCAGGCATCTCCGGGCGCTTCCGCACGAGCTGGCTGGTGATCCTCTTCGTCGGGGTCGCGCTGTACGTGGCGTTCGAGATGGGCAGCCGAGCGCTGGGCCTCGCGTGAGCCGTCCTCCAGGCGCCAACGAGCTCGGCCGCGGGATCGCCACCGTGCTGCGCATCGGCGCGCTGCTGACGGTGGCCGGCATCGGCGTCGGATTCGTCCTGGCGCTCACCGGCGGCGAGGGAGGCGGACCCGGGCCAACGCCGGTGCTGGAGCTCATCGGGGATGGCGGAGCCGACGCGCTCATCGGCCTCGGCCTGCTCGGGTTCACCCTCATCCCGATCGCCGCGCTCGCCGTTGCGGCAGTTGCCCTGGCGCGCTCGGGCGAGCGCACTCGCGCCACGATCGCGACCGCGGTCACCGCCCTGCTGTGCGCCAGCCTGGCCGCGGCGGCCGTCATCGGCGGCGCGAGTTGACCGCCGCCAGCCTCTCGGCGACACTCATCCGGCCCGAGGGGGAGTATCCCCTGACAGGTGCCATCGTCAGGACGGCGAGATCGACCTCGCCCGGTGGCATCGACCGACCCTCGATCCGGTCGGGAGAGACCTTCGGTCATCCCTGGCGGCAACCGTCGTGCACGGCTGCCGCGCGCATCGGAGGCTAGGCCCACCCGTGGACATCGTCCTGCTCATCGGCTCGCTTGCCATCATCCTCGTCGCGGCCGAGCTCTTCACGAACGGCATCGAGTGGTTCGGCCACAAGCTGAACCTCGCCGAGGGGGCGGTCGGCAGCGTGCTGGCGGCCGTGGCGACGGCGATGCCGGAGACCCTGATCCCGGTCATCGCCATCCTGGGGCCCGTCCTGCTGGGCGGCGTCGCGACCGAGAGCTCGCAGGCGGTGGGGGTCGGAGCGATTCTCGGCGCCCCGTTCATGCTCTCCACGCTGGCGATGTTCGTGACGGGCATCGCGATCGTGATCTTCGCCCGGCGCGGCCGGCGGGACACGTCCATGCGCGTCAACACCGGCGTGCTGGGACGTGACGTGGCGTTCTTCGTGGTCGGCTATGGGATCGCCATCGGCACAGCCTTCCTCCCACAGGAGGTGAGCTGGCTCAAGTGGGTGGCTGCCGGACTGCTCTTCGTGCTGTACGCGGTGTACGTTCGACTGCACTTCACCGATGCGGCGGAGGAGAGCGACCCCGAGGAGCTGAACCGGCTGCACCTGACCCGCGTGCGCGGCCTGGACGGACCCCGGATGCTGGAGATCGACGCGTTTGCCGGGGCGCACTCGTTCTCCGGCGCCGAGCCGCGCATGGCGATCGTGGTCGGTCAGGTCGTGGTGGCCCTGGGCCTCATCATCGTTGGTGCCCAGATCTTCGTCGGCGCCGTCGAGCACCTCTCGACCGTGATCGGCCTGGACCCGACGATCCTTGCGCTCATCATCGCGCCGATCGCGACCGAGTTGCCCGAGAAGTTCAACAGCGTGCTGTGGGTCCGCAACGGCAAGGACACGCTGGCGATGGGCAACATCACCGGCGCGATGGTCTTCCAGAGCTGCCTGCCGACGGTGCTCGGGCTCCTCTTCACGCCCTGGGCCTTCAGCCCGGACAGCGCGATTCACTTCGCCTCCGCCGGCGTCGCATTCGCCTCGACCCTCCTCATCTTCGGCGGAATGATGCTGCGCGGGCGGCTCTCGGCGTGGGCGCTCCTCATCGGCGGCCCGTTCTACCTCATCTACCTCTACCTCGCCCTCTTCACCTCGCTGGGGACCTCGGCGTCGCCGATCCACTGATTCCGCGATCCCGAGAGGCGACGGTATACTTCTTGCGCTCGGAGAGCAGCGGTGACGCCGCGTCCATTGAGCGAAGGGACGCCACGCAAGGAGGATGCGAGTGCTGAAGCAGGAGAGCAGACCGCAGGCAGCATCGGTGGAGAGCACCACCGAGCTGTGGGCGTTCTTCCGCGGCGAGTTCGTTCCGCTGCGCGACGCGAACATCAACGTGATGACCCATGGCTTCAACTACGGCACCGCCGTTTTCGAGGGCATTCGCGCGTACTGGAACGCCGATGAGGAGCAGCTCTTCGCGCTCGAGCTCGTCCCGCACTACGCGCGCATCCGTGCCTCCGCGCGCCTCCTCATGATGGACGTCGGCCAGACCCCCGAGGAGCTCGCCGAGATCACCCTCGAGCTCCTTCGGCGCAACGGGCTGCGCGAGGACGTCTACCTGCGGCCGATCGTCTACAAGAGCTCGGAGACGATCGGAGTCCGGCTCCACAACCTCGACGCCGATATCGTCATCTTCGGGATTCCCTTCGGCCAGTACATCGACACCGAGGGCGGCATTCGGGCCCAGGTGAGCACCTGGCGGCGCACGGACGACAACGCCATCCCGGCCCGGGGCAAGATCACCGGCGCCTACGTGAACGGCGCGCTCGCGAAGAGCGAGGCTCAGCTGAACGGCTACGACGAGGCGATCGTGCTGACCGCGGACGGGCATGTGAGCGAGGGCAGCGCCGAAAATCTCTTCATCGCCAAGGACGGTGCACTCATCACGCCACCTGTCACCGACAACATCCTCGAGGGGATCACACGACGCAGGCTGATGGAGATCGGCCGCACCGAGCTGGAGGTCGAGGTCCTGGAACGCTCGATCGACCGCACCGAGCTGTACGGAGCGGACGAGGTCTTCCTGTGCGGCACCGGCGCGCAGATCAGCCCGGTGATCGAGATCGATCGGCGCCCGATCGGGACCGGACGCCCGGGACCCATCACGAAGGAGCTGTCGCGGACCTACTTTGACGCTGTGCGCGGTCGCCATCCGGCGTATCGCGACTGGCTTACCCCGGTCTACTAGGAGGACCGGCGCGGCGGATCGGCACCGAGCGCCACCGGCCGCTCCGGCCTGTGAGCGAAGGGATGACGAAGGTCGACGATCCGCAACGACTCCGCTGGCTGGCGCGGCTGCTCGAGATGGTGCCGGGCACCATCTCGTGGGCGATCCTCATCCTCCCGATCTGGCTCAGCTTCAGCTACCCGTGGCTGGTCGCCTACTTCGTGCTGAGCTTCAACTTCTACTGGCTCTGCCGCGCGCTCTGGTTCAGCGGCGCCGTGATCATCGCGTACCGTCGCATCCGCGGCGTGCTCGCCGACGACTGGTCCGATCGGCTGGCCGGCCTGGCCGACCCCGCCGCGAGACGGCTCGAGCTCGAGGCACGCCTGGCGGGCACGACCGCTGACGTGCCCCGCAGCGCCCTGGGCTTCGCGGCGCTCGGCCGGACGAGCGGGGGAGAGCGGCGCCGCATCAAGCGCGAGCTCGACGAGCTGAGCGCGATCGAGGCACTGCCGCAAGCGCCACCGTCGACGGAGGAGATCGTCCACCTCGCCCTGATCCCGACCTACACCGAGAGCCTGGAGAAGCTGCGCCACACGGTCCGAGCCCTGGCCGAGGCCGCATGGCCGGTCGAGCGCAAGATCTGCGCGATCATCACCCGCGAGACCGATGAGGACGGGATCGCGAACGTCAAGGCGCTCCAGGCAGAGTTCGGCGACGCGTTCAGCGAGTTCATCCATATCCTCGACCCGCTCGAGCCGGGGATCGTGGTCGGCAAGAGCAGCGCCATGGCGTGGGGCGGCCGCTACCTGTATCGGCTGCTGGTACGCGAACGCGGCATGGATGCGCGCCGCATCCTCGTGACCGACCTGGACGCGGACTACCGCGTCCATCCGCAGTACTTCACCTACCTGACCTGGATGCACCTGGCCGATCCAAACCGCGAGACACAGCTCTACCAGCCGATCCCGTACTTCCACAACAACATCTGGGAGGCGCCGCTGCTGCAGCGCCTCTTTGCCGCCGTGCTGACCCAGCTCCAGATGTGGCGCAGCGTGCTGCCGGAGAAGCTGCAGAGCTTCGGCTCCTACTCCACGACCCTGCACCTGGTGCACGACGTCGGGTACTGGGCCACCGATGCCATCCCCGAGGACAGCCGCTTCTACTGGAAGAGCTACTTCCGATACGGCGACCGATTCCGGGCCGTACCGCTCTTCATCCCGATCTATGGCGATGCGGTCCGCGCCCGCGGCTACTGGCGCAGCATGGCGCAGCAGTACCTCCAGGCACGACGCTGGGCGTGGGGCGTGACCGACATCCCGTACGTCATCCAGCATGCGATCCGCCACCCCGAGATCCCGTTCTGGTCGCGATTCTGGCGCGTCATGAACCTGTTCGGCGAGCACATCAACTGGGCCATCGCGCCGTTCGTGGTCATGTTCGGAGCGACCGTGCCGCTGCTCATCAACCCGGCCTTCGCCGAGACGACGCTCGGCCAGAACCTGCCCCTCTTCGCGAGCGTGATGCTGACCCTGGCACTCGTCAGCCTCTTCGTGCTCGTGGTGGTCGAGCACCGCATCGTGCCGCCCCGCCCCGCCCACTGGGGGAGCGTCCAGCGCATCATCAGCTACATCCAGTGGCTGGGCCTGCCGTTCGTCGGCATCTTCTTCAGCACCCTCCCGGCGCTGGACGCGCAGACGCGCCTCCTCACCGGTCGCTACCTCGAGTACAAGGTCACCGAGAAGGCCTGACCGATGCCTGACCGCGTGCCGCCGATCGCCCGCGTGCCCCTCGCCCGCTCGCTGCCCCGCCTTCTCGCCTGGCCGGCGATCGTCATCTTCACGGGGATCGCGACGACCATCACGTTCCTGAGCACGATGTCGGGAGCCGGCCTCCCCGCATATCTCCTCGCTGGGTTCGGGGTGCTCCTGGCGGTCATCGGCGTGATCGCCGCGATCGTCTTCCTCAGCGTCCGTCTCGATGTCGAGGAGGCGGCCGTGCGCGTGCACTGGCTCGGCGGCGAGCGTGTCCACTCGCTGGCGCGAGGGCCCGTGACGCGGGTGAGGCTGCGAGGAGAAGGGTCATCCCGCCTGCAGCCGAGCATCGGCTCGTTCGGCTGGGGCGTCGGGCGCGCCCGGCTCCGCGACGAGGAGGGTGTCGTGGTCGTTCGGCTGGCCCCCACCGAGACCGCCATCCTCGTGCCGACCGAGCACGGCCGGCTCGCCATCGCCGCGCGCGACGAGCAGCAGCTGCTCGAAGCCCTGTCGCGAGCCGCCCGCGCGCGACAGCGCCTGGCGGAGCTGACCGAGACCCAGGCACCTCCGGAGCCGCCCGCAGAGCCGCGGGCCGAGCCGGAAGGCGCGCCGAGCCCGCCGCCCGAGGCGCCGCACGTGATGACCGGTATCGAGCGATCCATGCTCGAGCGCCACCTGGTGGAGCAGCGTGACATTGAGGCTGCCGCCATCGCCGCCGCGGCCGAGGCGAAGGCCCAGGCGCAGGCAGAGGCGGTCGCCCGCGCCGAGGCGGAGGCCGCGCGTGCCGACACGCCAGCGCCGGCCATGGTCGAGCCACGATCCGACGGCCGGCGCTGGTCGCGACGGGTGATCCTGCAGCGACCCAGGCCGAGCGCCGCGGTCTCCCTCCTGCCCCTGGTCGGGGCGGGCGTGGCGTGGGGCGTCGGGATGCTGGGCGGACGGCTGCCGGATCCGGGGACCGAGGTCGGCCGGCTCACGGCCCTGGCGCTCGTGCTCGCCGGCCCGGTCACCACCATCGGCGCGGTCATGGCCCGGGCCTGGTGGCCGCGCATCGTCGGCGTGGTGGTGGCCGGTGGCCTGGCCGCATCGGTCTTCATCGGGCGGTCATTGCTCGGCGGCTGAATTGACACCGGCGGATGCTGCTGCGACGATCCGCGCCACAGCACAAGCAACCGGCAACGACGGAGCCACGGCGGCCGTCCGACCGAGCGACGAGCGAGCCCGAGACGGTGAGAGCGGGCGGCATCGGAGGCGGAGCGCCATCCCTCCCGAGCCGGAGGCGCCAAGCGGCTCGACCGTCGTGCGTAACGCCTCCCGGACCGCCCCGATAGCGGCGCGAGATTGAGTGGATCGAGGCGCGCGAGGCGCATCGGTCAAGCGCGGGTGGTACCGCGGGAGATCCCTCCCGTCCCGGATTCCTGGGGCGGGATTCGTCGTATCTGGAGCACGAAGCGAGTTGTTCAAGCCGGTATCGAGCAAGCTGGAGGTCCCCGTGCTCGAGCGCGAGGTGATCGAGCGCTGGCGGGAGCGCGACGCCATGGCGCGCTACCTCGCGCGCAACGATGCGTCCGAGAAGCGCTACAGCTTCATCGACGGACCGATCACGGCCAACAACCCGATGGGCGTCCACCACGCCTGGGGCCGAACGTACAAGGATCTCTTCCAGCGCTATCACTCGATGCTCGGCGAGCGGCAGCGCCACCAGAACGGCTTCGACTGCCAGGGGCTGTGGATCGAGGTCGAGGTCGAGCGCGAGCTGGGCTTCAACAACAAGCGCCAGATCGAGGAGTTCGGGATCGACCGCTTCGTCGAGCTCTGCAAGGCGCGCGTCGAGCGGTTCGCCGCCGTCCAGACCGAGCAGTCGAAGCGCCTCGGTTACTGGATGGACTGGGAGCACAGCTACTACACCAACTCGGACGAGAACAACTACACCATCTGGGCCTTCCTGGCCGAATGCCATCGTCGCGGGCTCATCTACAAGGGGCACGACGTGATGCCGTGGTGCCCGCGCTGCGGTACCGGCATCAGCAACGCCGAGGCGGCCGAGGGCTACCGGGACGTCAAGCACCTCTCGGTGACCCTGCGGCTGCCGCTGAAGGGCGAGGGACGCGAAAACGAGGACCTCCTGGTCTGGACGACCACGCCATGGACGCTGTCGAGCAACGTCGCGGCCGCCGTCCATCCGGGGCTGACCTACCAGCTGGTGGAAGGGACGAAGGGCCGCCGCTGGTGGGTGAGCGCCGGCTCGAAGGACCGCGTGGCGCGCGACGCGGCGGTCATCCGAGAGGCTCACGGCTCGGAGCTCATCGGCCTGGCGTACGCCGGGCCCTTCGACGAGCTGCCCGCGGTCGAGGGCGTGGCGCACCGCGTCATCGGCTGGGACGAGGTCTCGGACGCCGAGGGGACCGGGATCGTGCACATCGCCCCGGGCTGCGGCCAGGAGGACTTCGCGCTCAGCAAGGTGTTCGACCTGCCGGTCATCGACCCGATCGACCAGTTCGGGATCTTCGCCGAAGGCTTCGGCTGGCAGACGGGTCGCTATGCCGGCGCGACACCGGATCCGGCCGAGGACCTCGCGCGCGACGTCGTGGCCGACCTCGACGGCAAGGGCCTGCTCGTGTCGAAGGAGAGCTACGCGCACTCCTACCCGCACTGCTGGCGCTGTGACACGCAGCTCATCTTCCGCCTCGTCGACGAGTGGTTCATCGCCATGGACCCGCTGCGCGAGCCGATTGGCGCGTCGACGCGCTCGATGCGATGGCTGCCCGAGGGGATCGGCCTCGAGGAGCGAGAGCTCGACTGGCTGCGCAACATGGCCGACTGGATGATCAGCAAGAAGCGCTACTACGGGCTGGCGCTTCCGATCTGGGAATGCGCCGCGTGCGACGGGTTCGAGATCATCGGCTCGAAGGACGACCTCCGCGAGCGGGCGGTCGCCGGCTGGCAGGAGTTCGAGGGCCATACGCCGCATCGGCCCTGGATCGATGCGATCGAGATCGAGTGTCGCGCGTGCGGCGGGGTGGCGCGGCGCATCGCCGACGTCGGCAACCCGTGGCTCGACGCCGGGATCGTGGCGCTCTCGACGCTGAAGTGGAACACCGATCGCGCGTACTGGAACGAGTGGTACCCCGCCGACTGGGTCAGCGAGTCCTTTCCCGGCCAGTTCCGCAACTGGTTCTACGCGCTGCTGACCGAGTCGACCGTGATGACGGGGGTCGCCCCGTCGCGGGCGCTCTTCGCCTACGCCCTGCTCCTCGACGAGAACGGCGAGGAGATGCACAAGAGCCGCGGCAACTCGATCCCGTTCGACGAGGCGGCCGAGCTGATCGGCGCCGTCGTCATGCGCTGGATGTACGCGTCTGCCAACCCCGCGGTGAACCTGCGTTTCGGCTACGGGCCCGGCCACGAGGTCGTGCGCCGCTTCTTCCTGCCGCTCTGGAACACGTATGGATTCTTCGTCACCTACGCACGCCTGGACGGCTGGACGCCGGACCAGACCGATGGCGTCGACGAGGCGCGCAGCCTGCTGGACCGATGGATCGGTTCCCGCCTCGACTCGCTCGTGGCCGAGTGCCGCGCCGCACTGGACGGCTACGACGCGATGCGCGCCACCCGACTGATCGAGAGCTTCGTCGACGACCTCTCGAACTGGTACGTGCGCCGCAACCGGCGCCGCTTCTGGAAGGGTGAGCTCGACGCCGACAAGCGAGCGGCCCACGCGACCCTGCACGACGTGCTGACCACCCTGGCCAGGCTCATGGCGCCGATCGTGCCGCACGTCGCAGACGCGCTGTGGGAGAACCTGGTCGTGTCCGTCGATCCGAATGCGCACGACAGCGTCCACCTGGCCGATTACCCCGAGCCGGTCCCCGGGCGACGCGACGTGGCCGTAGAGACGGCGGTCGAGCTGGCCCGTCGCACGGTCGCCCTCGGCCGGGCCGCGCGATCGGCATCCGGAGTCCGGACCCGTCAGCCGCTTCGCGCGGCGCGGGTGAAGCTGCCCGTCGCCGCCGGAGGCCGGCTGAGCGCCGACGCGGCGGTGACCGCGGAGCTCGAGCTGCAGGTCGCCGAAGAGCTCAACGTCCGTCGCATCGAGCTCATCCCCGACGAGTCGGAGATGGTCGAGCGAACCCTCTATCCACTCCTGCCCGTGATCGGGCCGCGCCACGGCAGGGCGGTCGGCGCGGTGATGGCCGGGGCTCGCAGCGGTGCGTGGAGCCTGAACGACGACGGCACCGTCGAGGTCGGCGGGATCACCCTCGCGGCCGACGAGTTCGAGCTCACCGCGCGAGGGCGGCCCGGGCACGAGGTGGCGGAGGAGGGCGACCTCCTGGTCGCACTCGACACGAACATCGATGACGAGCTCGCGGCCGAGGGCCTGGCACGCGAGGTCGCCCATCGGCTCCAGGCCCTGCGCCGCGCTGCCGGCTACGAGATCAGCGACCGGATCCGGGTCGCCATCGGCGGCGATGGCCGTGCCGTGTCGCGGCTGGAGCCCCACCGCGACTGGCTGGCGGGGGAGGTGCTCGCGACGGAGCTCGTCCTGGCGACGGACGCGACCCTGATCGATGCCGACCGCGTCGAGGAGCTCGAGCTGGACGGCTCGGAGCTTCACGTGGCGGTGGCCCGCGCCTGATGGCGCTCGCGTTCGGCTAGAGTGAGATGGTGGAGGTCAGCACCGAGCGGGATGCATCGCTGAGGGCCGTGCTCGCGCTGGCGGGCACGGCGATCGTGCTGTACACGGCCGATCAGCTGACGAAGGCCGCGATCGTGGCCGGACTGCCGTTCGGGGCGCGCCAGGAGGTCGTCGGGGACCTCGTCATGCTCTGGCACGTGCGCAACACGGGAGCCGCGTTCAGCCTCTTCCCGGGCGCCACGTGGCTCTTCTTCGTCGTCACTGCGCTGGCGCTGGTCATGATCGCCTACTTCCATCGCGCCTTCCTGGGGCGGAGCGCCTGGATCCACGTCGTGCTCGGCGCGGTCCTGGCCGGGACGCTCGGCAACCTGACCGACCGCATCCGATTCGGCTACGTGGTCGACTTCATCAGCGTCGGATTCGGCGAGACGCGCTTCCCGACGTTCAACGTGGCCGACTCCGCGGTCGTGGTCGGGATCGGGCTGCTCGTGCTCTACCTGACCTTCATCGACTCCCGCCCTGCGGGCGACGCGGCCACGTGAGCACGGTGGCCGACGAGGTCGTCGAGGGCGTCGCGCCGGCCGGCAGGGTCGATCTCGCGGTCACGGCCGTGGCGGGCATCAGCCGGGCACACGCCCAGCGGCTCATCGGCGATGGCCGCGCGCTGGTCGAGGGGCATAGACGCCGCGCCAGCGACCGCCTTGCCGGCGGGGAGCGGGTGAGCGTCGAGCTGAGCGCCCCGGCCGACGAGTCGCTCGAGCCCGAGTCGATCCCGCTGGCGGTCGCCTACGAGGACGAGACGATGCTCATCGTCGACAAGCCGGCGGGCCTCGTGGTCCACCCCAGCGCGGGGCACGCCAGCGGAACCGTGGTGAACGCGCTGCTCGGTCGCGCCCGCGACCGCGGCGAGTCGCTCGGCTCGATCGCCGGCGTCGGGCGGCCGGGCATCGTCCATCGGCTCGATAAGGACACGAGCGGACTCCTGCTCGTCGCGAAGACGGACCTCGCGCAGGGCAGCCTCATGCGGCAATTCGGCGAGCGGAGCATCGAGAAGGAATACCTCGCCCTCGTGCGTGGCGAGGCTCCGGCCCCGCGCGGGCGCGTCGAGGCGCCGATCGGCCGCGACCCGCGCGATCGTCAGCGCATGGCGGTCGTGGCCCGCGGCAGAGAGTCCGCGACCGAGTACGAGCAGCTGGCGCGCGGCGGCGGGTACGCGCTCCTGGCGCTCCGGCCGCTCACCGGGCGCACGCACCAGATCCGGGCCCACCTCGCCTTCCTGGGCCTCCCGATCGCGGGTGACCTGCGCTACGGGGGCGGGGAGGGGCCTGGCGGGCTGCGACGGCAGTTCCTGCACGCAGCGCGGCTGCGACTGGCTCGCCCGCTCGACGGGGCACGGCTGCACGCCTGGAGCGAGCTGCCGCCCGACCTGCTCGGCAGCCTCGAGGCTGCCGGGATCCGAGCCGGCCAGCGCGTGCCCGTCGGCATCGGTGCCGAGGTGGAGGGATCGTGACCCAGCCCGAGAAGCGGATGACGTTCCCGAACCCGATGCTGGTGGTCGTCTCCGGGCCGTCAGGAGTGGGAAAGAGCACGATCGTGGCGGCGCTCGCCCGGCGCAACCCGCAGGTGGTGCCGATCGTCACGGCCACGACGCGACCGCAGCGCGCGGGGGAGATCGACGGGGTCCACTACCACTTCCTGTCGGAGGCGGAGTTCACCGCCCTGATGGAGCGGGACGGGCTGCTGGAGCACGCCAACAACCACGGCTACTGGTACGGCACCCCGATCGACCAGGTCCGTGGCATCCTCGCGGCCGGCCGAGATGCGATCCTCACCATCAGCCCGGAGGGGGCCCGCAACGTGCGCCAGCAGGTCCCCGACGCGCTCCTCATCTTCGTCATGCCGCCCTCGATGGAGGCATTGACGCATCGGCTGCGAGGGCGTGGATCGGAGTCCGAGGCCAGCCTCGAGCGACGCCGCCGCGACGCCGAGCGCTGGATCGCCGAGGCGGGGGACTACGACGCGGTCGTCGTGAACGAGACGGGCCACGTCGAAGAGGCGGCCGATCGGATCTGGGAGATCATCCAGGCCGAGGCTCGCCGCGACCCACCGCGCCGCCCGCGGGTCTGACGGTTCCGCGGTGAGCGCCGCGCGCGTGGTTCGGGTCGCCGTCGAGGCGCTCGCCGACCGGCCCGAGCGCACCTTCAGCTACCTCCTGCCCGACGAGCTGGGCAGTGCCGAGCCCGGTTCGCTCCTGCTCGTCCCCTACGGGCGACGCCTGGCCCTGGGCTACCTGATGCCCGGCGAGGCCGAGGCCGGTCCGGCGTTGAAGCCGGTCGAGGCGATCGTCTCCGAGCCGATGCTGACGCGGGAGCTCCTGGCCATCGCCGAGGAGCTCGCCGCGTACTACCGCGCGCCCGTGGGCACCACCCTGGCGGCCATGCTGCCGCCCGGGCTCGAGTCCCGGCTGGTGCGACGCTGGCGGCTGGCATCCATCGATGGCGTGCCCGCAGAGGTCGTCGCCGCGGCCGATGCCGATGGCTGGATCGGCGACGCGACGCTCCAACGCCTCGGCCCGAGGCGGGGACGCGCCGCATGGGTCGAGCGCATGCGTCGCTCGGGCGCGATCCGCCCGGACTGGCGGCTGCGACCGGCGACGGCCACGCCGTTGCGCGTTCGAGTGCTGCGCCCCGTGGCCGGCGATGCGGCGCCCGGGCAGCGAGCGCCGGTGCAGCGCGCTTTGCTCGAGGCACTCGGCGACGGTGAGCGGACGCTGCCGGAGCTTGCCGAACGGCTGGGGACCGATGCGGGTGCCCTCCTGGCGCCCGCGCGGCGCCTGGTGGCGCTCGGTCGCGCGGAGCTCGACTGGCGGACGATGGAGCGTGACCCCCTCGCGCATCGCGAACCGGCGCCCGACCTTCGTCACGCCCTCGCCGACGAGCAGGTCGACGCGCTCTCGGCGATCGAGCGGCTGGCACCCGGCGCCGAGCTGCTGCTGGAGGGCGTCGCGGCCTCGGGCAAGACCGATGTCTACCTGGCGGCCGTGCAGGCGACCCGCGCGGCCGGTCGTGACGCGCTGCTGCTGGTGCCCGAGATGAGCCTCGTCCCGCAGCTCGCCGACCGCCTCCGGGCGGCCGTGGGGGAGGAGCTCGCCGTCCTGCACTCCGGGCTCTCGGCCGGGGAGCGCCACGACGAGTGGTGGCGCATCATGCGCGGCGAGGCGCACGTCGTGGTGGGCACGCGGAGCGCCGGCTTCGCGCCGCTCGGCGCGCTGGGGCTCGTCATCCTGGACGAGGAGCACGACGGGGGCTACAAGTCGGATCGGACGCCCCGGTATGACGCGCGTTGGGTTGCCCGTCGCCGCGCTGCACACGCGGGGGCGAGGCTGGTGCTCGGCAGCGCGACGCCCGACCTCGTGACCCTGGCCCGGGTGCGCGGCGGCCATGCCGAACGCGCGCGGCTCCGTGAGCGCCGAGTGGGCGGCACGCCCGAGATCGAGCTCGTCGACCTTCGCGCCGAGCTGGCGGGCGGCAATCGGTCGATCTTCTCGACGGCGTTGACCGACGCGATCGGAGACCTGCGTCGCGGCGGCGAGCAGGCGGTCGTGCTCATCAATCGCCGCGGTGCCGCCACCTTCGTGCTGTGCCGCGACTGCGGCGAGAGCCTCCGCTGCCCTGACTGCGAGCTGCCGTTCGTCTACCACCTCGACGGCGCGTCGCTGCGCTGCCACCACTGCGGCCGAAGCGCGACCCCGGTCGAGCGCTGCCCGCACTGCTCGAGCCCGCGCATCCGCTATTTCGGCGCCGGCACGCAGCGGGTGGAGGCCGAGCTGCGCGGCCGCTTCCCGCAGCTCCGCGTCGGGCGCCTCGACTCGGACGCGGTCGCCGCTCGACGCGGCTTCGAGACGGTCTACGACGACTTCCGCGAGGGTCGGATCGACGTACTGGTCGGCACGCAGCTCGCCGCGAAGGGGCTCGACCTGCCATCGGTCACGCTGGCGGCGGTGATCGCGGCCGACGTCACGCTCAACCTGCCCGACTACCGTGCCGCGGAACGCACCTTCCAGCTCCTGGCGCAGGTCGCGGGCCGGGCGGGACGCGGAGCCGCCCCCGGGCGGGTCGTGATCCAGACCTACGCACCGGGGCATTACGCGGTCCGCGCCGCTGCCGCGCTCGACGTGGACGGGTTCGCGGATGAGGAGCTGCTCCGTCGGCGCCTGCTCGGCTACCCGCCATTCAGCGTCCTGGCCCGGCTGCTCGTGGCCGATGCGGATCGGGGC
>JBOGSW010000007.1:0-7162 GCA_050695815.1 Candidatus Limnocylindria bacterium | reverse complement strand
GGGCTGATGGGGTACCCGGCGTAGTAGCTGGCCCCAGCGGCCAGCGCGCCGCGAAACACCGCCTCGTTGCCCTGGCTGAGCTTGCGCGTCATGGGACGACGATGATACCCATCCCTCAGCGCCGCATGTGCTGGATGAACCGACGGCTCATCACACGCCCCGTGCGTTGCCCAGGATTGGCCGCCGGTAGGTGACCATCAGGGTCCGCACGGGCTTGATGAAGGCGAAGAGGATGAGGAGGCCGATCCCGATCACGAGGAGCACGAGCACCGTCGCCGCGATGTAGGCACTCTGCGGCCATTCGCCGGCCACCCAGGTGTGGGTGACCGGCACCCACCCGTCGACGGCGAGGGCCGTCGCGCCCTTGCCGTACAGTGCGGCGGCCTCGGCCTGGTTCTGGCCCGCGTAGGTGCGGACCATCACTTCGACCGGGTCGTGCGGGTCGTGCAACATCTATCGACCGAATCTGTCAACGGGCCTGATCGGGGCGTCGTGGCGCCGATCTATCCCTGACACGATGGCGTGCGAGCGCACGGTGGGCACCTCCACGACAGCCAGCTGCGCATAGAGCGCGGATCCGCGACGTGGGAGCCGCCTCGCGACGATTCTCGCCGATAGATCGCCACCCACCCGCCGGTCCGGGCGTGGCGACTGTGCGGCCCGTGCGGGTCGTGGCGGTCGTGCGGTTTGTGCGGGTCCTGCGGGTCGTGCGGCATCGGTCAGGCAATCCGTTGGCGAAGCGTCCGGATTCACGTGGAGTGACCGTTGTGCGCGCCAGGGTCGGCCTGGAGCCCTGGAATCGGGTTCCGGAGCGTTCCGATTCATAAGTGGTGTGAATTCCGACGGTTCGTGCGCCCGCGAACCCGCACGACGCACGCCTGGCGTGAATTCGGACTATTCGAGACGGAATTCGGACCATTCGGACCATTCGAGACGGAATTCGGACTATTCGAGACGATCGAGGCGAATCGGCGATCGCACGGCGGCTCATCGGTCCTTCGTCTGCGCCTTCGCGGCGTGCGCCGTGACGGCTGTGGGGATCATCTCGATCGCCAGGTCAGGGCAGTAGCGCTCGCACAGGCCACAGAGGATGCAGTTCTCCTCCTCGACGATCACGTCGTTGCGCAGCACGAGCGTGTCCTTCGGACAGATGTCGACGCAGATGTCGCAGCGCTTGCAGAAGACCGGATTCCAGCTGATGTTCGAATAGTCGACCCAGCGAATCCCGTCCCGGTGATCGTCGGACGTCCCGGTGCCGAAGTCGAGTGCGATCAGCGGCTGGTCGGCTGCCATGGGCCGACGATGATAGACCTTCGACGGCGCGAGGAAGTGCCCGAGGGCCACCCGTCGACGCCACGGGCACGCACTGCGTCCCGTTCATCGAGCGCGGGGAGTGAGCACCGGAGTCAGCGCGGGCCGCGGCTGGCGCCACGACCCGCGCGGGGCACCCTCAGTCGGACAGCTGTGCGCGGATGGCGCCTGCCGGATTGACCGTGCTGTGCACGTTGACGTAGTAGCTCGACCGGTGGCCGATGATCGCCGCCAGCTCGCTGGAGCCCAGGTCGCTGGAGACGCAGCCGCTCGTCGAGCCGTCGCCGCTTGCGTCACTCGTCTGCGGCCCGATGAAGAGCGGCACGACGACGGGTCCCGCGACCCCGGTCGGCGCGAGGTGAATGTGGGCGGCCACGATCGTGCCCTCGACATCGTCCCAGCCGATCTCGAAGCACACCTCCTGGTGGCCCGGGTTGATGGTCAGCACGGCCGTTCCGGTGGCGTCATCGGTGGGCGTGGGGACCTCAGCCGCGCTGCTCAGCGCGAGGTCGAAGGTGCGACCTCCCCGTGCGGTAACCGACCCAACCGCGAGGGTGGCGACCAGGGCCAGCGCGGCAAGGAGCGCGAAGCCGGCGTGGTGTCTCGTGCGCATACGAACCTCCATGTGATGCCGGTGGATACGCGACGGTCCGGGCAGCGATGCCGCCACTTCATAGGTACGGCGGCGGTTGCATCATCGATGCCGCCGCGATCCGGCTACCATCGGTTCGATGCCCCGACACCGTCTCACGGTCGTCATCCTCGCCATCGCCGTGGCGCTGGGCGGCTGTCTCAGCGATCGGCCCAGCCCATCCGAGGCTGCCGCGAGCAGCACGCCCCCGAGGAGCGCGGCGCCGACCCCCGAGCCGACCCCCGAGCCGACAACGACGCCGATTCCGGAGGTGGACGTACCGCTCGCAGTGGTGACCGGCTACATCAATGAGAAGGCATCCATCACCAGCGCGGAGGTGGAGGCCGCGGCCGCCACGATCCTCGTGCCTTGCGAGGTCACCGCCTACCTCGGTCGGACCCTCGAGGGCACTCGCGACTGTGCCCCCGCCGCGGAGATCATCGAGCGCCTCAGCGTGCTGAACGCGGGCGCGCTCGCCCTGCTCCCTCCGTCGCTCGTCACTCCTGAGGTCAAGGTTCTCCCGGTGGACGGCGCGGACCTGTTCGGCGGCCCGGCCGCACGCGGGCTGCCCTACCCGATCATGGGGCGGGCGGTGGGCGTCGAGGCGTATGACGCCGGCGAGTACCGCACGCTGATGAGCCTCGGCGACTCGTGCCCGGATCGCGGCGTCGCCTTCGCCGCCATCACCCAGGGACGCGGCTGGGACTGGGTCTTCGGCGGCGGGACGGCCGCGTACACGGCCGTCTATCCGAACCCGGTGGGTCCCGGCCTGGTCGGGGACGGCTTCAACATCGTCGACGCAGTGCCGACCGGCAACGAGGGCGCCGTGGCCGAGCTGGTGAGTGGCGCCGACGTCACCCTCGATGACTTCGAATGCCCGGTGGTCGACACCTTCACCGTCAACAGCGGGACGATCTTCAGCATCGATCCCGCCGTCCTGCCCCGGCTGCGCGACACCTACGGCGTCGACGTCGCCACCCTGGCCGCGAACCACCTCTTCGACCGAGGGCTGGCCGGATTCCTCGAGACGCTCGAGCAGTTCGAGGCGGCCGGCATCCCGACGACCGGGGCCGGCGTGGACCTCGAGAGCGCGCTCCAGCCGGCCCTCGTGGAGGCGAGCGGACTGACCTTCGGGTTCGTGGCCTTCAACCAGATCGTGGGCTCGCCGGCCGCCGCCCCTGGAGTTCCCGGTGTGGCCTGGCTGGATGCCGAGAACATCGTCGCGGCCGTCACGCGCGCGAACGAGAGCGCCGACATCGTGATCTGCGTCCCGCAATGGTGGGGCGGTGATGTGCCTGGCGAGGGTCTCGAGTACCACACCACCTTCCGCGGTGACATGCGTGAGCACCAGGCGCAGATGCTCGACGCAGGATGCGATCACATCCTCGGCCATGGGACCCATTGGTCAGGACCGATCGAGATCACGCCCGACGCCGAGGGCGACCACCACGTCACCATGGTCAGCCACGGCAACTTCCTGTTCGGCCAGGAGTGGAGCCAGCAGACGCAGGAGGGCGTGCTGCTGGAGCTGTCGTTCCGGGGCGCGCAGCTGGCGCAGGCGCGCATGCACCCCTACATCATGCTCGAGCAGGCACAGACCAACCTGACCGATCCTGAGACCGATGGCATGTACGTCCTGAACCGCATCTACGAGGCCTCCGGCCTGTGCTGCGGAGCGGCACCTTGACCGGCATTCATACCGGCATTACGCTGGACGCATGACGATTCGGGCCGCCCCTCCCCCACGCCTCATCCGTCTCTTCCCGGCACGCTTCATCGCACGAGCGACCGGCGCCAACGTGCGCACGGCCGAGCGATGGCGACGGGGGCAGTCGCCGCAGGCCCGCTACCGCGACCGCATCGGCGAGCTGCAGGCGGTCCTCGACATGCTCGGACGGAGCATGACCGACGCCGGGAAGCGCGCCTGGCTCGAGGCTCCCAGCGCCACCCTGAGCTGGGACCGCCCGGTCGACCGCCTGGCCGATGGCGACTTCGACGCCGTCCGCGCCGCCGCCGAGTCGTACATCGTCGGGGATTACGTCTGACCGCCTCGCTCCTGACCCGATTCAGCGGGCGCGTCCACCGGCAGACCGGCGTCGACACCCCGGCGCTGCCGCCCGATCGGCCGGCGCCCGGTCCCGGCCGCTACCACCGACCCGGTGACGCCTGGCCGCTCTACGCCTCGCTCGAGCCCGCGACGGTCTGGGCGGAATGGGCGGCGGCAACCGGCGGCGCGATCGATCCACGGCTGGAGCGACGCCGCCTCTGGCGCCTCGAGGTGCGCGACCTGGCCGTGCTCGACCTGCGCCGCGCCGACGTGCGCGCCATGCTCGGCGTCGAGCTCGGCGAGCTGACGGGGCCGCGCGGGCGGGCCCAGCCCCTGGCCGGACGAGCACGGGCCATCGGGGCGGAGGGCATGATCGTGCCGTCGGCCGCCCACGACGGCCATTGGAACCTGGTGATCTTCCCTGGCGGCCTCGGCCGCATCACGCGCCGCACCAGCCGTGCGCAGCACCCCGCTCCGCCCGCGGCCTGACGTCGCGCGATCGCCTCACACCGGCGTGCGCATGGGTGATCTATCGACCGATCGTGTCATGAGCACCGATCCGGGCGCCCTTGCGCCGATCTATCCCGCGCTGCACGGCGTGGAGGCGCCTCAGGGGCACCCTCACGCCAGCCAGCCGCCCATAGATCGCGGATCCGCGTCGCAGGATGGGCTCCACGACACACCGCGCCGATACATCGGCGGCGCACGCAACGGCGGGATGGCTCAGGATCCGAGGCGGCCGCGGATCTCGTCGGGGAAGTCGGCGAAGAAGCGACCGATCATCGGCAGCTCGAAGCTGCGCATGATCGATTCGCGCGGCTCCCGCTCGAGGAGGAACTCGAAGGAGGCACGCACGAGCGCCTCCGGCTCGGCGCCCGGCGCCAGGTCGTCGAGCGTCTCGCGATCCACCAGGACCTCGTGCTCGGTGGCCCCGGCATCCTCGCCGATCGCGACCGTGCAGTGCCAGCCGTGCGCCTGTGGCTCGCAGGTCACGGTCAGCTCGTGCTCGGACATCGTCGGAGTCAGACGCCCGCCAGCGCGGCCTGGCGCTCGAGGTGATATCCCTCGCGCTCCCACTCCTCGATCCCGCCCTCGAAGTCGGCGACCTCGCTGAAGCCGAGGTCGACCAGCTTCTGGGCCAGGGTCGGGCTGGCGGTGCAGCTGCGCGACGCGCAGTACACGACCACGCCCTGGTCCCGCGCCAGCACGTCGGGTGCGATGCGCAGGGCATCGGCTGCCGGGATCGAGATCGAGCCCGGGATGCGCTCCTCCTCGAACGCTTCACGCGCGAGCGCGTTCACGAGCACCGGCCGCTCATCCGACGCCAGGAGCTCGTGGAGCGTCCGGGCGTCGATCGTCTGATACTTCTTCATGCGGGCGATCGGGTCGCATGATCGGTGCCAGTCGCGCCGGAGGCGCTGGAGGCTCGAGCACGGCAACCTCGGGCGCGGGTCCAGGCTCCTCGGCGGCGCGCGGACGGCCCGACACCATCGCCGCCACGGCCACGATGATGAGGACGGTGGCCACGACCGTCCGCGGCGTGATCGGCTCGGCCAGGAAGATGGCGCCCAGTGCCACGGCGACGATCGGGTTGACGTAGGCATAGGTGCCGGCCGTCGTGACCGGGACGTGCGCCAGCAGCCAGGTGTAGGCCGTGTAGCCCGCGATCGAGCCGACGACGACGAGGTAGCCGATGGCGAGCAGCGATCGCGCCGAGAAGCTCGCCAGGTCGGTCCGACCGATCTCGCCCAGGAGCGCGCCGGCCACGATCAGGGCCAGCCCGCCGCCGAGCATCTCCATCCCGGTCCCGAGCAGGTTCGAACGCGGCAGTGGCGCGTGCCGCGCGTAGAGGGAGCCGATCGCCCACGACAGCGCGGCGCCGACGACCAGCAGGACCCCGATCGGGTCGAGCCCGTCGATCCCTTCGACCGGGGCGAGCAGCACCGCCACCCCGACGATGCCGGCCACGAGACCGCCGACGACGAGCCCGCTCGGACGCCTCCTCGTCACGAGCGCGTCGAGCACCGCCAGCCAGATCGGCACCGTGGCCACGAGCACCGCCGCCACGCCGGACGGGATGCGCAGCTCGGAGAGCACCACTCCCCCGTTCCCACCGAGGAGCAGGAGCGTGCCGACGATGAACGCCGTGCGCCACTGCGCGGAGGTGGGCCGCTCGATCGGCGCGGCGCCGGGCCTGAGCCGAGCGTGCGCGACGAGCGCTCCGAGCATGAGCAGCCCGGCGGTGACGAAGCGGACGCCGGCGCTCAGGAGCGGCGGCATGGTCTCGATCATCACCGCGATGGCGAAGTAGGTCGAGCCCCACACCAAGTAAACCGTGAGAAGCGCGACGACGACCGCCGCGGTCGACGGCCGCGGATTGCGAGGGAGGGTCACCCGGGCATTGTGGCGCTAGCGCGATTCCTCGTCCCAAGCCGACGGCTCGTTCCCCGCGCCGGGCACGAGATGCTCCTCGTCGGAGACCTCGGCCCCGGGTG
Source organism: Candidatus Limnocylindria bacterium (assembly GCA_050695815.1). Taxonomy (GTDB): domain Bacteria; phylum Chloroflexota; class Limnocylindria; order QHBO01; family QHBO01; genus JACDBZ01. Next base: position 678 of record JBOGSW010000007.1, on the reverse strand, counting down.
GCGCGGCATGCGGCGGTGGATCGACGCCCAGGGCTGCGGCGTCGGTCCCGTCGAGGCCTCCGAGCCGATCCGTGACCGGTCGCTTGTCATCCATGCGGCCGATCGTTGCAGAATCGGTACCGCTGTCGATCGTCGCGGGCTCCGAGCGTCGACATCGGTGTAAGGCACACCGCAGGATGGGAGACACAATTCGATGAAGTACATGATGATGATCGCGAGCCAGGAGTCGGCCTCCGATGAGCTGCCAGAGCTGCATGAAGATGAGCGCAAGGAGCTGTACGGCCGCATCGGCGCCTACTGGAGCGAGCACAGGGCCGCAGGACGGATCGTGGGGGGCGACGAGCTCCAGCCGTCGAGCACCGCCACCACGGTGCGGATCGCGCCGGACGGGGGCACATCGGTGACCGACGGTCCGTTCGCGGAGGCCAAGGAGATGGTGGGCGGATACGCCATCCTCGACGTGGCCGACCTCGACGAGGCGATCCGCGTCGCTTCGGGATGGCCCGAGCGCGGATACGGCGTGCTCCTCGAGATCAGGCCGATCGTGGATCGGTGAGCCGGCGGGCGGAGGTCGACGAACGCCTGGAGGCTGTGCTCCGCGAGGAGCGCGGCCGTCTGACCGCCGCCCTCGTTCGCATCCTCCACGACTGGGACCTCGCCGAGGAGCTGGTGCAGGAC
>JBOGSW010000006.1:0-5140 GCA_050695815.1 Candidatus Limnocylindria bacterium | reverse complement strand
AAGCCGTATCAGACCACGATCGTGGCGCTGCCGACCGGCGACGGGTACTTGATCCCGCTCCCCTTCGGCGATGACACTCAATGGGTCAAGAACGTCATGGCGGCGCCGCAGGCAGGCCTCCGCCACGCCGGCCGCGACCTAGTCATCGATCGACCCGAGGTCGTGGAACTGGACAGGATCCGCGCCGAGTTGCCGGCCCCGATCCGGTTCATGTCCGGGCTGCTCGGGCTGCATGACTTCGTGCGGGTGCGGAAGGCGACCGGCTGAACGGGCGTGGCAGCGCAACGAACGGGCCGAGCCGACTAGACGACGAGCTGCCGCGCCGGCGACTCAGACGTCTCCGCCACGGCGATCGGATCCACCGGCTGATACCCGCCGCACAACACGATCATCCACGCGATCTTGCCATCGACGACGTCGTAGTACGCTTCCTGCTCGACGACCCAGTCCGCGTCGTCGGCCACGTCTCCGTAGCCCTCGCCCCTGAAGAATTCGGCCATCTCACGGCTCTTGCTGCGGATGCTGTAGCTCAGCTTGAACCGCCCGCCAGCGCCGAAGGGGATGACCGAGCACGAGAGGAGCTCCTCCGGATGATCGGCGTAGTCGCCCTCGCCCTCGTAGAACCACAGCCGGAAGGCGCGGATCACGCCGCCAATGGGGTCCGACGACGCGGCCTTCAGGAACTTGTGCGGACTCAGGCCCCGGAAGCGCACGTTCGGATGCAGCGTCGAGCTCATGGCGTCGAAGTCGCCCGCGACCAGGGCTTCGACGAATCGAGGACCTAGAAGTGCGCCGGATGATACGGGCGCGTCCATGGTGGTCATGCCGAGTATGACGTCTCCGGCCCGTGCCCTATTCCGCTGTCTGGATACGGGGAGCGCCGGGGCGATCGGACCCCGGCGCCTGCGACCATGCAACGTACTCTGATCGGCTAGGACAGGACCTCCAGCGATGTCTCGACGGGGACCGGGTTGGCCAGCACGTCGCGCACCGGCGAGGTGTCCTGCACGTACTGGCACAGCTCGTCGAGCTGATCGGGCGTCGCGTTCGGCGAGCGCACCCAGGCCCGGGCGCGGATGGCGCTGAAGCCGGGGCGCGTGTCCTTCGTCATGCCCAGGAAGTTCTGGACGTCGATGTCGCCGGTGACCTCGTAGCGCAGCTCGCTGATGTCGATCCCGCGCGCCGCGGCGTTGGCCACGTAGCCGACGCCGTAGCAGAAGCCCAGCGCCGCCAACAGCAGCTCGACCGCGTTCGGCCCGCCGTTCGAGCCGAGCAAGACCGGCGGCTCGTCCCCGGTGAGATGGAACGGCTCCGGTCTTTCGACGCGCTCGCCGTTGTGGATGAAGTCGCCGATCTCGGCCTGATTGAGCGTGCCGTCCTTCCAGGCGGTGGTGGCCTTGAAGGTGAAGGTCGAGATCGACGGCTGCTCCTTGATGGCGCCGATGGTGGCCACCAGCTGGTCGACGTCGATCCCGTTGCGAACGGTTACGGTTGCCATGATGTCTCCTCTACGAGCGGGTTCGCAGGGGATGACGAGCGTTCCCCACCTGCCTATTCCCAGGGCTGGTCCAATGCGAGCGTGAGGGAATAACCTCGTCGGAGAGGGCGTCTTACCACGAGACGATGGTGTGTTCCGCGACGGGAGCAGGTGAAAAGACCCATGGAGGCGCGAGCATTGACCGAGCAGGCCGCGGCCGCCGAACACGCCGGGCGGGACGCGTTCGCCGCACTGGTCACGCCACACCTGGATGGGCTGTACGGCTACTGCCTGCGCCTCGCCGGACGCACCCCGGATGCCGAGGATCTGCTGCAGGAGACGATGCTGCACGGCCTGCGTGCGCACCGCAGCCTGCGCGACTCGGACCGGGCCCGGGCGTGGCTGTTCACCATCGCCACCAACGCCTGGCGCGATCGTCACCGCGCCCGGGGGCGCGAGGTGAGCACGGTGCCGATGGAGACCGATGCGGACGGCGAGTTCAGCCTGTTCAACACGCTGGCGATCGAGGACCCGTTCCCCTACTCCGACGAGCTGCATCTCGACTTCCTGCGCCTGTTTCGCGACGAGGACATCCAGGCCGCCTTCGCGGAGGTGTCGCCGATGCATCGGCTGCCCCTGATCCTGACCACGATCCATGGCTTCAGCTGCAAGGAGGCGGCGGCCATCCTCGACGTCCCGCTCGGGACGATCCTCTCCCGCCTCCATCGAGGCCGCCGGCAGCTGGAGCGACAACTGTGGGACTACGCCGTGGAGCACGCACTCGTGAAGGTGAGCGATGAAGCTGATTGACTGCCGCGAGGCGGTGGCCCGGATGTGGGCCTACCTGTCCGAGGGCCTCGAGACGACCGACGTCGACGAGCTCGAAACACACCTGGGCGTCTGCCAGCGTTGCTGCGGCGAGCTTGAGTTCAGCCGCCAGTTGCGCCAGCGCGTCGCTGAGGCCGAGGTCGCCCAGATGCCCTCGCCGGTGCGCGAGCGGATCGTCGAGCTGATCGAGCGCGACGCACGGCCTGGAGATTCGAGATGACCGATCTGCAGCAGCCGCCGCATGTCGGGCACATCGCCGGGGGCGACTACCTGCAGCAGGACGCCATCCGAACGGCGGTGCGAGAGACGTACCGCGCCGTCCGGGCCTCTGACCGACGGGTGGCGGAGCGCTTCTACTCCGCCGATGAGCTGGCCGGGCTGCCCGACGCGACGGTCCGCATCGCGCTCGGCGTCGGCAATCCCGTGCGCTTGGCACAGCTCCTGACCGGCGACGACGTCGTCGATCTCGGATCTGGCGGCGGCATCGACTGCCTGCTCGCGGCGCGCGCGGTCGGTCCCGTCGGATCGGTGACTGGCGTCGACTTCCTGGCCGAGATGATCGCCCGCGCGGAGTCGGCCGCCGCGAACGCGGGACTCCAGAAGATCCGATTCGTGCAGGGCGAGATCGAGTCCCTGCCGCTGCCCGACGCATCGGCGGATGTCGTCATCAGCAACGGCGTCGTCAACCTCTCGCCGCGCAAGGTGCGCGTGCTGGCCGAGGCGTTCCGCGTGCTGCGGCCCGGTGGTCGCCTGGCGATCGTCGACCTCGTCCTCGAGCACGATCTGCCGCCCGAGATCCAGACCCATCCCGCCGCGTGGGCCGGCTGCCTGTCGGGGGCGCTGTCCGAGATCGCGCTGTACAAGGGCCTGCGGCGCGCCGGCTTCCGCGCCGTCGGCATCGAGCCGCAGCATGTCTTCGGCATCGCCGATCTGGCGCTGTACCGGCCCCTCTTCAACGACGCGCTGCTCGATCTGCTCCGCTCGCGGGTGCCTCCCGAGCGTCACGATCGGATCGCCCGGAGCGTGTTCGTCCACGCCCGCAAGCCCGCCGCCGACGAGACCCTGCCCGGGCGTCAGCGCGAGGCATGCCACTACGCCGTCACTCCTGCCGCCCGAAGGCCCAGATCGCCGCGGCCATGAGCGCGACGCCCAATGCGCCGACGATGGCAACCTCCTCGACGAAGCCCATCGTGTGGCCGAATACCGTCACGCCCAAGCCAGCCGCGGCCGGGCTCGAGCCGAGAAACACCTGCCGGATCGCGTCCACGCCATATGTCACAGGGTTGACCTTCGAGGCGACCTCCATCCACAGCGGAACGCGGTCGACTGGGAAGAAGACACCGGCCAGGAAGATCATCGGGAACACGAGCATCTGCATGAACAGCTGGAAGCCCTGCTGTGAGCGCGCGAACGAGCCGATGAGGATGCCCAGGCCGGAGAGCACCAGCGACAGGACGACCACGGTCGGCACCAGCAGAAGTACCGTGCCCAGGTCGAGTGGCACATCGACGATCGGCGCGACGACCAGCAGCACCAGCACCTGGAGCAGTGCCACCGTCGCCGACCCGGCGGCCTTGCCCAGCACGATCCCCGTCCGGCTCAGGGGCGCGACGAGGATCTCGCGCAGGAAGCCGACCTCCCGGTCGGACACGATCGATACCCCGGCGAACAGAGAGGTGGTCAGCACCGCCTGCGCGATGATGCCGGGGTACATGAACTGCACGATGTCGATACCGCCCGCCATCTGACCGATGACGTTGCTGAAGCCGCCGCCGAAGATCAGCAGGAATAGGAGCGGGAAGGTCAGGCTGGCGACGACCCGGAAGCGGTCGCTCACGAATCCGAGGATGTCGCGGTAGGCGACCACCCACAGGCCGCGGTAGAACTCGGTCATCGGCGCCACATCCCCTTGATCGGCTCAGGCGCGCTACTTTCGGGATCGCGGATCTCGCGGCCGGTCAGCTGTAGAAAGACGTCGTCGAGCGTGGGGCGACGCAGGCCGATCGCCTCCATCGGTTGACCGAAGGTGCGAACGAACCCGGGCAAGAAGGCCTCGCCGGCCCGCACCTGGAAGGTGACCGTGCCGTCGAGGAGCGTCGGCGCGACGCCATATCGGCTCCGCAGCTCGAGGGCGGCTGCCTCACCGTCGGCGGTGGCAATCGTGATCAGATCCCCGCCGACTGCGCTCCTGAGGTGCGCCGGAGAGTCAAGGGCCACGACGCGGCCGTGGTCGATGACCGCGATGCGATCGCAATGTTCGGCCTCGTCCATGTAATGCGTGGTCAGGAAGATCGTCAGCCCGTCGCGGGAACGCAGCTCGGCGAGGTACTCCCAGATGCGCCGCCGCGTTTGGGGGTCGAGGCCCAGCGTCGGCTCGTCGAGGACCAGGACCTTGGGCTGATGGAGCAGGCCGCGCGCGATCTCCAGGCGTCGCCTCATGCCGCCCGAGAAGGTGCGCACCCGGCTCCGCCGTCGATCCCACAGCTCGACCAGGGAGAGCAGCTCGCGGATCCGTTGGTCTCGGACCTCGGCCGGCACGCCGTAGGCGTAGGCGTGGAAGCGCAGGTTCTGCTCGGCCGTGAGAGCCTCGTCCAGAGTGGTGGCCTGGAACACCAGACCGATGGAGCGACGGACCGCGTCGCGCTGGCGGACGACATCGAAGCCGGCAACGCTGGCTTGGCCGGACGTCGGCAGCGCCAGCGTGCAGAGCATGTGGATCGTCGTCGTCTTCCCCGCCCCATTGGGGCCGAGGAATCCGAACACCTCACCCTCACCGACAGTGAACGTGGCATCGCGGACCGCCTCGGTGCGATCGAACCGCTTGCTCAGCTGTAC
>JBOGSW010000005.1:0-5188 GCA_050695815.1 Candidatus Limnocylindria bacterium | reverse complement strand
GGACACGCGAATGTCCCGAAGGAACAGGCGCCCAACCTCGACGACCGAAGCCATCGATGCCGTCCGACTCCGGTGACCGAAGCCACCGAATCCGGGACCAGAACACTCAACCGAAATCGTGTGATCTGGTTCGCTTGCCCCTTCGGGACGACCACAGTATCGCCCCGCGACCGGACGAAACGCAAGACCCCTTATCCCCGAACTTCGGCTCGGATCGCCAAGCTATCCACAGCTCGTCCACGGCGCGACACACCTCACGGAATGGCCAGCCACGACGTTTGGCCGATGCAGGCGTCGCCATAGCGCGCGACGATGTGCCATGAACGAACCGGGAGCCCCAGTACCGATGACGACGACAACCGACCGCACCGCGTACCTGCTCCTGACCGCGATGGCGGTCTGCTTCGGTGGGACCTGGGTGGCCGGCGCGGTCGCGGTCGACGCGGCGCCCGCGTTCACGATCGCCACGATCCGCTTCGGGATCGCGTCGATCCTCCTGTACGCCTGGGCACGACTCGCGAACCGGCCGCTCTCGCCGGTCAGCCGCGGCGACATTCCGCTGGTCCTTGGCCTGGGCCTCACCGCGATCGCCGGCTACAACTGGCTCTTCCTCACGGGCCTCACGCTGGCACCCGCTTCCGACGGCGCGATCATCGTGCCGGGCCTGGCACCGGTCTTCACGACCATCCTGGCCGGGATCTTCCTCCGCGAGCGGCTCGGAACGCGCGGCTTCATCGGTCTCGGGCTGGCGGCGGTCGGCCTCTATCTGGTCGTCAACCCTGGTGGCGCCACGGATGGGCAACGCCTGCTGGGCGACCTGATGTTCCTGGCGGGGGCCATCTGCTGGGGCGTGTACTCAGTGCTGGCTCGCATCGCCAGCCGGCGCTTCAACGCGGTGAGCGCCACGCTCTACGGCACCGCACTGGGCACGATCATCCTGGTCCCGCCGGCGCTCCTCGAGGGCGGGTTCGGCCAGGTGGCGCGGGCGCCGGTCGAGGCGCTGGCCGGCATCGGCTACCTGGCCATCTTCGGCACGGTTGCCGCCTTCGTCCTGCTGAACATGGGCGTCGCCCGCATCGGTGCAGCGCGCGCCAGCGCCTTCGCGCTGCTCGTGCCGGTCGTGGGCGTGCTGACATCGGTCTGGCTGCTGGATGAGCGACTTGGACCGATGACGCTCATCGGCGGCGCAATCGTCCTCGCCGGTCTATGGCTGATCGAGCATCGCCAGGGCGGCGAGCCAGCGCCCGCGCGGACGAGCACCGAGGCCAAGCCGAGCAACGCCTGAAGGCGTAGGCTCAGACCGATGCCAACCGCCACCCTCCGCGATGCCCGCGTCGGCGACGAGCTGCCGTCATCGTTGATCGATCGGCGACGAGCCCGTCGCCTGGACGCCACCGCCATCCTCCTGCCCGGCTCAGGATTGACCGATGCGTACCTGCGCGCCCTGGAATCGCGCACCGACGACTTCGCGGCCTGGGACGGGCACATCGAGGTCGCCGAAGCCGATGGCGCCCGAACGCATCGGCTCCTGATCGTGGACCGCTACGGCCAGGTCTATGCGGTGACCGATGCGGCCGATGTGGCCGACCTGCCCGACGCCGATGCACTGGAGGAGTGGTTCCGCTTCCTGGCCACCGCCTGCCCGGAGTGCGGTGTCATCGACGATCCGCTCCTGGGCGGTCCGACGCTCTAGACTCCGGCGATGCGAGCGCGTGACCTTGGGATCCGGATCGGCCGCATGGAGCCGGGCGAGTTCAACGCCATCACCGATGTCACCGGCGTGCGCGTGGGCCACACGACGCTCATCTCCGGCGACGGTCCGCTGCGGGTTGGAAAGGGACCCATACGCACGGGAGTCACCGTGGTCATTCCGCATGACGGCGACGTGTGGACAGAGCCGGTCTTCGCCGGGGCGCATCGGCTCAATGGCAACGGCGAGCTGACCGGGCTCGAATGGATCCGGGAGGCCGGGATGCTGGCCGGCGCGATCGGGATCACGAGCACGCACTCGGTCGGCGTCGTGCACGACGCGCTGATCGAGGCCGCGGTCCGCTCGCACGGCACGCACGACATGTTTTGGGCGCTGCCCACCGTGGGCGAGACGTACGACGGCGCGGTCAACGACATCAACGGCTTCCACGTCCGCGCCGAGCACGTGCACGCCGCGTTGGCGTCGGCCGCTGGTGGTCCGGTCGCCGAGGGCAACGTGGGTGGCGGCACCGGCATGATCTGCCACGAGTTCAAGGGCGGCGTCGGGACCTCGTCGCGCCGGGCCGCCGACTGGACGGTGGGCGTGCTGGTGCAGGCCAACTATGGGGCGCGCGACCTGCTGCGCATCGACGGTGTGCCGGTGGGGGCTGCCATCGGCCTCGACGAAGTGCCGTCGCCGTGGGATCAGGCGGATGCGGTCTCGGAAAGGGCGGGTGCGGAGGGTGGCTCGATCATCGGGATCGTCGCCACCGATGCCCCGCTCCTCCCCCACCAGTGCACCCGCCTGGCGCAGCGCGTCGGCATGGGCGTCGCGCGCATGGGCTCGTATGCCTCACACGGCTCGGGCGATCTGTTCTGTGCCTTCGCCACCGGTAACCGCGGGATGTCGCACCGGGGCGGCGAGGACGACCCTCGTTCGACGGTCGATCTGCGCATGGTCGTCGACGAGCACATCAATCCCCTGCTCGAGGCCGTCGCCGAGGCCACCGAGGAGGCGATCGTCAACGCCCTGCTCGCGGCCGAGACGATGACGGGAAGGGACGGGATCACTGCCCATGCCCTTGATCCGGATCGGCTCATGGAGGTCATGCGCGCGCACGGGCGCCTCCTCGACGGATCGGTGCGTTGAGACCGAGGTTTCGTCACCTGGCACCAGTGGTGCCATTGGCGCGCGGCGGAAGGGGCGATCGTCAGATGGCACCGTGGCGTTCTCACCTGCCGATCGGTAGCATCCGTGCTCGCTCGATTGACCCCGGGCGACGCCACGATGGTCGCTAGTGGCACCGGCAGCGCCATCTGACAATTCCCCGGGTTGGCGTCGGCGGGGTGAGCGGGTGATATCGTTGATGGCCTGGACGCGACAAGGGGATGGGCCGATGACCGACGCCGACCAGCGCGGGGAACCCTGCACGGGGTGCGGCCGACCCACGCGGTCCGGGACGACCCTCTTCAGCGACCGGCGGACGGCCCGCGACGACGACGGCAGGGCCATCTTCCTGTGCGGTGACTGCAACGAGCGCGCGGTCTCGCATTACGGGCGGCGCCTGACCGTGCAGGACATGCGGAAGATCGCCACGCGCGCGGCCGGCCCGCTGTACTTCTCGTAGCGCCGGAGCTCCTCGACCTCCCCGACGGCCGACGCTGTGACTCCCCGATCTCGCTCAACCCCCGGCCGGTCGCTCGACGAGATGGCTGCATCGGGCGCAGTGGTAGCGCAACCCTACGTCACTTGACTTATGGCGCGGCGGCGCATCGTCCCTTTCTCGCGCGAGGCGGCGGGCGGAGACTGTGAATCGACCCAACCTCCCTCCAGGGCGAGACCCCGCCACCAACCCGAGCGGTGGCGGGGTTTTGTCGTGCCCGGAAGGGAGGCTACGAGGACATATGGGCCGCCAGGAGGGCGTTACGGGAGCGATTGCCCTTGCACCGATGACATGTGACCCAGGGCCTGCCAATATGTCGCGCTCACGGCGGATTTGAGGGCCAGATCATCGCCTTCGCGTTCATAGCGGTCTCCCCGCGGAACATATGTCCACTGAGCGGGCATCCCACTGCGCGGAACGGACGTCGCTGCTCCCCGTCGGCGACCTATCGTTCGATGTTGGCTTGAGGCCGCGCCGGAGCGGCGCCCAGACGATCTATCCCTCACTGGGCGACCAGACGGGAGGGTCAAGGCGCTCCAGGCCGCTCAGCCGCGCATAGATCGCGGAATCGCGACGAGGCGAGCACCCCATGACACATTCCGCCGTTAGATCGCGGAGGCGACGGAACCCAAGCAACGGGAGCGAAGCGCGGCGCGACCCACGCCCCTGGGCCGCGCCGCGGAGAGGACCGCGAACAGACGAGGAGGGTTGCGACGGGGCGTCCCGGACCAATCGCTCGCCGATGTGTCGGATCGCTCAGGCCACTGTGACGCTCGCGTGTCGCGATCAGCACCGGCAGTGCGTCGAGTCCGCGTCGCGCGCAACCGCCTCGTGACTAACGTACGCGGCGAGACCGCCCAACGTTCACTTGCCGTGAACGATCTTCGGAGCGGTCAGGGACGGATGGGCGTGGGCCGATCGTGCTCGTCGATGGCGACGAAAACGAAGCTGCCGGAGGTCGCAAGACGCCGCTCCCCGGTGGCAACGTTCTCCGAGAACATGTCGACGCCCACGGTCACCGAGGTGCGTCCCACGCGCGTGACGCGGGCCACCAGCTCGACGAGCTCGCCGGCGTGGACCGGCACCTTGAACTCGACCCGATCGGAGGCGACGGTGACCATGGTGCGGCGCGCACAGCGGGTTGCGGCCACCCAGCCGGCATGGTCCATCAGGCCAAGGGCATGGCCGCCGAACAGCGTGCCGTGATGGTTGGTGTGGTTCGGCATGATCAGCTCGGCCAGCCGAACCTCGGGATAGTCGGGGCGGTCGTCGCTCATCGTGCCGGCACGGTATCCGGGAGGGCCGACACGATCAGCGAGGCGGCCTCGTCAGGTGAGGTGACGGACGTATCGATCTCGAGGTCCGCCACCTCGGCGTAGAGCGGGCTCCGCTCGGCCAGCCGATCTCGGAACCACGCCTGCGCATCCCCCTCCAGCCAGGGCCGATGCGACGCACCCGCGGAGCGCGCCGCGAGCACATCGGCGTGCGCCCGCAGCCACACGGTGAACCCGCCCTCGGCCATCCGGCTCCGGTCCGCGGGCTCGAGGACAACGCCGGCGGCGATCGCAACGATCGCCGGAGGGTCGATCTGCAACCCGGCGCGGAAGGCGGTCGCCTCGGCCGCACGCAGGGCGTCGACGCCATCGGTCTCGAGCAGCTCGCGCGCTGTGCGCCCGGTGGCGCGCTGGACGAGCACATCGTTGTCGAAGAACGGCCACCCGGTCAGCGTCGCCAGTGCGCGACCGACCGACGACTTGCCGCTTCCCATCATGCCCATCAACAGGACCCGCATCGGCTCGGAGGGTAGCAGGGCCGTCCGCGCGTCCGCATCGGTC
>JBOGSW010000004.1:0-16766 GCA_050695815.1 Candidatus Limnocylindria bacterium | reverse complement strand
GATCTTCGGTTTGGGCGCTGCCGCGCTGGCGCTCGCCCTTCGTGCGCCGATCCTGGTCGTGGTGATCGTCGCGGCGTCCGCGGCGGCAATCACGCGCCTGGTTGGCGTGGCCTAGCTCAGGCGACCTGGACGAGGCCGGCGAGGCTGGAGCCGATGGCGGCCCATCGGCGGCTGAAGTCGGGACTCAGCGAGTAGATGATGTTCGTTCCCTGTCGCTCGCTGATGACCACCCCGGCGGCGCGAAGGACCTTGAGGTGGTGGCTGATCGTCGGCTGGCTGACGGTGCAGCACTCGCTGAAATCGCACGCACAGACGCCGTCGTTCTCGGCCAGCTGCCGAACGAACGAGAGCCGCACCGGGTCCGCCAGTGCGGCCAGCAGCGCGATGTCGGGGTCCGTGGTTCGCGTCATGTCGTGGAGCAGTATATCGATGGATGTCCATATTGACAATCATCAATGGAAGTCCTACGGTCGGACGATGACACTCCACTTCGAGCTCCTGGCCACCGCCCGCGAGGCCGATGTCAAGCGCCAGGCGCGCGCCGATCGGCTGCGGGATGTGGCCCTGGCCTGCCGGCGCCTGGTGCTGGGCGTCCTGCCCATCGGCCAGGCGTGCGAACCCTGCACGACCTGCTGAGAGGAGGTGAGGAAGATGCGAAGCTGCGACTGTTGCGATGGCTGCTGCGACTGCGGACCGGGCTGCTGCTGAACCGATGGGCCTGCCGGCTGCCAGCCGGCGGTCGGCTGGCCCCAAACGATCTAACGACCGATATCGTCAAGAGCGCCTTGCCAGGTCGCCGATCTGCGATCTATACGCCACGGGCTGGCGTGACGGCGCGCACGACGCCACCCCACGCCCACCGGTGACGGATAGATCGATGCCAGGGCGCCCGGGATTGGCCTCACGTCAATACGGATCGATAGATCTACGCGGTGGCTGCCCTACGCGGCGGCGCCAGGTTCGACCATCTGAGGCACGAAGGACGCCGCGAACGAGTACGCTGCCGATGGCGTCAAGACCGATGGAGGGGCCATCGGCACCGGCGCATCCACGGAGTCACGAACGCGCACATGCGCCTCCCATTCATCCCGCGCGAGGAGAAGTTCTTCGACCTCTTCGTGGATGACGCCAAGAACGTCCTCGCCGGTGCACTGCTGCTCGACGAGTTCTTCCGCTCCTACGACCAGCGCGAACGCATCGCCGCGCAGCTCCGCGACCTCGAGCGCGAGGGGGACACGATCAGCCACGACATCGGCCATAGGCTCGAGCGGACGTTCGTCACGCCGTTCGACCGCGAGGACATCCACCAGCTGATCAGCCGTCTCGACGACATCATCGACTTCATCGAGGAGGTCGCCGACACCTGCATCCTGTACCGGATCGACGAGCCGACGCGGACGGCCAGTGAGCAGGCCGGAATCCTCGTCAAGCAGTGCGAGGAGATCGTCAACGCGCTCGAGAAGCTGCGCGGGTTCAAGGACATCGGCCCTCACTGGATCGAGATCCATCGGCTCGAGAACGAGGGCGACCGCATCGTTCGACGGGCGATCGCGGAGCTGTTCACGAACGGCAACGATCCGATCGAGATCATCAAGTGGAAGGACATCTACAACGCGCTCGAAGAGGCGATCGACTCGTGTGAGGACACGGCCAACGTGATCGAGAGGATCGTCGTCAAGCATGCCTGAGGGCTTCACCCTCATCCTGCTGGTCGTCCTCGGCCTCGCGATCGCGTTCGACTACATCAACGGCTTCCACGACACGGCCAACGCGATCGCGACGAGCGTCAGCACCCGCGCCCTCAAGCCGGGATGGGCGATCGCCATGAGCGCTACCGCGAACTTCGTAGGCGCGCTGACCGGCACCGCCGTCGCACAGACGGTCGGGGAAGGGCTCGTCGACATCGGCCCCAGCGTCGAGGGGCAGACGGTGATTGCCGCCGCGCTCATCGGCGCCATCCTCTGGAACCTGCTCACCTGGCGGCTCGGCATCCCTTCCTCATCGAGCCACGCGCTCATCGGTGGCCTGCTCGGGGCGACGCTCGCGGCCTACGGCATGGGCGCCTGGCAGATGGACGGCATCGTCAACAAGGTGCTGATTCCGCTGGTCGGCTCGCCCGTCGTCGGATTCCTGCTCGGCCTGGCACTGATGATCGTCATCTTCAACGTCCTGCGACGCGCGCACCCCCAGCGCCTCAACGCCGTCTTCCGGCGCTTGCAAGTGCTATCGGCTGCCTACATGGCCTTCAGCCACGGCAGCAACGACGCGCAGAAGACGATGGGCATCATGACCCTCGCGCTCGTCACTGCAGGAGTGATCGACAGCTTCGACGTCCCGCTCTGGGTGATCATCACGGCCGCATCGGCCATCAGCCTCGGGACGGCTGCCGGTGGCTGGCGCATCATAAAGACGATGGGGACCAAGGTCGTCAAGCTCGATCCGGTCCACGGGTTCGCAGCGGAGACGACGGCGGCGACGATCATCTTCGGGGCCTCGCAGCTCGGCATGCCGGTCAGCACGACCCACGTGATCAGCTCGGCCATCATGGGCGTCGGCTCGTCCGACCGGCTCAAGACGGTCCGCTGGGGCGTGGCGCGCTCCATCGTGACGGCCTGGGTCCTGACCCTGCCCGCCTCCGGCATCACCGCGGCGGTCGCCTACCTGGTCCTCAACCCCCTCCTGGGCTGATTGGCGCGTATCCGCGCGCTCGGGGTCCCGCGCGCGATCTCCACGCGCGCGATCTATCGGCCGCATCGGTCATCAGACCCGTCCTGGGCGCCCGGGCGCCGATCTATCGTCATGCACGTGTCGTGGGCGCGCCCGTGAGGCACCGTCACGCCAGCCAGCGGCGCATAGATCGCGGATCCGCGACAAGGGAAGGCTCCACGACACTCCCCGGCCGATAGATCGACGGGGCCCGGGTCCCGTGGCCAGCATCGGTCATTGACCCACCCTTGACGCTGCGCTGACCAGGCGTTGAGGGCTGCGCCCCACGGTGGAGTCGTCAACCTGCGCCCGATGCCGTCCAAGCGGCCGGGCGTCCACCGGAGGAGATTCAATTGATCACAACGAGGTGGCAGCACCCCGTGCTGTCGCTCGCCGTGGTCGGCACCGTCATCCTCGCCGGCTGCGTCACCACGCCGTCCGCGTCCGAACGTGACGGTCCCGCAGAGGCGGTCGTCATCTCGGGCTCATCCACCGTCGAGCCGATCAGCTCGCTGGTGGCCGAGGACTTCGGCGCCGCCAACGCGGGCTTCGAATACTCGGTCGACGGGCCTGGCACCGGCGACGGATTCGCCCTCTTCTGCGAGGGCGAGACCGACATCAGCGACGCCTCGCGGCCGATCAGCGGCGAGGAGATCGCGGCCTGCGAAGAGGCCGGCATCCGGTACGTCGAGCTCAGGATCGCCATCGACGGCATCAGCGTCCTGACCTCGGTCGCCAACGACGCGGTGAGCTGCCTGTCATTCCTGGATCTCTATGCGCTGATGGGACCCGAGGGCGACGACTTCGAGACCTGGAGCGACCAGGACGACCTGGCCGCTGAGCTGGCCGGCGAGCTTGGCGACGAGTTCGGCGCGTCGAACGCGCCATACCCCGACGATCCGCTCGAGGTCACGGCGCCAGGCGAGGAGTCCGGCACCTACGACAGCTTCGGTGAGCTCGTCTTCGAGGGCATCGCCGAGGTGCGCGGGACCGATCCCGTGGCGCGCCCGGGATACACCGCCTCGGCCGATGACAACGTCATCATCGAGGGCATCGGCGGCTCCGATACATCGCTGGGCTGGGTCGGCTTCGCCTTCTACGAGGAGAACGCGGACGTCGTCAAGGCGCTCGAGGTCGACGGAGGCGATGGCTGCGTGGCTCCCACCGCCGAGACGATCGCGAGCAACGCGTATCCGATCAGCCGCGACCTGTTCATCTACGTGAACACGGACAGGGCTGCGGCGAATTCGACGCTGGGCGACTTCGTCGACTACTACCTCTCCGACGAGGGCATCGCCGCGGTCGAGGAGGCGGGCTACGTTTCACTGGCAGCGGACGCGCTCGAGGAGACGCGCGCGACATGGGACGGTCGATGATCTGGCACCGATGACGGCGCGGCACCGATGACGGCCACGACCTCCGCAGCGCCGCGGCCGCCAGCGGCCCCGGACCTCCGCATCGCGCCCGCCCGACGGCGGCGCGAGTCGGCCGTGCGGCTGCTCTTCAAGGCCGCGGCCGCGTTCTCGATCGTCATCAGCGCCGGGATCATCCTGACCCTGATCGGCAACGCGCTGGCGTTCGTCGTCCAGGTGGACCTCGCGACGCTATGGACCGACGGCTGGTTCCCTCGGCGCGGGATGTACGACATCAAGACGATCGTGGCCGGGACGCTGGTCATCAGCATCATCGCCATGGCCGTCGCGGCGCCGCTTGGCATCGGCGCCGGCATCTACCTGTCCGAGTACGCCGGCACACGAGCGCGCAAGATGCTGAAGCCGATCATCGAGATCCTGGCCGCGATCCCCTCGGTCGTGCTCGGCTTCTTCGCCATCGCCTTCATCAGCCCGACGCTCATCCAGGCCATCTTTCCCGGGACGCCACTCTTCAACATGCTCTCCGCGGGCATCGCGGTCGGCATCCTCATCACGCCACTTGTCGCCTCGATCGCCGAGGATGCCATGCACGCCGTGCCGGACTACCTGCGCGAGGCGGCCTACGGACTCGGCGCCCGGCGTCGGACGACGAGCATGCGCGTCGTCGTCCCGGCGGCGGTCTCGGGGATCATGGCGGCGCTCATCCTGGGCATCTCGCGCGCGATCGGGGAGACGATGATCGTGGCGATGGCCGCCGGCGCCACGGGTGGCTCGCTCTTCAATCTCAATCCCCTGGACCAGGGGCAGACCATGACGGCCGCGATGACCGCGCTCGCCATCGGCTCCGACCAGGTCCGCGGCGCCGCCCTCACGTTCGAGAGCCTCTACTTCGTCGGACTCCTCCTGTTCGTCTTCACTTTCGTGCTGAACCTGGTATCGGACGCGTTCGTGCGCCGCGTGCGGAGTCGCTACTGATGGCAAGCACGGCGCTGACCACGACAGGCGCGGTGGCGCGGCGCCTTCGGGCCGGCGGGACCGACTGGCGCGGCTGGATCCTCGAGGCAGCGCTGCTCCTGTCGCTGCTCGCGGCCCTCGGCGTGCTGCTCGTCCTGCTGGCCGACATCGTCGGCACCGCGGCACCCGTCTTCGGTGAGCGCCCTGTCGAGTTCCTCACCTCGTCGCTCTCCGCCCGACCGGAGCGCGCCGGCATCGTCCAGGGACTGATGGGCTCGCTGCTCGTCACCCTGATCGTCGTCGTGGGCGCGCTCCCGATCGGCATCGGCGCCGCGATCTACCTCGAGGAGTACGCGACCGACACCCGGCTCTCGCGCCTCATCCGCACGAACATCCGCAACCTGGCCGGCGTGCCGGCGATCGTCTACGGCCTGCTCGGCCTCGCCGTCTTCGTCACCGTCCTCGGAATGGGGCGGATCCTGCTGGCCGGCGGCCTCACGCTTGCGATCCTGGTGCTCCCCATCGTCGTGATCACCACCTCCGAGGCGCTGGCGGCGGTCCCCGGCTCGATTCGTGAAGCGGCGTTCGGCGTCGGGGCGACGCGCTGGGAGACGATCCGCAGCCATGTCCTGCCGTACGCCGCCCCGGGCATCCTCACCGGCACGATCCTGTCGCTGGCCCGCGCCTTCGGCGAGACCGCCCCGCTCCTGCTGGTCGGCGCGATCGCCGGCACGTTCAGCGCCGCCGGTGGACCGATCGACCAGGTCACGTCGCCCTACACCACCCTGCCGACCATCGTCTTCCACTGGGCCGGCTATCCACAGGACGAGTTCCGGGCGCTCGGGGCGGCGGCGATCGCCGTGCTCCTCGTCGTGATCCTGCTCGTCAACGCCGCAGCCATCATCCTGAGAAACCGATATGACCGAACGTGGTGATCCATTGACCGTCGACACCGAGGCGCAGACCGATGTCAAAGCGCGGACAATACGGGTCATGACAACGCAGCGGGGGCTCGACGAGACCGCCCTGGTTGCTGTCGATGGCGCTTCGCTCATCTTCCCGGACGACGAGGTCGTCTTCGAGCTGGACCAGCTCTCCTGCTTCTACGGCTCGTTCCGGGCCGTGCGCGACGTCAGCCTCCAGATCCCAAGGAACCAGATCACCGCGATCATCGGTCCCTCGGGTTGCGGCAAGAGCACGTTGCTGCGCAGCTTCAACCGCATGAACGACCTGGTGGAGTCCGCGCGCATCGAAGGCTCTATCCGCTACCACGGCGTCGACCTGTACGCCGATAGAGTGGACCCGGTCGAGGTGCGGCGGCGCATCGGGATGGTGTTCCAGAAGCCGAATCCGTTCCCGAAGTCGATCCACGACAACGTCGCCTTCGGCCCACGCGTGGCCGGCTTCAAGGGGGACATGGACGAGCTGGTCGAGTCCTCCCTGCGCCGGGCCGCGCTGTGGGACGAGGTGAAGGACAAGCTCCGCTCTCCCGGCACCGCGCTATCGGGCGGGCAGCAGCAACGGCTGTGCATCGCGCGGGCCATCGCCGTCGAGCCGGACGTGATCCTCATGGACGAGCCGTGCTCGGCGCTCGACCCGATCGCGACCCTCAAGATCGAGGAGCTCATGCGCGAGCTCAAGGAGAACTACACCATCGTCATCGTGACCCACAACATGCAGCAGGCGGCGCGGGCCAGCGACGTCACCGCCTTCCTCACCATGGGCGACGATCGAGCCGGCTACCTCGTCGAGATGGCACCCACCGAGGACATCTTCACGCGGCCCGCCCACCGTCTCACCGAGGATTACATCACCGGCCGGTTCGGCTGAGGAGGACCGATGGTGGAGCAGCCGATGGACGAGACCGAGCACCAGGGCCCGCGTGCCACGTTCGACCGCGCCCTCGACGGCGTCAAGGACGACGTGCTGCGCCTGGGCGCGCGGGTCGAGGAGGCGCTCGAGCGGGCCGGGCGGGCGCTCGTGCAGCGCGACTCGGAGCTGGCCGACCAGGTCCGCTGGGACGACGCCGAGGTGAACGAGCTGCAACGTCAGATCAACACCGAGATCACGACGCTCATCGCCACCCAGGCTCCGGTGGCGCGCGACGCCCGCGAGCTGCTGGCGCTCTACCACGCCTCGGCCGAGCTGGAGCGAATGGGCGACTATGCCGTGAACATCGCCAAGCTCGCCCAGCAGCTGGCATCGGAGCCTGAAACGCCGATCCTCAAGCAGATCCCGCGCATGGAGCAGATCTGCCGCGAGCAGCTGCGAGCCGCGATGCGCGCGCTGGTCGACATCAGCGAGGACGATGCGCGCGGGGTCGCCCGGCGCGACGACGAGATCGACGACCTCTACAACAGCGTCTACGAGGAGGCGATGCAGCTCCTGGCGGTCGCTCCCCAGCGCGCAAAGCAGACGACCCACATGCTCTTCGCCGCACACCATCTCGAGCGGCTCGGCGACCGGGTCACGAACATCGGGGAGGACGTCGTGTACCTGGCGACCGGGCGAGTCGAGGACCTCAACCCCTAGGAGGGACCGATGCGACGGCGACTCCTGCTGGTCGAGGACGATGCCACCCTCCGCCATGCACTCAGCTTCAATCTCACCCGCGAGGGGTACGAGGTCGCGACCGCGGCCGATGGCGAGGCGGCTCTGGAGGCAGCGCGTAGCGCGCGTCTCGACCTCATCGTGCTCGATGTCATGCTCCCCGGCATGAGCGGCGTCGAGGTGCTTCGCGTCCTGCGCCGCGAGGGCGTCACGACGCCGGTGATCATCCTCTCAGCCAAGGGTGACGAGATCGACCGCGTGGTCGGGCTCAAGGTCGGTGCCGATGACTACGTCGCCAAGCCCTTCAGCCGCCCCGAGCTGCTGGCCCGCATCGAGGCCGTCCTGCGCCGCGGGCGACGAGAGGGCGAGGAGCCCACGAAGCGGGAGGAGCTCTCCTTCGGGGAGGTGAGGATCGATATCGCGCGTCGCGAGGTGAGCGTGGGGGGCGCGCCGACTCACCTGACGCCCAAGGAGTTCGACCTGCTCGCGCACATGGCCGCCAATCCTGGGCGCATCTTCACCCGCGACCAGCTGCTCACCCGGATCTGGGGCTACGACTACACCGGTGACGGGCATACCGTCGACGTCCACGTCTCCTGGCTGCGCGGCAAGTTGCGCGGAACCGGCGGGCACAACTACTTCCGCACCGTCCGCGGCGTGGGCTACGCTTTCACGCCGCGCGCCGCATGACGGATTCGACCACGGCGGCAGCCTTCGAGGCGCTCCTCGGGCACCGCAGCGACCATCTCCTCCTCATCGTGGACGCAGACCTGCGCATCGTGCGAGCCGGCCCGGAGGCGGCCGCGCTGGCCGAACGATCCGAGGAGGCCATGGTCGGGATGAGCCTCATCGCCGCATTCGGCTCTGCCACGCTCGACGCGGTGGCGCGCGACGCCCTGGCGGGCGGTGGCGCCAGTGGAGAGACGGCGCTCGGCCATCTCGGCCAGCGCCAGTTCGCGGTGGACGCCGTACCGCTCGAAGAGGGTGGCCTCGTGCTGTCGCTGCACGAGACGACGGCGTTGCGACGGATCGAGCGGGTGCGTCGGGACTTCGTGGCGAACATCAGCCACGAGCTGCGCACGCCCCTGACCTCGATCAAGCTGCTGGCCGAGACGCTCTCGTCGGGGTCGGTCGACGACGCGGCCACGATGCGCGAGCTCGCGGTCCAGGTCGAGCGCGAGGCCGATCACCTCGCCCAGCTGGTGGATGAGCTGCTCGACCTCACCAGGATCGAGTCGGGCGAGACCCAGCTGGCGATCGCGCCCGTCGATCCGGAGGAGATCGTCGACGACGTCGTGGCGCGCATCGGTCCGGTGGCGGAGCGCCGGGAGATTCGCGTCCGCGCATTGCCGGTTGCGGAGCCGCAGTTGGTCGTCGAGGCCGATGCGGGGCGCCTCGGTCAGGCCCTGCTCAACCTGGCGCACAACGCGGTGAAATACAGCCACTCCGGCGGCGAGATCCGGATCGGCTGGGAGCCCCTCGAGGGCCGCGTGCGTTTCAGCGTGGCGGACGACGGCATCGGCGTGCCGGACGCCCACAAGGATCGTGTCTTCGAGCGCTTCTACAAGGTGAGCCGATCCCGCCAGCGGGAGCGTGACGACGAGCAGGTGGGGGGTTCGGCCGGGATCGGGCTGGCGATCGTGCGCCACATCGCCGAGGCCCACGGTGGCAGCGTCGGCCTCACCTCGGAGGAGGGCGTCGGATCGACCTTCTGGATCGAGGTGCCCGCCGCCAGTCGCCCGGAAGGGCAGTGATCGCGATCTCGGCCGCTGACTGGCCCGTTCCCACGCCCGGGGTCCCGCGCGCGATCTATGGGCCGCATCTGTCATCAGACCCGTTCTGGGCGCCCGGGCGCCGATCTATCGTCATGCACGTGTCGTGGGCGCGCCCGTGAGGCACCGCCACGCCAGCCAGCGGCGTATAGATCGCGGGTACGCGGCGCTGGAAGGGCTCCACGACACACCACGGCGATAGATGGACGGTGCCCGCCGTCAGCCGTTCGGAAGTGCCGAGATCGCGACCTCGGCCGACTCGCGGTCGAAGGTCTGCACCACGATCAACGCCCCGCCACGCACGAAGCCGTAGAACGTTCCGAGCCGGGCGGACAGCTGCGGGTGGTGGATGACGGTCACGTCGGTGCCGGCGACCACATCGGTCTCGACGACCTGGCCCTCGGGAGGCGCCGCGGCGTAGGCGACCTCGGGCAGCAGGTCGAGCAGGCGCTCGGCCGGCGTCCCCGGCGCCCGAATGGCGATCATCTGGATGAACCGCGCACCATGCTCGCTGGCGTAGGCAGTTTCCAGTTGGTCGACGGACGTCCCGACGCGCGCCGCCAGCCGTCCGACGAGGTCCTGCGCGACCGCGAAGGTGTGCGCCTGCAGCCCGTCCAGCTCGGTTGGCAGCAGGTCCGCCACGTCCGCCACCGATGCCTGCGCCGATGCCGACGCCGACGCTGATGCCGACGCCGATGCCGATGCCTCGGCCGATCCCGTCCCAGTTGCCTCGGATGCCTGGAGCGATGCGCTGGCCGTCGGCAGGGTCGCCGGCGGACTCGATGCCGCAGGATCGCCGGCGCAGCCCGCGAGCACGAGCGCCGCGAACATTGCCAGATGCTTCACCACATGCACTACGGGCGCGGACACGATCCGATCGGGCCCCGCTCAGGTTCGCAGGGCCAGCTCGAGGAAGGCCAGGACGTCGGCGCGCTCGTCGATGAGCTTGCTCACCGGCTTGCCCAGTCCATGGCCGGCGTCGGTATCGATGCGGATGATGACCGGGGCGTCGCCGACCTGGGCGGCCTGCAGCGTGGCCGCGAACTTGAAGGAGTGACCCGGCACCACCCGATCGTCGTGATCGCCGGTGGTGACGAGCGTCGGCGGATAGGCCACGCCGGAGCGGATGTTGTGCAGCGGCGAATACGCGATGAGTGTATCGAACTGGTCCGGATCATCCGCGGATCCATAGTCCGAGGTCCAACCCCAGCCGATCGTGAACCGATGGAAACGCAGCATGTCCATCACGCCCACCTCGGCGATGGCGGCGCCGAACAGCTCGGGATGTTGGGTGATGCTGGCGCCGACGAGGAGCCCCCCGTTCGATCGACCACTGATGCCGAGGTGGGACGCATCGGTCCAACCGGATGAGGCCAGCCAGCGGGCACAGGCCGCGAAGTCGTCGAACACGTTCTGCTTGTTCCGAAGGCGGCCGGCGTCGTGCCAGTCCCTGCCGTACTCGCCGCCACCGCGCAGCGAGGCGACCGCCAACAGCCCGCCACGTTTCATCCAGGCCAGCCACTCCGGCTTGAAGCTCGGCCCCACCGAGAGGTGGAAGCCACCGTAGCCGTAGAGCAGGGTCGGGGTCGTGCCGGTCGAGGTCACGTCGCGGCGATGGGTCAGGAAGAGCGGCACCCGCGCCCCGTCGGTCGAGTCGACGAACGCCTGCTCGGTGACGTAGTCGTCCGGCTCCCAGGCCAGGCGAGCGCCGCCGACCGCGCGCACGGAGCCGTCCGCCATGCGCACCGCCAGGACCGATGCGGGGGCGCTGAAGGTCGCGAACGTGAGGAACAGCTCGTCGTCCTCGCGGCGGCCCGCCAGGTCGGCGATCGTGCCGATGCCAGGGAGCACCGGGTCGACCACGTGTCGCCCATCGGTCTCGAAGATGCGAAGCCGATGGTGGGCGTCGTGGAGGTACACGGCTGCGAGGCGACCACCCACCAGGCGGACCTGCTCGAGCGCGTCGTCTGCGGTGGGGATCACCTCGCGGGGGTGTTCGGGATCGACGAGGTCGATGGCGATCACCCGTCCGCGCGGCGCGCCGGCATCGGTCTGGAAGAAGAGCGTGCCGTCCACGCCGGCGATCAGCTCGTATCGGGCGTCGGCGGTGGGGATGAGCGCTCGGGGCTGCGCCTGACCCGCCCCGTCGATCTCCGCGACATAGACGCGGTTTGTCGGGTCCGTGCCGCGCCACACGCTGATCACGAGAAGGCGACCGTCATCGGTGACCTCCGGCTCGAAGCCCCATTCGGGCTCGTGTGGGGTGGCGAAGACGATCGGGTCGTCTGACTGGTCGGTGCCGAGGCGGTGGTAGCGCAGCTCCATGTCGAGGTTGGGGGCGTCGTACGCCGCATCGGCCGGCGGCTCGGGGTAGTGGCCGTAGAAGAAGCCGCTGTTGTCGTGCGTCCACGCCGCCGAGGCGAACTTGCTCCAGGTGAGCCGATCGGGCAGGTCCGCGCCGGTTGCCGTGTTCCGCACGCGCCACGTGCGCCAGTCCGATCCGGCGTCGCTGGTGGCATACGCGACGAGCTCGCCGCCCTCGCTCACCTCGGTCGCGGCGAGCGCCGTGGTGCCGTCGTCACTCAGGGCATTCGGATCCAGCAGGACCCGGCCCCCGTCCTCGGGTCCGTTCGCGACCCACAGGACGTCCTGGTCCTGGAGGCCGCTGTTGCGCAGCTGGAACCATCGCCCGGCGCGGCGCCAGGGCGCCCCCGCGCGTGGGAAATCCCACGTCGCCGCCAGCCGCTCCCGGATCTCGCGGCGCGCGGGCACCTCGCCCAGGACCGCTTCGGTCAGGGCATTCTGGGCGTTGATCCAGGCGCGCGTCTCGGGCGCGTCAGAGTCCTCCAGCGGCCGGTACGGATCGGCGATCCGCGTCCCGTGGTAGTCGTCGACCTGGTCGGCGGTGGGAGCGGTCGGGTAGTCCAGCTTCGGCATCGGCTCATGCTAGCGCTGCCGGCTCATGCCAGGGCCGCGGGCTCGAGGTAGAGCTCGTCGGGGTAGCACCAGATCCAATCCTCGTCCGGTTCGGCGGACTGGATGATCGGATGCGCGGTCTCGCGGTAGTGCGCCGTCGCATGCCGGTTGGGCGAGTTGTCGCAGCAGCCGACGTGACCGCAGCTCAGGCACATGCGCAGGTGCATCCACTCTGCGCCGATGCGGAGGCAGTCCTCGCAGCCATCGGCGCTCGGCGAGACGTCGCGGATCTGGTCCAGGTGGGTGCACGCGGGATCGGTGTTCATGGACCGATTCTGACGGGTCGCGTCGGACGAGGCCAGGCTGGGGCCTGCGCTGAGGGCTGAGTGAGCCTCCCGGGGTTGAGCGCCCGGCGCAACGTTGGCGTTGTTGTCACCTGCCAATCACCGTCGGCTTGGGCAACGCCGAGGGAATGTCAGGCGGCCTGCTGCTCACCGATTGAGCGTGAGTGAGTCGCTCGAGAGGGTCCTCGCCGTGCCTGGCGCTGCCTATGCCGAGGGTGATTGGTACCTGGCAGAACCGAGCCGGGTCGGACCTGTCATGAGCCGGTCGGACCGGTACTTGGCATCTCGGCGGCGTCTCAAACGTCCTCGGGAAGATCGGTTGGTCCACGGGACTTGCGCTGGGGCGCACGCAACTATCAACGAGAGGCCGAATTCGGCCGGGTCCTGCTCATGGGATGCGTCCCAGCGCACGTTCTGCACCGAATTGGGGTCGCCGGAGCCCCCGCTTCGTAATTCCGTGCGCTGGGACGCAAACCCGGCAGCGTCAGACGCTGACGACCTCGCGCCTCACAACGTCGCGCTCATCGTCCTCGGCCCCGCGCCCCTCTACCTCGGCCGCCGACACCACGGCGAGGTCGACCTCGATCTTGATGTCCTTGCTGACGAGCAGCCCACCGGACTCGAGGGCGACGTTCCAGGTCAGGCCGAAGTCCTCGCGGTCGATCGTGGTGGACGCGCTGAACGCGGCGCGCTCACCGCCCTGCATGTTCGGCACGATCCCGTTGAACTCGGCATCCAGCACGACGGGTCGAGCCACCCCACGAATCGTCAGGTCGCCGTGGAGCTCCCCCGCGTCCTCGCCGATGCGCGCGATCCTGGTGCTGACGAAGTCGATCGTCGGGAACTCATCGGTCTTGAGGAAATCGTCTGATCGGAGGTGCTGGTCGCGTGCCTCCTGGCCGGTCTCGATCGAGGCGGCGTCGATGCTGACGCGCACGCTGGAGCGCTCCGGGTGGTCGAGGTCGATTTCGAGGTCGAAATCGCGGATCTTCATGCTGCCGCGGACGGTGGTGACCATCATGTGCTTCGCGCTGAAGGTGACGGCCGAGTGCGCCGCGTCGAGGTTCCAGGTCATGGTGTGAGGTAGGCTCCGTGGGAATCGGTGTATGATTGACACCGCAACTATAGGCGAAACTGATTGCATATGCAACCATCTACGGCGGCAAAGCCGATGACACGACCGATCTCTCGCCAGGACCCACGCCTCGAGGCCTGGAAGGCATTCCTGCGTGCGCACGCCCGCGTCATTCGCGCGCTGGAGCTCGAGCTCCAGGCCGAGCAGGAGATGGCCCTGACCGACTACGACGTGCTCGTCCAGCTCGCGGCGGCCGACGAGCGCCGGCTTCGTATGAGCGAGCTGGCCGATGCTCTCCTGCTCTCGCGTTCGGGCGTCACGCGCCTGGTCGACCGACTCGTGGCGGAGGGCCTCGTCGAGCGCGTCACCTGCGAGTCCGACCGGCGCGGCCAATGGGCCTCCCTGACCGATGCCGGCCACGAGCGCCTGCGTCGCGCGTCCCCCACCCACCTGCGCGGCGTCGCCGAACACTTCCTGGACCGCCTCTCGGAGAGTGACCTCGCGGCGCTGGAGCGCATGCTCGAGCCGATCGTCAACGCGGGGCGTTGATCTATCGTCGGGAGTTGTCCCGGGGTGGTTCCCGTGTCGCGGATCCGCGATCTATCGGCGACCGGCTGGCGTGAACGCGCCTGCGGGGCGGCTCGACGGCAGCAGGCGACCGATAGATCAACGGTGCGGAGCCCCGGTTCGGCCCCAGGACAGCATCGGTCGATAGATCGCCGCATCAAGGTCGCGGAACCGGGAGCGTTGATCTATCGGCCGAGATTGTCCTGGGTTGGTTCCCGTGTCGCGGATCCGCGATCTATCGGCGACCGGCTGGCGTGAACGCGCCTGCGGGGCACTCCCACGGCAGCAGGTGACCGATAGATCAACGGTGCGGCGCCCCGGTTCGGCCCCAGGACAGCATCGGTCGATAGATCGCCGTTTCAAGGTCGCGGAATCGCGAGATCGCGGGCCTGGTCACGGGCTGGCGAGCGGTTCCGCGGCCTCGTCACGCAGGCCGCGGATCATTCCCGCTCGCGGATCGTCGGGGGCAAGCTCGAGGAAGGTGTCGAATGCCGCCAGCGCCCGCTCCGGGTCGCGCTCGCCGCGCAGGGCGATGAGCCCGTCGAAGAAGGCGACCTCGACCGGATCGGCCGACTCGATCTCGACGTACGAGTCGAGGGCCGCTCGTGCGTTGACATAGTCGCCGGCACGGAGATAGGCCGTGATGATGCGCTCGTAGGCATCGGCCCGGTTCGGCTCGACGTCGATCAGCACGCCCAGCCAGATCGCCGCCGCAGCGAGATCCTCGATGCTGGAGCCGGCGAGGTACGCGTCGGCCAGCTCGGAGAGGGTCCCCGGATCGCGCGTGTCGGTGGCCAGCCGCTCGAGGAGCGTGGCGATCCGATCCTGGCGTGCCTCCTCAGTTGCCTGCGCCTCGGCCAGTGCCGCGTTCACGGACGTGCGGTTCGCGATCCCGGCCGCCGGCACCAGCGAGCCGCCGACGATGACGAGGCCGATGAGCCCGGCCAGGACCAGCGCGGCCCGGCGACCGCCTCGCGAGACCGGCGAGACCGGCGAGACCGGCGGCACCGACGAGACTGGCGGCACCGACGCGACTCCGGCTGCGTCGACCGCGGCGCGCGTGGCGGCAGCTCGCTCTTCGGCCTGTGCGCGCTGCTCGGCGTAGGCAGTGGCATCGAGGGAGCCGGCGCGACGATCGGTCTCCACGTCCCGCAATGCCTCGAGCGCCACGCGGTGGCGGATCGCGACGGCGTCCCGCTCGTCGTCGGGCGAGCGGTCCGAGCCGTGGCGCACGAGGGGCGCGAGCACGACGACCGCCGCAACGGCCGCGCCGACCAACAGGAGCAGCGTCTCAGGCATCGAGCGCCTCCGCCTCGTCGCGCAGCCGGCGACGTTCCGCCTCGGAGAGCTGCGGTCGGGGCCCCGACGGATCGGCCGAGCGGCGACGAAGCAGCCAGGCGAGCAGGATCGCGCCGCCGCCCAGCACCACAACGAACGGAAGGATCCAGACGACCGGCGAGGCCGGCGCGAGCAGGATCCACTCGCCGTATCGGGCGACGAAGTGGGCGCGCACCTCATCGTCGGAGGCGCCGCCGGCGAGCAGCTCATCGACCTGGCGTCGGATCTCCTGGGCCGATCCCGTGGGCGAGTCGGCCACCGACAGGCCCTGGCAGTCGGGGCAGCGCAGCGAGCCTGCCAGCGCACCCGCCCGTTCCGCGAGGGTCGGCTCCGGCCCCGGTTGCACAGCCACGACCACCGTCACCGCCGCAACGGCCACAACCAGTCCGAGCGCGATCGATGGGAGCCAGCGGGTCATCGGCTCACCCCGATCGAGGCCAGGCGCTCGTCCATGAGCGCATCGGTCAGTGGGCCGAACTGCTTGTCGCGCACGATCCCATCGGCGTCGACGAAGAAGGTCTCCGGCGGACCGCTCACGCCGAAGTCGATCGCCAGGCGACCGCCGGAGTCCTCGACGTGCGCGTATCCGGCATCGCCGTGGCGAGCCAGGAAGTCCTCCGCATCCGCTGGCGCGTCCTGGTAGAGCACCCCGACGATGGCCAGCTCGTCCCCGGAGGCGTCGTGCGTGGCGGCCAGCACGGGGTGCTCGTCGACGCAGGCGGGAATGCACCAGCTGGCCCAGAAGTTGACGACGTACGGCCGGCCGGCCAGGTCATCGGTGCCGAGGCTCTCGCCGTCCAGGGTGGTGAGGCTCCAGGTGGGAGCGGGCTGGCCGATGAGGGGCGAGGCGATCGCGCGCGGATCGCGTCCGAAGCCGGTGAAGAGGAGCCACACGAGCGGCACCACCAGGACAGGCACGAGCAGCCAACGCAGGTATCGCATCAGGCGCCCTCCAACGGTTCGACCGATGCTGCCGCCGCCGGCTCGACCGATGCTGCCGCCGGCGCCGGCGCGGGCCGCTCGACCGTCACGGCGCGCGCACGTCGCTCCGGCCAGATGGCGAAGACCGTGCCGAGACCGATGATCGCGCCGCCGATCCAGATCCAGGCCACGAGCGGGTTCACGAACAGGTGGAGCGTGACCGCACCCGACCCCGGATCGGACGCCAGGA
>JBOGSW010000003.1:0-5011 GCA_050695815.1 Candidatus Limnocylindria bacterium | reverse complement strand
CTTCTCCGTCGCCGGGAAGTGTGCTCGCATTCGGCCGGTACACCGGCTGGAGCCTGCGCGACCTGGCGCGGCACGACACGGACTACCTCCTCTGGCTAAGCCGACACTCGTCGGGCATCCGCTACCGCACCGAGATCTACGGCATCCTCCGCACGATGGGCGTCTCCGCCGCCTGACGTTCTGCGCTGCGCGTTCGTCCGTGGCTCCGCGACGTTCGCCGATGGCCGGGGAGCCTGCGGTACCCTGCTCGGGCCATGAGCACGAGCCCGCTGCGCGCCGTCTTCCTCGATATCGGCGATACGGTGATGCGCCCGAACCCATCGTGGGAGCACGTGTACGCCATGGCATTCGAGGAGTTCGGCGTGCCGGTCGATATGGACGATCTGCACGCCGCGCTGCGGCGCGCGTATCACCACGGCGGATGGGGCATGAGCGAGGGCTTCGACCCGTCCGAGGAGACGAGCTTCCAGCGCACCGTGGAGATCGATGCGGCGGCGATCGCCGAGCTTGGGCTGCAGCCGATGCCCGATGCGTTCTATCGGCGGCTGGCGGAGCTCTTCTTGGTCACCAGTCACTGGCACATCTTTCCCGACGCGTACGCGACGCTCACCAAGCTCCAGGAGCGCGGCCTCACCGTGGGTGCGGTGAGCAACTGGGTCTGGAACCTGCCGGAGCTGCTGCATGCGCTCGACATCGTGCAGCATTTCGACTTCATCGCCGCGAGCGCGCGGATCGGCTTCGAGAAGCCGCACCAGCGCATCTTCGAGTGGGCGCTCGGGGAGGCCGGCGTCGAGCCGGAGAACGTGATCCACGTGGGCGACCACGTCGGAGCCGATGTCGAGGGGGCGCGGGCAGTCGGCATCGAGGCCGTGCTGATCGATCGGGCCGGGCGCTACAGCCCCGAGGACGTGCCGGAGGGCGTGCCGGTGATCCGGTCGCTCGACGAGCTCATGCCGATCGTCGACGCACGGCTTCCGGACCGATGAGCCACGAGCTCTGGCGCTGTTTCGTGGCCGTGCCCATCGCCGACGGCCTGCGCACCGCCCTCGCCGACGAGCTCGCCGGGTGGCGCGAGCGGCCCGACCTGTCCGGCCTGCGCTGGGCCGATCCGGCCGCGTGGCACGTGACGCTTGCCTTCATCGGATCGATCGATGCCGCGACGGTAGCGGACCTGGCGGACGCGCTCGCCTCAGTGGGAGACGAGGAGGAGCCGATCACCCTGGCCTGTGGCGGGCTGGGCGCATTTCCTTCGGCAAGCCACGCGCGGGTGGCCTGGTATGGCGTCGCCGATCCCGAGGCGCAGTTCCGCAACCTCGCGAAGCGCACGCGGCGCGCGGTGGGCGTGCCGGCGCACCAGCCATTCCGACCGCACGTCACGCTGGCGCGGGCGCGACCCCAGCCGGTCGACCTGCGGGGGTGGGTCGCGGAGGCGGCGTCGCCGGTCGGGACGCTTGTCGTGGATCGGCTCCACCTGATGCGGAGCCACCTCGGGAGCGGCCCGGCCCGGTACGAGACGATCGCATCGGTCCCGCTGCGGGCGACGAGCCATGTCTGATGTGACACCGCGCGCGCGGCCGCCGGTCGTGGCGGTCATCGGCGATGGCGACCCGCGCGGCCCGGATGCTCATCGGCTCCTGGAATGGGCGGAGGAGGTGGGGGAGTACGTCGCTCGAGGCGGCGCCACGCTGGTCACCGGTGGCCTCGGTGGCGTCATGCGGGCGGCCTCGCGCGGCGCGCTGGGTGCCGGCGGCGAGACGATCGGCATCCTGCCGGGAGCCGATGCGTCGGAGGCGAACGAGTACGTCCGCATCCCGATCGCGACCGGGCTCGGCGTCGTCCGCAACCTGGTGGTGGTGACCTCGGCGGACGCCGTCATCGCCGTCGGTGGGCGCCACGGGACCCTCTCGGAGATTGGCCTCGCCCTCCGCATGGGGCGCCACGTCGTCGCCCTCAGCTCATGGCGGGTGGAGTCGGAGCACCGCCTCGGTGGCCCGCGGGTGCACCGCTCACGCGACCCTCGCGAGGCCGTGGGCCTGGCCCTGCGCCTCGCGCGGGACCGGCCCGTCGATCCGGTGCCTGGCTAGTCCACCAATCCTCGATGCGGGAATTGCCAAAGGCCCGCTGGGTCGTACGGCATCTGAAGGTAACCGCCGCCCGTAATCTCGAAGTGCCAGGCGATGATCTGAACGGCAAGGCAAGCCGGGTTGGGGGTGAGAGGGTCACAGCCGGTCCCGCCTGCGCCGCCGTTGAGGATGACGTCCGCTTTCGGCGCGTAGATCGTGCCAGACACGACCGAGCTGTTCTGGCCGCCGAGCCGGACCTCGGCG
Organism: Candidatus Limnocylindria bacterium; assembly: GCA_050695815.1. Classification (GTDB taxonomy): domain Bacteria; phylum Chloroflexota; class Limnocylindria; order QHBO01; family QHBO01; genus JACDBZ01. Next base: position 2,684 of record JBOGSW010000003.1, on the reverse strand, counting down.
TCAGGGTTCGTGCCCCGGCCGTCCTGCCAGAGCAGGATCCCGCGATATGGACACGTGATCGGCTGAGTGGCGCAGGTGTTGTCATTGATCGCCTGCGCCGCAAAGTCCGAGTTCGCCTGCATGCGGATGGGCCCCTGGCAGGCGGCATCGTCTGATGGACAGAGCGTCGGGTTGTCGGTCGAGAAGATCATGACGCGGGCATCCACCGTGGGATCTCCACTGACCGACTCGATTCCGCCGGTGTTCACTCGGATGCCGCCGCCCGCGATGATGTAGATGCCGGGCTCGAGCTTGACCTCGACGTGGCTACCGATCGTCCACCCGCCGTAGTAGATGCCGGGCTGGAGCTCACATTCGGGAGTTCCGTCGTCAGCACACGTCATGGACTTGAGCTCGCAGCCGTCAACGTCCGTCGGAAGCGATTCCTCCCCACTCGGACAATGGGCCGGCCCATAGAAGGCGTTGACCTCCTCGAATGTCGGAGGGAACAGGGCGCCAAGTGGGTCTCCGAGCTGGAGGGCGCCCTCGGTGAGACAATCGGTGATCCCCGTGGGGCACGTCAGATTCGCGCCCGACCCGTTGAGCGTGCACTCGCCGTGGACATATGCGTGCGGTGTGATGAGGTTGGCCGAGTCGATCTTGAGATCCGATGTTCCGTTGGAGCACGCGTCGGGCGCACCAGTAGGGTGGGTGGCGCAGCTTGAATTGACATGAACATAGCCTCCCGGTCCCGTGTAGCCGCTTGCGGGAATGATCTCGACAGTGGCGTTGTTGCCGCTGATCTTCCCGCCGGGGCCACCGTCGCAGCCAGGATCGAGAGCGATGAGCGAGGCTGAGTTCGAGTCACCGGTCGTGTTGGCGACGGTCGCATCTGTCGTCACGGCCGCTTCGTTTTGCCCGTAAATCCGTCCGAAGAAGCTCGGATGGGTCGCTCGGATGATCACCTGGACGAACCCGGTGGTGCCGGAGTGCGGGCCGGAGATCGGCGGAGACCAGACCTGGAGGGCGTCGGTGTCAAGTGCGGCGTCGCAGGACGCATTGTCGTCTTCGAAGAAGCCGTTCGCCTTCGCGTAGAAGCACGCATCCTTCTCCGCCTCGAGCTGGTTCCAGCTTGGCGCGAGGGTGACGGGGTCCCGCAGCCATCGGGCGGCAGCGATCGCCGCCGGGTCCACGGCGTTCTGCTCCTGCCTGTGCAGCATCCACGACATGCCCAGGTCGACCACGATCGCAGCGATACCGAGCAGGACGACCATTGCGGCGGCCGTGATGATCAGGATCTGCCCGCGTTCAGTGGATCCGTCGTTGGTCCGAACCATGGAATTCATTGCTGTCGCTGAATCGCCTCCGTGATGGCGGCTCGTTGGATGACGGTCTCGGGGATCAGAAGGAAGCCCGCGAAGGGTGGATGCCACTCGAAGCAGGTATATGCGGTCACCGTATTCGCCACTGCCCGGCCCACCGATTCCGAGATGGCGCTCGCCTCGTCAGTCGTAGGGAGTCCGGATTGACACCGGATCCCGTCGAGGGCACCCGTCGGGTCGTGTCCATCGATCTGGCACTGAGCGAAGGTGCTGGTGACAGGCGTGGCAACACCACCGATGTCGTGGGTGCCCGGAGGAGGAGAGTCGTACGCATTGGTCGTGTCGTCTCGATAGCCTGACCAGCAGGCGGAGACTTGGATCGACGTCTGGTCCACGCCGAACGTGCTGGCTCTCGCGTGGTCCCGCATCCGGGGCCAGCCCGTCTCTGCCGGATCACAACGGCGATAGCTCAGCGGCGGGCTGACAGGGTTGTAGGGCTGACGAGGGACGGTTGGGCACACGGCCGTGGCGCTATTGATCGCCGCAAACCGGGCCGCCTCCCGGGCGGCGTTGGTGAGCTGCTGCTGGTAGAACACCCCGATCCCGAGAACGATGATGCCGAAAATGACCATCAGGAAGAGGGGCAGGACGAGTGCGGTTTCGACGAGCGTCTGCCCGTGGGCGGCTGGGCCACGCTTGAATGTGATCATCAGTAGCCGTAGTCCGCGACGGTGAACGTGCGATCCTTTTCAAGGAAGATCACGCCGAGATCCAGGCCCGAGGCGAAGGGAAGCGAGAGATCCTCGAGTGGGAACATCGTCGTGAAGCGATAACAGACCCGCACCTCCACTGACGGCAGGGCATCGACGGCCCACTGGGCCGGCCAGGTTGCGTCAAGGCTCGGGCAGTCACCAAGCGGCGCGCCCGAGGTCATTGCCGGGCATACGTATCCCGGCAGCTTCGCGGGGTCGTCGTGGATGCAAACGCCAACGGCCGGAGCCGTGCAGTTGGTCCCCGTGATCGCCGCATTGGGCAGGGCTGCGGCCTCCTCGCACACGGTGTCGAATGCCACTTCGTGAAGCCGATCGTAGTCACCGGCTGAAGGCGGGGCCAGGCTTCGCCGGAGCTGGAGGTACTCCTGCGCGACTGCTTCCGCCGCGTTCCTGGCTGCAGCCTCCACCGTGATCCCCGCATGAAACACGCGGCCGAAGTCGGCGACGCCGAAGAGCAGCACCAGGAGCATCGGCAGGACAAGAGCGAATTCGACCAATGACTGGCCGCGGGCGGAGCGAGGCTCGGTCCGACGATCGGTTGGTTGGGCGATCTGATCCGACATGATGGACACGATGTCGGTGGTCACGCGCGCCGCGGGCAGCCGCGCGG
>JBOGSW010000002.1:0-16820 GCA_050695815.1 Candidatus Limnocylindria bacterium | reverse complement strand
GCCACGACAGCAGCTGGGCGAGCAGCCAGCGCGCTGCCTCCTCATCGTCGCGCTCGCCAGGGTCGGCAGAGATGCCGGCCGTCAGCGCATCGGCCACCTCCTGGACCCGAGCATCGGCGGCTGCGAGATCCACTGGCGCATCGGGCGAGACCGTTGACGGGCGCGGGACCTCCTGGCCCGTTCGCTGGGCAAGCTCGCGGCGGAGGGTCTCGAGCCAGTCGCGCAGATGCAGCGTGCTTCGCACGTCGTCTCGGTTGTACGCGGCGATGTCGTCGAGGATGGTCGAAGCGGGCCGATCACCCACGCCAAGCTCGAGCCAGTGTTCGAACGCGACGATGCTGGAGCCCGCGTCCTTGAGCGCGACATCGCGAACGAAGTCGTAGAGCGGTTCGATGCGCTTGATCGAGTAGCTCTCGACCGATGCCCGCAGGCCCTGCCGAACGGCGCGGAACAGGTCGACCAGGACGCCACCGCGCAGGAGCCGATCCACCTCGTCCTCGCGCGTGGCGTGGCGGCCCATGAGGCGCTTCAGCGCCGTCGATTCGTACGCGGCGTAGTGGTAGACGTGCATCTTCGGATGCTGCTCGAGGCGCGTGGTGAGCAGGTCCATGAGACGTTCGAATCCCGCCTTCTCGCCGGCCAGCGTGACCTCGGCCGGGGCGTCGGGGTCGAACGACCAGATCGGCGTGAAGGTGCCGCCGGTATCCAGGACGCCGAACAGGTAGTCGACGCCGTCGTCGAGCGCGTATGGATCGCCCTCGAGATCGAGGAACAGGTCGCCGGGATCGGGCTCGGGGAGGATCGCGAGGCCACGCTCGGGCTCGATCGGCTCACCCGCCTTCGGCAGGAGCAGCTCGTAGATCGGCTTCGGCAAACCGCGTCCGGCGACCTGGATGCGCGCCTGCTCGCGTACGCGCTCGACCGATGCGGCGCTGGCCCCGTCCAGGGGTGGATCGAACGGGAGCGGGCTGCCGGCGAGCCGTACGACCGTGTCGACATCGCGGGCAAGCAGCGACGAACGCTGCCGTCCGGTGATGCCAGCCACGAGCGACAGGTGGTCGTCGTCGCGCCTGCGCTTCACGCACAGCTCTGCCCAGCGGCAGACGTCGCAGTGATCGACCGGCTCGGGGTACGTGGCCGCCGGTGGATACCCCGCGCGCGCCGGTGGGGCCTCGTCCGTGCCCAGGACGGTTGCTTCGAAGCGCCCCTTGGCGGCGCGAAAGTACGCCATGTAGTCGTCCACGCGCAGCGTCGCCGTCTCGCGCGCTCCGCCGCCGAGGACCACCTTCATCCGATTCGGCTGCACGCCCTGGATGCGCGTGAGCTGCTCCACGTAGCTGCAGATCTGGAGCACGGCGCTCGCCTTGACGTGCCGCGCCAGCTTCGTGTCGGCCACCTCGTAGTGATACGGGCCCCAGGCCGATGGGCGTGTCGGGTCGTCCACGCGCAGCAGGAAGTCGGCGTAGCCCAGCCATCGGCCGTCGAAGAAGGTCGCCTGGAAGACGACAGCGGCACCCGATGCCATGGCCTCGACCGTCTCGACCGCCTGTCGCCGCAGCTGGTCACCGCGATCCTCGTCGTCATCGCGCTTGATCTCGACGACCTCCTTGCCGTCCGCGGTGAGCTCCGCCAGGTAGCGCGCCTCGTGCTGGAACCCTCGCTCGCGGATGACGTCGAGCTCGGGGTCGGCCCGGTTCGGGCGCTCGACGAGCCCGGCCAGCGCGGCGCGCTCGAGCGCGGTCAGGTGCTCGCAGGCGAGGTAGCCGACGAGGTCGGTGGCGGAGAACACGGGCTTGCCGTCGATCAGCTGCATCGGCTCAGGGCGACTCCGAGGCGGACGACGAGGGATCGGGCGCGATCGGCGGAGAGCGCGTGACGACCAGTGCCCAGGCGCAATCGCTGGTGACCGCCATGAAGAGCTGTCCGCGCAGCGTCGGCTGGGAGGCGAAGTAGCTCGGCTGGAGCGTGCCCGGCACGACGCTGTTGCCGATGGTGGCGCTGATGGCGCGAATCGGGTCGGCCGAGCCGGCGGCCAGCGTGACGCCGAACGAGCAGCGCACGCCCTCCGGATCGATGGCGATCCAGCGGATGGCGTGATCGGGGTCGGGGATCTCGATCGGTCCCTGCTCGGCATCGCCCGTGCCGGCCAGGCCGGCCACGAGCGGGGATTCCTCCGCGCTGTCGCCGGTCGCCCGCAGGAACGCCTCGGGCTCGAAGCCGGTCGCGATCCACCCCTCCTCGAACTGCGGCTCGGCGGGATCGGCATCGGTGACCAGATACCATCCCAGCTCATCGACCACGATCGGGCCCATGACCACGCCCAGGCGGGCGCTCAGCGGCAGGAGGCCGGTGACGACGACGCTGCTCACCCCGGGACGCTGACGCACGCGGAGTCCGTCGATGGCCGTGGCAACGATCTCCCGCGTCTGGAATCGCGGAACCGCGCCGAGATCCGGAGTCGGGTCGGGCGTCGGGGTCGGGGTGGGGGAGGGCGTCGGCGAGGGCGTCGGCGTCGGGGTCGGTGAGGGCGTCGGGACCGGCGTCGGAGTGTTCAGCGGCGGCAGGGTGCAGGCGGCGAGCAGGAGGCAACCGAGGAGGGTGCTGATGAGCCGGCGGATCCCCACCCCCCTAGGGTAGCGGGCTTCAGCGGTCGAGGCGGGGCACCTCGGCGGCCAGCAGGTCCGCGATCTCGCGGGCGTTCGTCGTCCCGTAGTTCGCATAGCAGTTGTTCATGAGGACGTGGATCTCCGGCACGTGCTCCGCCGTCTCGCGGATGCGCGGCACCCATTCGCCCAGCTCGCCCTCGTCGTACAGGTAGCGAAATCGCTCGACGACCGGGATGCCGGACTTCTCCCACGTCTCGGTGCGGCGGCCGTGGAACCGCACGACCGCCAGCTTCGGCGAGCTGACCAGCGTGATCGGCGGCAGCGACGACTTCGTGCCCGGCGGCGCATCGACCATCACGAACGGGATCTCGTACTTGTTGAGGAATGCGATCGTGCGCTCGCGATTCTTCTCGTTGAACCAGCTCGCATGTCGGAGCTCGACGGCGAACGGCGTGTCGCCCAGCCGTTCCCTTGCCTTCACGATCTCGTCGCGGGACTCGTTGGTCGGAAAGAACCAGCGCGGGTACTGGAGGAAGACCGCGCCGAGCTTGCCGGAGCTTCGCAGCGGCTCGATCCCGTCGAGGAATCGCGCCCAGATCTCGTCTGTGATCTCGTCGGGCAGGTCGCGCGCGTAGACGCGCTTCTGGTCGAGCAGGTCCGCCGGCAGCGACTCGCGGATATCCCTGGGCAGGCGCTTCAGCTCGGACGGCTGGCCGGTCATGAGGGCGTGCGCCTTGATATCGAAGGTGAAGTCCGGCGGCGTCCGCTCCAGCCACAGCTCGCCGGTGCGTCGGGCGGGCAGCGCGTAGTACGTGGCGTCCACCTCGACGATAGGAAACTGGTTGGCGTAGTAGACGAGGCGATCCTCGGGCGTGCCGGCATCGGGTGGGTAGAAGACGCCGGGCGCGGTCATGGTCGGGTCCGTCCACGACGCGGTACCGATGCGGACGCTCGCCCCGCCGACGCTCAGTGGCTCGCGCGCCGCCACAGCGTGCTCGTCGCCTCGCTCACCGGCCCGCTCGGGGCCGGGGTCGTGCGGATTCAGCTCGGCCATCACCGTCTCAGCCTAGGACCGATACCCGACAGGAAGCGTCATCAATACAGGCAACGCCGAGAAGATGGCGCCAGTGCTCCGTCGTCAGTGCTGCCCGAGCGCGCGCCGGACCGATGCGGTGGAGAGGACGAACATCACCACCGTGGCGAAGGCAAAGCCCACCAGGTATGCGGGATGCCACTCCGCGACCAGGATGGCGGCACCGGTGCCGACGGCCATGATCAGCTGGAGGACCGCCGCCATCGTCCACGCCCAGCTCCGACGCCGGCGCGCACCACGCGAGGCGACTGCCGCAAAGATCGTGAACCCGAAGGCGCCGGCGGCCGCGAAGCGCACGTTCTGCTCGGCGGTCACGCCCGCCTCGCCGCCCAGGGAGTCGCGCAGTCCCGCGGCGAGCATGCTCAGGAAGATGGCGAGGCCCAGGGTCATGGCAGCTTCGGTGAGGAGGAGGACGCGGAGCGCCGTGAGCATCGGGACGCGTGCCGCGACAGGCTCGCCCGGGGCCGGCGACGCGGTGGCGGTCTGTACGGCGTTCATGGCTCGCAGTGTACGGCCTCGCTCTCTCAACCGCCGGAATGGCGCGCGATCACCTCCCGGGCCAGGTCGACTGCCCGGTCACGCAGGTCGGCTGGCTCGAGGATCTCGACCGCCCCGCCCAGGCCGATGAGCCTGCCGGGCACCTCGTCCGGCCAGTCCACGGTCATGCGCAGGTGCGTCCAGCCCTGCGGATCCTCGACTGCCAGCCGCTCCGCGCTCTCGATGGCGTGGTCGCCGACCTGGTCGCGCAGGGCGTAGAACGCGCGTGGATCGCACCGGACCGTCACCGTCACCCTGGGCGCCTCTCGCTCGTAGGCGGCGCTCGCCTCGGCCCATGCGCCGGCGAGATCGAACGGCGCCGGGCGCTCGAAGGTCTCCTCGGTGAGGCGCGCCGATGCGACGCGCGAGACGCGATACGTGCGCACCTGCCCGTCGGCGGTGGCCATCACGTACCAGATCCCGGCCTTCAGCACGAGGCCGAGCGGCTCGAGGCGTCGCTCCACGCTGCCGTCCCCACGCCGGTACTCGATATCGAGGCGACGCGACTTCCACACCCCCTCCGAGATCGTGCCGAGATGCGGGACCGACTCGCCACTGGCAAACCAACCGGATGCGTCGAGGTGGAAGCGCTCGACGAGGCGGGTCGCCCGCGCCCGGAGCTCCGCCGGCAGGGCGGCGAGGACCTTCAGCCGCGCCGCCGCCATGACCGTTCCGAGGCCGAGCTCGGCCGCGGGACCAGGCACGCCCGAGAGGAAGAGGGCTTCGGCCTCGTCGCCGGTCAGGCCGGTGAGCCGCGTGCGGTAGCCGTCGACCAGCTGGATGCCGCCGTGCGGGCCGCGCTCGGCATAGATCGGGACGCCGGCGCCGCTCAGCGCGTCCACGTCACGGTGGATCGTGCGCTCCGACACCTCGAGCTCTCGCGCCAGATCCCGTGCCGTGGTGCGGCCGCGGTTCTGGAGCACGAGGAGGAGCTGGACCAGTCGTGAGGCGCGCATCGGCGCGAGGATACGCCGCCGAAGGCGACACGGCCTGTCAGGTATTGGCGCCGATGAAGGCCGTGACGCGGTCAAGCGCGTCGTCGAGGACAGGCCCGACCCCGTGCCCGACGCCCGGGTACGTGGTCAGGGTCCCGTTCGGCAGCTGGTCGACCGCCGTTCGGAGCAGGTCAATGCGGGCGAACGGATCAGACTCGCCCGAGAGCAGGAGGACGGGGCAGGAGATGCGGGGCCAGTGAGCGGTCCGCTCGATCCACCCCTCGTGACGGCCGGGTGCGTGGAGCGGGTACGCGAACAGGACGAGGGCTGCGGGCGGCGCTTCCGCGGCGACGAGCGATGCGACCCGGCCCCCGAACGACTGTCCGCCGGTCACCGTGGTCGCCGCCTCGTCGCCGAGCGCCTTGAGGTAGGCGGGCACCGCCCGCTCCGCCTTCCCGCGTGGTAGACCGATCAGCTCGACCGAGAAGCCACGGGCCTCCAGGCCGGCGGCGTGCCCCCCGAGCTGCTCGACCCGCCCAGAGCCGCCCGGAGCCAGGAGGATGCGCTGCGATGGCATCGGTCAAGGATAGGGCTACTGGAGCTCCCACAGCGCGTGGCGGGGGACGCGACCGCTGGCGACGATCCGCGTCGCCAGGTCGCGGCCGACGTAGCGGTAGTGCCATGGCTCGTAGTCGTAGCAACTCAGGTCGTATGCGCCGCGCGGGTAGCTCATGACGAAGCCGTATCGCCAGGCGTTGGCCGCCATCCAGGCGCCCGCCGGTGTGGTCGCCCAGTCGGCGTACTCCCACGGAGCGGCGCCGCCCTCGCCCGTGACGTCGATCGCGGTGCCGAGCTGATGCTCGGAGTGGCCCGGCCGCGCGCTCGTCCGCAGCGCCTGCTTGTAGCCGCCGATGCTGACCCAGTGGTCGAAGGTCGATTGCTGCTGGGCGTAGCTGCGGTAGCCGCTGACGAGCTTGATCGGCGTCCCATTGGCGCGCGCGTCGGCCGCCATGGCCGCCAGGTCGGCGATGAGCAGGCTGCGCACCAGGTAGCCGCCGTTGACGCCACCGTTCCCGCTGTCGACCAGGTCGCCCGGCGCGTAGCCCGCGGGCAGGTGGTAGAGCGTGTCGAGGAGCGAGATCGGCCAGTCGCCGTAGCCATGGTGCTTGGTGAGGACGTCGACGTACTCGCAGCGGGGCGGCCCGCCGGTGACGGGAGGAGGCGTTGGCGCGACGGTCGGCCGCGGCGTGGGGACCGGCGTGGGGACGGGTGTCGCGACGGGGGTGGGTGCGATGGTCGCCCGCGGAGTGGCCGTGGGAGACGGCGTGAGTGATGGCGTCGGATCCTCGCTCGGGCTGGGCGATGACTTCGGTGACGGAGTCGGCGAGGCGATCGGTGACGCGACCGGCGGGGCGCTCGGGGCAGGCGAGCCGCCGATGTCGGCCCGGAATGACGCGAAGAGGATGCTCAGGGCGACGGTCACGGTCACCAGGACGACAGCCGCGATCGACGTTGAAGCGCTGGCGAAGGTGGATCGCCGGACTGACGGGTGTTGAGCGGCCATGAGGCCATCGTCCGCATCGGTCCCCGACGAAACGAGCGGCGTTCATCCCGGCCGCGGTCGGGACAAGGCGCATGCCAGCATCGGCCGTCACGAGTACGTCACGCGTACCTCACGCGTACGTCACGCGTCAGGCGTACGCTGTGCACATGACCACTCAGAAGATCAGCAAGTCCGAGGAGGAGTGGCGCGCCGAGCTCACGCCGGACCAGTACCGCATCCTGCGCGAGAAGGGCACCGAGCAGGCCTTCACCGGCACGTACCTGGACGAGCACGGCAAGGGCGTGTACCGATGCGCCGCCTGCGGCAACGCACTGTTCGACGCCGGCACGAAGTTCGAGTCCGGCTCCGGCTGGCCCTCCTTCTACCAGCCGATGGACTCCGATGCCGTCGAGACGGAGAGCGATCGGTCCTTCTTCATGACCCGCACCGAGGTGCATTGCGCGCGCTGCGGCGGGCACCTCGGCCACATCTTCGACGACGCGCACGACCAGCCGACCGGCATGCGCTACTGCATCAATTCCGCGTCCCTGAAGCTCGACCCGAAAGATGTCGAGCCGATGGAGCAGGTCTAGCGCCCGTCGGTCACCGCGCGCATCACCTTCGCGGCGGCGCGGCAGTCGTCGGCGGTGACGTCCAGGTGCGTGACCGCGCGCACGACGCGCGGCCCGAACGCGTTGAGCAGCACTCCGCGCTCGCGGCAGCGCTCCACGAACGTGGCTGCGTCCGGCACGCCCTTCCGCTCGACGAGCCTGAACACGATGATGTTCGTCTGCACGGTGGCCAGGTCGAGCTCCACGTCGTCGCCTCGTAGCAGCTCATCGGCGAGCAGGCGGGCGTTGGCGTGGTCGTCGGCGAGGCGCTCGACGTTGGTGGCCAGCGCGTAGGAGCCTGCCGCGGCCAGGATGCCGGACTGCCGCATCGCGCCGCCCGCCATGCGCCGATACCGATGCGCTCGGCCGATGAGCTCGCCTGATCCCGCGAGCATCGATCCGGCGGGCGCGCCGAGCCCCTTGCTGAGGGAGAGGCCGACGAGGTCGAAGCCGGTCGCCAGCTCCGCCGGCGGGCGCCCCGAGGCGACCGACGCGTTCAGCAGCCGCGCGCCGTCGAGGTAGGCGGCAAGGCGGGCATCGCGCGCGACCGCCAGCGCGGCCTCGAGCGCATCGGCCCCGAAGACGACGCCTCCGGCCCGGTTGTGAGTGTTCTCGACGACGAGGAGCGTGGTCGGCGGGTACACGATGTGATCGCGGGGCTTGATCGCCGCCGTCACCTCGGCCGCGGTGAACGTGCCTCCGGAGCCGATCTCGCTGAACTGGACGCCGGCATTCGCCGCTCCGGCACCGGTCTCATGGAGCACGACATGCGACGCCACGGGCACGAGCACGTCGTCACCCGGGCGTGTGAGGGTGCGCAGCGCAACCTGGTTCGCCATCGTGCCGGACGGGAGGAAGAGCGCCGCCTCCGTTCCCAGGAGGGCGGCGACCTCTGCCTGGAGCCGATTGACCGCTGGATCCTCGCCGTACTGGTCGTCGCCGACCTCGGCTTCAGCCATGGCCCGGCGCATCGGTTCCGACGGCCTGGTCACCGTGTCCGAGCGAAGGTCGATGGCGTCCGTCACCGCTCGATGATAGGGGAGGCTGCTGTCAACGGAGTCGTGTCCCGCGCCGTACAGTTAGAGACCGATGACTCCCGATGCCGCCACCCGCACACCGTCCCGCCGCGCCGCCGCGCTGGCCGGGCTGGCCGCCGGCGTGGGCGCTCTGGGGGCCGGCGAGCTGCTCGCCGGAATCCTCTCGGGCGCCGCGAGCCCGATCCTGGCGATCGGCGACCTGGTCATCTCGCTTCAGCCGCCCGGGGCGAAGCAGCTCGTGGTGGACCTCTTCGGCGAGGCCGACAAGCTCATCCTCAACGTGGTCATCGGTGGCGTCGCGCTCGCGGGCGCGGCGGGGCTGGGAGTGCTGGCACGCACGAGGCCGGAGCTGGCTCGCATCGGCTTCGCGGCTGCAGGGCTGCTGGCGCTCGGGGCCGGCCTGCGCGATCCGTTGGCCGACGCCCTCCCGACGCTGATCGTGGCCGCGGCCGCCGTGCTCGTCGCGATCTGGCTGCTCGGATGGCTGATGGGTTGGGCGGCCGTGGCCGAACCTGCGCGTGCCGAGATGCCGGACTGGGGCCGCCGCCGGTTCATCGGCTCATCGGTGGCCGTGATCGGGACCGCCGCCGTCGCCGGCGTCTTCGGACGCACGCTCCTGGTGCGCGGACGGGAGGCTTCGACGCCGCAGGCAGGTGCGATTCCCGCAGCCTCCGATACGGTCCCTCCGCTGCCGGACGGCGTCGGATTCGGGGTGGATGGCCTGTCCCCCATTGTCACGCCGAACCAGGACTTCTACCGCATCGATACCGCGCTGCTCGTCCCGCGGCCGGACCTCGACGCGTGGCGCTTGCGCGTCACCGGAATGGTGGATCGGCCGCTCGAGCTCACCTATGACGAGCTGGTCGCGCTCGACCTCCATGAGCAGTACGTGACCATCGCCTGCGTCAGCAACGAGGTGGGAGGCCACCTGGTCGGCAATGCGCTGTGGAAGGGCGTGCGGCTCAAGGAGCTGCTCGACCGCGCCGGCGTGCATCCGGATGCGACGCAGATCGTCGGCCGCTCGGCGGACAACTTCACGGCCGGTTTCCCGACGGTGTGGGCGCTCGACGATGACCGCGAGGCACTCGTCGCGGTCGAGATGAACGGGGCGCCGCTGCCGGCGGAGCATGGCTTTCCCGCGCGGCTCATCGTGCCCGGGCTGTACGGCTACGTGAGCGCCACGAAGTGGCTCACCGAGATCGAGCTCACCACCCTTGAGGGCTTCGACGGCTACTGGATCCCGCTCGGTTGGGCGAAGAAGGCGCCGGTCCTGACGCAATCACGCATCGACGTGCCGCGTGCTGGCGCGGGCGTCCAGGCCGGCACGGTTGCCGTGGCCGGCGTCGCATGGGCGCCGGATCGCGGCATTGCCGCGGTCGAGGTGCAGGTCGACGAATCGGGCTGGCAGGCCGCGGAGCTGACCACGCCCATCTCCGACGCCACCTGGGTGCAGTTCCTCTACCGATGGGACGCCACCCCGGGAGACCACCAGCTGCGCGTCCGGGCGACCGATGGCACCGGCGAGGTGCAGACCGACAGGCGCACACGTCCCGATCCCGATGGCGCGCGCGGTCATCACACGATCCGGGTATCCGTCAGCGGCTGATCCTCGTCAGGTCAGGCGTCGGGCGCCGATCCAGGCAGGGCGATCGGCGCCAGGTGCACCTCCACCCGGACGAGTCCCTCGGCCAGCGGCGCATCGGTCACCAGCCGCCACGCCGCGTGCGAGAGGTTCGCCACGCGCTGATCGTCGGTGCCGACGTAACACGGACACGAGTCGACCACCGGCAGTGTCACGCACCTGTCGGCGCACACGAGCACCAGCCGTGGCTCGCCTTCGGGGATGCCGCCTCCCAGCTCGAGCGGCAGCGCGACGGTCGGCTCGCCCTCCCAGCCAGCGTTCTCCGAGTAGCTCGATGCCATGCCGACGGCCAGCCCGTCGATTGCCATCGCCGCCACGTCGGCGGTCTCGGCTGTGAGCTCCACGCTGCCGTCGGCCGACGCCGCCAGGCTCGCCTCCGGATCGCCGGCGAAGGCGTACCAGTAGTCGGTGGCGCCCTCGAAGTAGGGCGAGCGCTGCAGCCAGGTCTCGGCGTCGGGGACCGATGCGTGCGGCAGGCTGACCACGGCCTCGGGCAGGTAGCGCGGCTCGGAGGCGAAGACCTCGCCGTAGGGCAGGTCCGGCTCGTCGAGCAGGGTGCTCACCAGGTGTGCGGCGCCCTCGTAGAAGTCGGTGGCGAAGTAGGCGCTGGCGGCCAGCTCGGCCAGCGGCGCGCGCGAGTAGGCCGATACCCGCTCGGCGGCGATCTCTTCCGTGGCCGGCTCGTCGAAGCCCTCGCCCGCACCGGGCGCGTAGCAGGCGTTGGAGTAGATCATGACCCAGCCCGGGGCCGGCTCCGCGTGCTCGGCGATCCAGGCCTCGCCGTAGTAGGTGAGCGTGCCGTCGCGCCAGCTATCGGCGTGACTGCCGTCGGCCGCAGGTCCGTTCAGACCCCAGCCGTTGGTGGTGGCCGGGCTGGGCGCGTCGGAGTACGGGTTGGGCGATCCCACCCCGTGGCCGAGGTAGACCACGATGGCCGCGTCCTCGACCGCCTCCAGGACGTTCTCGGCCGTCGCATCCGGCGAGTAGGCCTTGGCCACCTCCGCGCCGCGCTCGGCCGCCGCATCCGCGGCCGCATCGGCCAGGCCGATGTAGACCGGGGTCAGCTCCTCGCCCACCGGACCCACGATGATCGCCACCTTGACCGGCTCCTCGGCCGCCGCGGCCGGCGTGGCCAGGGCATGGCCGCCCACCAGGGTGACCAGGGTCAGGGCAACGGGAACGAGGCGACGCACGGATTCCCCCAATGGGCACTTGGGTGAGGTTCTGACCGTAGGATGGCACCCTCCCGGCCCGCGCCGCAAGCGATCGGTGCACCCACGCACCGGGGCGTCAGATGCCGGCGACCTCGAACGGCTCGTCAGCCGATGCATCGGTCGGGTCGGGTCCGCGTGCGAGAGCCTCCGCGATCACATCGGCCCACGCCGCGTAGCCGACGTGCGACGGGTGGAACCGATCGCGCGAGAGCGCCTCGTCGCGATCGCGGAGCCGGCCCGGGACGTCGCGGGCGAGGTCCGCGAACGCCGCGTCCACCCGAGCCGCCTCCTGGCGGCTGATCGGTCTGAGCAGGCGGGCGAACTGGTCGGTCAGGAAGATGAGCGGCTCGATCTGGCGCAATGCGCCCCGGAATGCCGGAATGCCGGCGAGCACCAGGCGCGCCTCCGGTGCGGCAGCGCGTACGCCTTCGAGCGTCATGCGCAGATCGGTCCGATACCGCCACGGCGGAGTGCGGTGGGTCGCGTCATTGGCGCCGATGACGACCGCCACGATGTCCGCGCCGGGAAGGTACGGTTCTGTCTCGGTCGCCCGTAGCGGCTCGAGCGCGCGAGGTAGCTGCTGCCGGACGAGGTCGGCCACCCGCGCACCGGCCCAGCCGTAGCTCGTGACCCGCACGGGTCGACCCTCGGCGTCGGCCAACCGCTGCGCGAGGAGGTAGGGCAGCGCGTGCTCGGGCCGATCGACGCCGACGCCCGCCGTCGTGGAGTCGCCCAGCACGACGAGCCGTAGTGCCGGGCCACTCGTCTGCCCGCTGGTCGGTTGCACGACGTGGTTGATGTAGAAACCCGGATGCCCCAGGAACTCCATCCGGCGCAGGCGCATGAACTGCACGGCCGCGATGCCCGCCAGCGCTCCCAGCGAGGCGCCGATGACGCGCGCGAGGCGCATGAGCCACCGATCCATGCAATGAAGGTAGCGCGGACGAGCGCTTGACGCCAACCGCACAATCGCCGCGTGCCCTGCGCGCCGATCGTCATCGTCAACCCCGCGGCAGGAGGCGGTCGCGCTCACCGAGCCATCGGGTGGTTGCGGGAGCGTCTCGACCACCGGTCTGACGCGCGGCTCGAGGTCACCAGCCGCCCCGGTGATGCGGAAGAGATCGCAGCCGATGCGACGGCGTCCGGGCATGATCGCATCGTGGCGGTCGGCGGCGACGGCACCGTGCAGGAGGTGCTGAACGGCATCCTTGCCGCGGGGGCGTCGGAGCCGCCGGCCCTCGGGATCCTGCCGCTCGGGAGCGGCAACGACCTCGCTCGCAGCCTCGACCTGCCGCCGGACACCGAGTCGGCCTGGAAAGTGGCAATCGGGCGCGGCGAGCGTGCGATCGATGTCCTGCGGGCGACGAATGGCAGCGGCGGCCGATGGTTCGCGTCCGCGGGCGGTATCGGCTTCGATGCACAGGTGGCGACCGCGATGACAGCACGGCGAGGATGGCAGCGCGGACGTGTCGGCTACCTGACAACGACGCTCAGCGAGCTGCGACGGTTCGCGAACCGGCACGTCGAGATCGCACTGGACGGCGTGGTGGCATCCCACCTGGTCCTGCTCGTGGCCATGGCGAACGGCGCGTACTACGGCGGTGGCATGCGGATCGCGCCGCTTGCCGTTCCCGACGACGGCTGGATGGACGTCTGCGTGGTGGGGGACATCTCGCGGCTCACCGCCATCCGCCAGATGCCGAACCTCTATAGGGGAACGCACGTTCGGCATCCCGCGGTGAAGGTGGCTCGGGCGCGCAGCTTGGCGATCGAGGGCGATCCTGCGACGTGCATCCACCTCGATGGCGAGCCCTTCGGAAAGCTGCCGCTCTCGGTCGACCTGCATCCGGCGGCGCTGGTCGTCGCCGCACCGCCGCGCTAGGCTGCCTGCAGATGACGAACGAGACGAGCGCGGAGCCGAAGGTGGGCGATCGCTTGCGTGGCGCCGGCGGGAGGCGCATCGGCACGGTGGATGCCGTCTTCGCCGACTACCTTCTCGTCCGGACCGCCGGGCTCCTGCCGGTGGACCTGTACGTGCCGCGCGGCGAGGCAGCCCGCGCCGATGGCGGCCTGCGCGTGGAGGTTGATCGGCGAGCGGCGTACGAGCGCTGGCATCGGCCCCTGAAGCGGGCGCCGCACGAGTGAGGCCGGCGCCAGCGTATATACAGTATACGCGAGAGTTCGCATCGGTCTTGCAGTACCCTTAGAGCGCCATGAACGACGCCGATACGATCCAGCCGCTCAACGGCCGTCCGCCATTCGAGGCGGGCGACGCCGAGGCCTTCTACGCCCACGTCGGATCGGGCGGCAAGGTCGAGGCCGATGACTGGATGCCGGATGACTACCGCGCCGCGGTCCTCAAGTTCGTCGAGATGCACGCCAACTCCGAGCTCATGGGCGTGCTGCCCGAGCGCGACTGGATCATGCGCGCGCCGAACCTGCGCCGAAAGCTGGCCCTCACCTCGAAGATCCAGGACGAGGTGGGACACGCGCAGCTCCTCTACCGCGTGGCCGAGGACCTCGGCAAGCCGCGCGCTCAGATGCTCCAGGACCTGCTCGACGGCAAGACGAAGTTCCACAATGTCTTCCACTATCCGACCCACTCGTGGGCCGATGTCGGGATCATCGCCTGGCTGGTCGACGCCGCCGCGATCGTCTCGCAGCAGGCCCTGCGCGACTCCTCCTACGCGCCCTATGCGCGCACGATGAAGAAGATCTGTTGGGAGGAATCGGTCCATATCATGCACGGTCGCGATGTCGTGCTGACCCTCATGAACGGGACCGATGCCCAGCGCGCCATGGTCCAGGAGGCGCTCGATCGCTGGTGGGGGCCGCTCATGCAGATGCACGGCCCGCCCACCGATCCGGCGAAGGACACGGACCTGCACTGGGGCATCAAGGGCAAGAACAACGAGCAGCTGCGCCAGGAGTTCCTGTCGATCTACGTGCCCCGCATTCGCGAACTCGGCCTGCGCATCCCGGATCCGAACCTGCGCTACGACGACGCCACCGGTCGCTGGCAGTACACCGAGCCCGACTGGGTCGAGCTGAAGTCCGTCGTCACCGGTCACGGTCCGGCATCGCAGTCGCGCCTCGACTTCCGCCGCGTCAACTTCACCGAGACCCAGTGGGTCCGCGACGCCCTTCTCGGAGGCGCCACCGCCGCCGCCTGACGTGCCCGGTTCTGCCGTGCTGGTTGCACCCACGGCACCAAAGCCGAATGAGCGCCCGATCCTTCGTCCTAGGTTGCACCCGATGACACCCACGACGGTGGAGCCCTCGTTGGTTCGCCTTTAGTCGCACCCCGTGCAACTGCGTGGGCGGTGGTTGCGCCAATCCCACTGGGCGAGCGGGCACACCGCGTGGCACCCAACCCCACACCGGGGTACGCTGGCATCGATGAGCACAACCGCGCGCGTGTGGGAGGTCTTCCGCCAGGAGGACGAGGGGGATCCGATGGTCCACGCCGGGAACGTGAACGCCCCCGACGAGGAGCTCGCCATGCACTACGCCCGCGAGTTCTACGGCCGCCGTGGAGAGAGCCATCGTCTCTGGATCGTGGCCCGCGACGCGGTCACGGAGCTCGACGACCCCGACCTGCTCAAGCCGCCCTTCGATCGCTCCCACAAGAAGCCCGGCGGCTACATCATCAAGCACAAGCTCGATGCGGCCAAGCAGCGCGCGGCGACGGAGGCGGGGGAGTGAGCGACCTTGACGCGACCACCCGCGACGCCCTGGCCGAGCTGCTCCTGACGCTGGCCGACGACGAGTTCGTGATCGGCTTCTGGGACTCCGAGTGGACCGGAATCGCGCCGATGCTGGAGGAGGACGTGGCGACCAGCTCGATCGCGCAGGACGAGATCGGCCATGCCCGGGCGCTCTACGAGCTGCTGGCAGACGTGACCGATGACGACGCCGACCGCATCGCCTACGGTCGCGAGCCCGACGCCTACCGGCATGCCGCGCTGCTGAACCACCGCCGCGGCGACTGGGCCTTCAGTGTGGCGCGCCGCTACCTGTACGAGACGGCCGATGCGATCCGCCTGGCCGCGCTGGCCCACTCCGCCCACGAGCCGCTGGCCCAGCTGGCGGGCAAGATGCGTCGCGAGGAGACCTACCACCTCCTCCACGTGGATGCCTGGCTTCGACGCCTGGCCGACGGCAGCCCCGAGGTCCACGAGCGCCTGGCCGATGCCCTTCGCACCCTGTGGCCCGATGCCCAGCAGCTCTTCGCGCCGCTTGCCGGCGAGGATGAGCTCGTCCGCTCCGGCATCCTCACCGAACCGATGGCGGCGTTGCACGCCGCCTGGCTGGCGCGCGTGCGCCCGGTGCTCGAGCCGATCGCCGGCGACCTTCCCGATGCCGCGCCGCAGCCCGAGGGCCGCACAGCGCGCACGGACGACTTCCGCTGGCTCCACGGCGAGTTCACCATGGTCGCGGCAACCGAGGAGGGTGCGCTGTGGTAGCTCCAGCGACCGACCTGCGCGAGCGGCGCATCTGGGACGAGCTGGCCCGCATCTCCGACCCCGAGATCCCGGCCATCAGCCTCGTGGACCTGGGCGTCATCGGCTCCGTGTACGTCGACGACGAGCAGGTGCGGATCGAGATCCTGCCCACCTTCGTTGGCTGCCCGGCCATCGACGTCATGCGCAGCGAGGTGACGGAGCGCATCGGCGCCTTGCGAATTGCCGACCGCGTGGAGGTCGAGATCAGCTTCAGCCCGCCCTGGACGAGCGAGCGGATCACCCCGGAGGGCCGCGAGAGGCTCCGCCTGTCGGGGTTCGCGCCGCCGCACATCGGTCCATCGGTCCCGCAGGAGGCGTCCGGCCTGGATGAGCTGGCCGTCCTGCCCATCGCAGAATGTCCGTACTGCGGCTCCCGCAACACGACGCTCGAGAATCCGTTCGGCCCGACCCTGTGCCGCGCCATCTACCACTGCGCCGATTGCCGACAGCCCTTCGAGCAGATGAAGCGCGTCTGAGCACGCCCGCGTGGCCCGCGAATTGCACGTGATTCATGCATGGACCGCACACCCGATCGTGACCTCGTCGACGAGACCGACCGCGAGCACCACCTGCGACCTCGGGAGGGTCCGTACGACCGCCCGGAACGCGACGCCGACGATCCCATCGGCGACGACGCCTATCCCGGTGGCAGTGGCACGCTGCCGCCCACCGGCGACATGGACGACCCGGTGCCGGAGACCGGCATGCCGGGCGGTCCGCCGCCGCCGAACGCGGACGACGACCCGCGTACCTGACCGACTTCATGCGCTACCCTTCGGCGCATGGCAATCGACGCTGACGACACGCATTCGGACGCCGGGGATGCGCTGAAGTCGGGGACCGAGGATCGGGTCGCGGCCATGCGTCACAGCGCGGCGCACATGATGGCCGCGGCGGTCGTCGAACTCTTTCCGGAGGCCAAGCTGGGCATCGGTCCGGCGATCAAGGATGGCTTCTACTACGACTTCGAGCTGCCTCGGCCCCTGGCGCCACCGGACCTCGAGCAGATCGAGGCAAAGATGCGCGAGCAGCAGGCAGCCGACCTGCGGTTCGAGCACAGCGCGGACCTGCCGCGCTCGGAGGCGATCGAGCGCCTG
>JBOGSW010000001.1:0-3091 GCA_050695815.1 Candidatus Limnocylindria bacterium | reverse complement strand
ACCTGGCGGCCGCCCTGGTCGGCGCGCTGCACCTGCCGGCCTTCGGCCCGGTGCGCGCGGCGCGCGTTGCCGACGGCACCGTCGAGACGGAGCAGGCCACCCTGCAGGGCTCGGTCGTGACCACGTCGCGGCCGACCGACGGCTCCCCGACGCCATCGGTCGTGCTGGTGCTGGCCAACACGTTCACGCCGGCCGAGGGTGGTTCGGGCACGGTCGAGGTCAGCGAGGCACCGGCGGCGGAGGACTCCGCGTTCACGAAGGCCACCGTGGCCGAGAGTCACGAGGCCGAGGCCAGGGTGGTCAACCTGGAGGAGGCGACGGTCATCGTGGCCGGCGGCCGCGGCGTCGGCGGCGAGGAGGGCTTCGGCCCGCTGCGCGATCTGGCCGACGTGCTCGGTGGCGCGGTGGGCGCCTCGCGCGCCGCGGCCGACGCGGGCTGGATCCCGTACCAGCTCCAGATCGGCCAGACCGGCAAGGTCGTGAAGCCGTCGCTCTACCTCGCCGCCGGAATCAGCGGTGCCATCCAGCACCGCGTGGGGATGCAGACCGCCGAGCACGTGGTGGCCATCAACCGCGATCCCGACGCTCCCATCGGCGAGTTCGCCGACCTGTTCGTGGTGGGCGATCTCTTCCAGATCGTCCCGGCGCTGACCGAAGAGATTCGTCGGCGCAAGGGCGCGTAGGGTAGGGTACGCGGCGTGATGCGCGCACTCTTCGGTGGCCGCCGCCGAACGATCTTCGGGCACGGCCAGGAGCTCGGCGACTACCGCAACGACGCCTTCGATCGCACCGAACGCATCGACCTTCGGCTCTCCGAAGTTGCCGATGACATCGAGGCGCTCCGCCGCCGATCGATCGAGCCCGAGGAGGCGGTGGCTCGGCTGACGGTGCACGAAGAGGCGCTCGACGCCGAGGCGGAGGGGCTGCGCGGCATGATGGCGCCCGAGGATCTGCACGGCCTGCACATGGAGTACGAGGCGAACCTCGAGCGCGCCCTGCGCGGCCTCGTCACCGTCGAGCGCGGCTGCGCGATCACGCGCCTGCCGCACCGACCGCCGGAGGACGAGGAGCCCTTCACCTACTACAAGCGTGGCCACCTGAACGTGACCCACGCTCGCATGCGGATGGCGGAGATCGTCGACGTGCTCCTGGCCTGGGAGCCCGGCAAGCCGGCCGAGGCCACCGTCGCCGCGCGTCTCCATCGCGACGAAGCGTAGGGGCCTTCCGAGTCTCGTTGGCCCCGGTGGCCCGCGGCGGATGTGCCGCTCCGTCATGCATCGGCCAAGCAGACCGTCGTAGCCGGGTGCTCCATGGCCGGCTCGTGCAGCAGCCGCACATCGCGACCAGGCTGATGGGCCTGGACGCGGTCATTCGGCTCCTGGTTGGCCGATGCGTGACGGTCCGACACACGCGGCGACACCCGGGCCGTCCTGGTGGCCGATATGGACCGCTGGTGCATAAGGGCGCCACCCACGGCGGTCCGGCGCCGCGTTTGGGACCGACTCGCTCGCGTGACCGCAGGAGGCCTTGCCATATCTTGTGGTATGCTGCGTGACGGTACCACCACTGGTATAGGAGCACCAGAACGCATGCGATGTCCACGTTGCGAGGAGACCGGCACCCGCGTCATCGACTCGCGTGACCTCGAGGGCGGCAGTACGATCCGCCGCAGGCGCGAGTGCGAGGCATGCTCGTATCGGTTCACCACCTACGAGCGCCCCGAGGGTGCACGCCTGGTCGTCATCAAGCGCGACGGCAGCCGCCAGGAGTTCGACCGCGAGAAGCTGCGCGCCGGGTTGCTCAAGGCACTCCAGAAGAGGCCGGTCACGCTGGACCGCGTGGAGGGCGCCGTCGACGCCATCGAGTCGCAGCTTCGCACCCGTGGCGACGCCGAGGTCGCGTCGACCGAGATCGGCAGGCTCGCGACCGATGCGCTGCGCGAGCTCGACCAGCTTGCCTACATCCGGTTCGCATCGGTCTATCACGCGTACGACGACATCGAGACGCTCCAGCGCGAGGTCGATCGGCTCATCAGAGGTCGCCCCGGGTAAGATCAGCCGCGCATGATCCTGTCCGACCGAGACATCCGGGCCGACATCGATGCCGGCCGGATCGTCATCGACCCGTTCACGCCCGATGCGGTGCAGCCTTCGAGCGTCGACCTGCACCTCGGCAACCGATTCCGCGTGTTCCGCAACAACCGAACGGCGGTGATCGATCCTCGGGTCGAGCAGCCGGAGCTGACCGAGCTGGTCGAGATCGCCGGCGACGAGCCGTTCATCCTCCATCCCGGCGAGTTCGTGCTGGGGGCAACCTTCGAGCGCGTTGGCCTGCCGGACGACCTGGTCGCGCGGCTCGAGGGGCGGTCTAGCCTCGGGCGGCTGGGGCTGATGATCCACTCGACGGCCGGCTACGTCGATCCGGGCTGGGAGGGAACGCTTACCCTCGAGCTGTCCAACGTCGCCAACCTGCCGATCAAGCTGTACGACGGGATGAAGATCGGCCAGGTCAGCTTCCAGCGGTTGACCTCCGCGGCCGAGGTCGCATACGGCGACAAGCGGCTCGGCTCGCGCTATCGCGGACAGACCGATCCGACCGCCAGCCGCTACCACGCCGATTTCGAGCGCGGTCGCGTCCACCGATGAGGGACCGATGAGCGAGCCGCTGCACGAGATCGGCGAAGCTCGATCCTTCGCGGGCGGCGTCACCATCAGGGTCGTCCGTGCCGGCTGGTTCCGGCCCGATGCGGGCGGCTTTTTTGGTGTTGTGCCGAAACCGCTCTGGAGCCGATTCGTCGAGACCGATGAGCGCGGCCGCCTCCGTTGCCGCCTGAACCTGCTGCTCATCGAGGCGGGCGGCAAGCGGATCCTGGTCGAGACCGGCACCGGGGTGCGGATGAGCGAGAAGGACCGCGACATCAAGGGCGTCGAGGGCGGGGATCCGACCGAGGCGTTGCGGGCGGTGGGCGAGGATCCGGCATCGATCGACTTCGTGGTCGTCACGCATCTCCACTACGACCACGCCGGCGGGATGGTCGGGGTTGACGATCGGCCGGCCTTCCCGCGCGCCCGGTACGTCGTGCAGCGCGACG